>CAZTCX010000031.1:0-30371 GCA_964612515.1 uncultured Lentimicrobiaceae bacterium | reverse complement strand
TTAGCCCTCCCTCCTCCAATCCATCGCAAGCCCTTGTCATTCTGAGCTTAGCGAAGAATCTATTGTTTTTAACCGAACACCAGTGATCCAATATGGGATTTGGAATTCATCAAATCACCTTCTTCCGCCAATTGCCATACCTGAGATAATACCAGGAACTGACGCCAATGATTGCGTTATAGACATATTCCGACGTCCAGATAAGTGGCAATGACGCTTTGAAAACATAGGTAAGCGCCATCACGTAAATGATATAAATCCCGATGGTAGCCATTTCGATGGCGAGGGCGCTGCGCGTATTGGCGGTACCTGACACCCCGCTAAACCAGTTGACGGAAATCGTCATTGGAATGATGGCACCCAGAACCACCAGCAGCACTGGTTTAGACTCGGCAATGAGGATCGGATCGTCGGTGTAGATGCGGATGAGCAAATCGGGAATGAGCAGAGCCAAAGCAAGTACTACGAAGGAAAAAGCAATGCCCATCCGGTTTACTTTATGAATGATTGGGATAACGGAATCCCGGCGGCCCTCGCCAATAGCATTGCTCACCAGCGTATTTATTAGTGTGCTAAACGACCAAATGTGAATCATCAGCAGCGTGTAAAGACTTCGAATGATATTGGATACCGCCAACGGTCGTTCACCCAGATGCTCAATGACCAAAAAGAACATAAACCAGGCAGCAATCGAAACGAAATTTTGGAGCATGATAAACACCGAAAGGCTCCAGATGCGCCGGACAATACCAAAATCGAAACGTGGCAGGCGGAACACATGGTACTTCTTACTGGTTTTGCTGCTGAGGGTGGCCACAATAAAAAATAGGGCAGCAACTCCTTCTGATATCACTGAAGCCAGTGCAGCACCGGAGATTCCCATTTTTTGGAAGCCAAAATGTCCGAATATTAATACATAGTCAAGTGCAATGTTGACGATGGCCATGATGGCTGCGCTGATTCCCAGCAGTCCGGTGCGTGTGGTTCCCACCAGATAGCCACGAAAAGCCACATTGGTAAAGGCAAATAGGATTCCCCATATCCGATAATCGAGATAGTCGATGGATGCATTGTAAATATCAGGTGACGAAATGAAGGCATCCAGAAACGGTGGCGCCAGAAATTGAATCAAAACGATAAGCAGCGCACCCATCGCCACAAAAATATACATGGTATGGTCGAAGATGCGGCCTACCTGCTTGTAATTGCCCTCGCCATTGCGGCGCGCCATAAGTATTTGCGCTCCGGTGCCAAATCCGAAGCCGAGCATAAAAATCCAGTAGTAAAACAAGCCGCCAATGGCCGAAGCTCCCAGCTCTACCTCTCCTACCCTACCCAAAAAGGCGGTGTCGATTACAGCAATTAAATTTTGCGCAAGCAGACTCAGAAGGATCGGATACGACAGATTCCATATCTTTTGATACGAAGGCACCGCCTCCAGAGCCAATTTATTTTGGTTGAAAAGTTTCAAAAAAGATTAATAGCTATTGATACCATTTGCAATAATAACATCTTAGAAACAAAAAATCTTAGTTTTATTGCCGAAAAGCGACTAACAGCGCATATTTGTAAGGTTTTCACCGGCGGCAGTAAATGATTTTGTTGTCCGCTCCTCAATCGAATGTGCTCTAATTTTTATCTGAGAAGATATCCTAAAACTTTCTATTGACCTTCACCTATCGGTTCCATATCTTCCTTCGTCACTTAGCTACATGATGGAAAATTATTTCCTGTTCGCGACTTTTGAATGCCCGCAGGACCTCGAAACGTCAAAAAAAGAAGTGATAAATTTTCGTGTGAATTAGGCGTAATATGTGTCAATTCGCGGATTCTTTTATGCGGCCTTACCTTTTCCAGAATACCGGCGAGAACAAGATAAGCACCGTAAAAAGCTCGAGGCGCCCCAGTAGCATCAGAAACGAAAGAAACCATTTCCCGATATCAGGAATCATTGAGAAATTCCCCACAGGGCCCACAGCGCCAAGACCCGGTCCAACGTTGCCCAGCGTTGTGGCAGCAGAACCAATGGCAGTTTCGAAATCGAGGCCCAGCAACGACATTACAAAAGTTCCGATAGCGAAAATGATGATGTAGATGAGGAAAAAAGCAAGCACATTAAAAATGATATCCTGCGACACAGGGCGGCCATTCATGCGCACAGGAATTACCGCCTGCGGATGCATCAGACGTTTTAGCTCCAACAAACTATTTTTAAACAACAACAACTGCCTCACGACCTTTATGCTACCAGCCGTAGAACCTGCACTGCCGCCAACAAACATCAGCATAAAAATCAAAAACCATAACGCTCCCGGCCACTTCAAGTAGTCGACTGTGATGAAACCTGTGGTCGTAATGATGGATGACACGGTAAAAATGCTGTCGCGAAAAGCCTGCTCAACGCCGCTGCCCAGGTTGCTCCACACCAATGCAATGGTAATGATGGAGGAGACCAGTAAAATAGTGTAGATATAATAACGAAACTCTTCATTGCGCCAAATCTCCCTGATCCGGCCATGCAGCGCAAGATAATGCAGCGTAAAGTTGGTACCGGCAAGGATCATAAAAATAGCGATGACGTACTGAATGTATGGCGAAAATCCTGCAACACTGGTGTTTCTTGTAGAAAACCCTCCGGTGGCCATGGTTCCAAATGCATGACAGATTCCATCGAAGAAGTTCATGCCGCCCAGCATTAGCAGTAGTGTTTCAACCACTGTCAGCAGCACATAAATGCCCCACAGTCGTTTGGCGGTTTGTGTGATGCGCGGGCGGAGCCTGTCGGGAGTGGGGCCGGGCACCTCGGCAATGAATAGCTGCATGCCACCAATTCCCAAAAAAGGCAGAATGGCAAGCGACAGCACAATTATGCCCATGCCGCCAATCCAATGGGTGGTAGAGCGCCAGAAAAGCAATCCTTCGGGCATGGCCTCCACATCCGTAAGGATGGTAGCACCAGTGGTTGTAAAGCCTGAAATTGTTTCAAAAAAAGCATCCGTGTAGGATGGGATACAGCCGCTGACAACAAAAGGCAAAGCTCCAAAAAGCGAAATAACAACCCAGGCTGTGGAAACGATGATGTAACCTTCGCGTTTGCCAATGACTTTGCTCGCCTCCTTGTGGGGAATAATATACAGCAGAAGTCCCACCAAAAGCGTAAACAAAGCGCTTATAGCAATGGACCAGAATTCGTGCAACCCGTCAACAAAACTCCAGACAAAAGCTTCTTTCCCACCGTAATAGGCAGAGAATCCCAAAGCAGTAGCCATGAAACTGCCTTCGATGATGAGCAGTATCCCCAGGACACGCAGAATAATATCGAAGTTTATTTTCCTGGTGCGGGCCATCGCCTTTAGTTAAAAAGTTTATCGATTTTTGGCACCGCCGATGGCAGCGAGAATACCACCACTTTATCTCCTTCCCGAATACGGAAATTTCCCACAGCGATGTAGCTGTCGTCGCCACGCACAATGCCTCCGATGATCGCTTCTTCCGGAAACCGCAGCTTGCGGATAGGTTTTTTGGTCACCTCTGAGTCGGCTTTTACTACAAATTCATATACTTCCGCATCGATGCCGTGCAAGACTTTGGATGATAAAACCTCAGAGCCCATCGTAAAACGGGCGATATAACTTGCCGTGATTATCTTTTTGTTAATGATGGTGTCGATGCCAATATTTTGAGAAATGTCGATGTAGTCGATATTTTCGACCAGGGCGATGGTCTTTTTCACGCCAAACTTGCGGGCATGCAGGCAGGTAAGAATATTGGTTTCGCTGTTGTCGGTCACGGCGATAAATGCATCCATATCCTCGATGCCTTCGTCCTGCAGTAGTTCTATGTCGCGTGCGTCGCCATTTATTACCAGCACATCGTTCAATTCGTTGCCAAGCAGGATACTCTTATCGCGGTCTATCTCGAGCAACTTCAGATCGTAGATTTTTTGCAGACGCGTCGCTGTTTTATGTCCGATACGCCCTCCGCCGACAATCATCACTTTTTTAATTTCATACTCTTTTTTCCCACCTAAGTTCAGCAGTGTCTTGATGCCATCAGGGCGTGTGATTACATAAGCCAGATCGCCTATTCTAAACTCATCGTTGCCACGCGGGATGATAGTTTTCGAATTGCGATGGATTGCAACCGCCCTGAAATCGAGATATGGGAACTCCGAAGCGATAGCGTCGAGGGTTTTGCCCACCACTTTGGCTTTTTCATCGAGCTTGATAAGAAAGAGGATAAGTTTCCCGTCCGAAAATTCAAAAGTCTCAGTGGCAGCCGTTTGTTCGAGGAGATTCACTATTTCTTCGGCGGCAAGCCTTTCAGGACAAACCAGATGATCCACGCCAAGCGACTTGAAGAGTTCGCTGTTTTTAGGCTCCAGATATTCAGTATTGTTCACGCGGGCAATGGTGCGTTTGGCGCCAAGCTTCTTGCCGATGATAGCAGTTATCAGATTGGTTTGTTCGTCGTGCACCACGGAGATGAGCAGGTCGGTATGCCGGACGTTGGCGCGTTCCAGCACGCTGATTTGAGTACTGTCGCCGGGAATGGTCATCAGGTCGGTGTGCGCCTCGATAAGCTTGAGCAGGTCGCTGTTCGGGTCAACCACCGTGATGTCATGGTTTTCGCCCACCAGCAACTTTGCCAGGTGAAACCCAACCTCGCCGTCGCCGGCTATAATGATGTTCATTTTTTTCATAGAATGCAGCCTGCGAAAGTAAATCTTTTCAGCACACAAAGAAATTGATGATTTTGGGAGGGAAAGATTAGAAGGAAGAGATTGGAGGTAAGATTTTAATAAGCCGTGGAATTGAATCGAGTTTTGATGCTTGTACAAATTTAGGTTTCCGAAACTTATAATTCAAAATTCCAAATTCCATCCGACTTCGGCGGTTGCGTTGGTTGAGCGTAGTTGAGGCTTCGACAGGCTCAGCCCCCGACCGAAGCCACCGCAAGTCAGCCTTTATTCGAAATTCGATTCTGCTTTTATTCCAACCCCTTCACCTCAAACGCATCCCAATCCATATAAAAACCAAAGCGCTTGCGGAATTCGAGGAGCTGGTCAGGATGAAGCATTACGTTGGGTGCTGATGGAGTTTCGGCTGGAGCCTGATACAGATATTTTCCTTCGGCGTCGAGGATGGCGCTGTGGCCGGTATGGTGGATGTTGTTCCCGTCATCCCCTACCCGATTAACACCAATAACAAAAGACTGGTTCTCAATGGCACGCGCCATGAGCAGTTGTTGCCAGGCATGGCTGCGAACGGTGGGCCAGTTGGCAATATAGATCAACAAATCATAATCAAAGTTTCCGTCGCGATAGCGGTTGCGCGCCCAAACCGGGAAGCGCAGGTCGTAGCAGATCAGCGGCCTTATTTTCCAGCCTTTGAGCGTGACGGTGAGCAAACTATTGCCACCCGTAAATTCCTGCCATTCTTTTCCCAACCGGAAAAGATGCCTTTTGTCGTAGCTCTGGTAGCTGCCGTCAGGAGAAATCCAATAGAGGCGGTTGTAACATTTCCCACTTTCCAGGGTGAGCACACTTCCGGTGACGACGGATTGCATCGACCGGGCTTTTTCTTGCATCCAGCCGAATGTCCGGCCCTCTGGTTCTTCAGCAAGATCGGGATTAATGGAAAACCCGGTATTAAACATTTCGGGCAGCACCACCAGATCTGTTGGTAGCGCTACCTCTGAAAGTTGCTTATCAAAAGATTTGAGATTGGCAGCGGAATCTTCCCACACCAAATTAGCCTGAACGGGGGTAACAATTAAATCTTGCATAAAATCTCACCTGCTTTACGAAGGGTTTCTTCTTTTTTAGCAAAACAAAAACGCAATATCTTATCGTCTTTGCCATCGTGGTAAAATGGCGAAACGGGAATAGCGGCTATCTTGTGTTGCGTAACGAGCGTGGTAGCAAAATCGGTTTCGCGGGCGTCTGAGATGGCGCTGTAGTCGAGGCACTGGAAATAGGTGCCATGCGAGGGAACCACTTTAAAACGGGAGCCAGCAATGACCTCCAGAAACAAGTCGCGCTTCTGCTGGTAAAAAGCTGCCAGCGAAGTGTAGTTTTTCGCGTCAGCAAGCATATCGGCAAGCGCCATTTGTATGGGCGTGTTTGTAGCAAAAACCACCCACTGGTGCATCTTACGGAATTCTTTCATCAGGTTTTCTGGCGCCATCACATAACCTGTCTTCCATCCTGTGGCATGAAATGTTTTTCCAAACGAGCCAATCACCAGGCTGCGCTGCGCCAACTGCGGATAACGGCAGGCACTTTCGTGTTGCAAGCCATCGAAGATAAGATGTTCGTACACTTCGTCACTCAAAACCAGGACGTCGGTATTTTGAGTTAAACGACTGAGCTGCTCCATATCTTCCGCTGTAAGAACAGCCCCGCTTGGGTTGTGCGGCGTGTTGATGATGATCATCCGGGTGTGGCTGCTGATAAGTCGGGCGGTTTGCTCCCAGTTGATCGTATAGTCGGGCATTTGCAGACGGGCGTACTTTACACGGCCTCCATTTACTTTTACAGCCGGAGCATACGTATCGTAAGCCGGTTCAAAAATAATTGCTTCGTCGTCGTCGCGGATAAAAGCAGCAATGGCCGTAAAGATGGCTTGTGTGGCGCCGGCTGTGATAGTGATCTCGGTGTCGGGATCATAAGAAATGCCGTGGAGCTTTGAGGCCATATCGCTGATTGCTTTTCTTAATGATGGAACTCCGGGCATTGGTGCATACTGGTTAAAACCTTTTTGCATGTAATGGTGCACCCGGCTGATCATCTCTTCGGAGATGTCGAAATCAGGAAATCCCTGCGAAAGGTTGAGTGCCTGGTGTTCATTAGCCAGCGCCGACATGGTGGCAAAAATGGAGGTGGCAATGGTGGGCTGCTTGCTGTGGATGGTTCCGGTAAATTTCATAGCTAACTTTTTTTTGCAAAAATAGGAAACCTTTTTATGAGATTTCACTTTGTAATGAATGCTTTGGTGTCAGTTAGTGATAGTCATTCTGCTCCATTTCGGCATATTATCAATAAATTCCAAATTACAATAAAACAATATCGAAATAAATCTCAAAACCAAAAACTCAATGACCCAAACTCTTAGACGCTTTGAAATTTGTTCTTTGTAATTTATTTGTGATTTATCTTTTTGACCTTTCTCTTCTCCGGATTGTTCCGGTTTATCTTATTTTTGCACCAAAACATTTGAATCCTGAAAATTTTAAAAACTATTTGAATATGAAAACTATTGATAACCTTAATTTTAATGGACTCCGCGCCATCATCCGTGTCGATTTCAATGTTCCGCTCGACGAGCAACAGAACATCACTGACTTCACCCGCATTGATGCCGCCATTCCTACCATAAAAAAGATTTTGAACGACGGCGGCATGGCCATCATCATGTCGCATCTGGGTCGGCCCAAAGAAGGCCCGGAGGAGAAATATTCGTTGAAGCATCTGGTACCAGCGTTGAGCGAACGACTTGGCCGCGAAGTACAATTTGCCAACGATTGTATTGGTGAAGAACCGCGTCGCAAAGCTGCTGCAATGAAAAATGGGGACGTACTATTGCTCGAAAATCTGCGGTTTCATAAAGAAGAAACCAAAGGCAACCGCAACTTTGCCAGTGAGCTGGCCGCACTGGCCGACGTATATGTGAACGATGCTTTTGGCACCGCCCACCGCGCCCATGCCTCCACCACCATCATTGCCAGCTTTTTCCCTAAAGACAAATATTTTGGCTACGTAATGGCCAACGAGCTGACGCACATCAACAATGTTCTGAAAGATCCCAAACGTCCCTTCACGGCAATACTTGGAGGCGCCAAAGTCTCCGGAAAGATTGAGATCATCAAAAACCTACTCGGCAAAGTCGATAATCTGATCATCGGCGGAGGCATGATGTTTACCTTTATAAAAGCGCAGGGCGGCCATACCGGCAACTCGCTCATCGAAGAAGACCTAATCGAAACGGCCCGACAAGCTATTGCCGACGCCAAAGAAAAGGGGGTTCAGCTTCTCATCCCGACAGATGCAGTTATCGCTGATAAATTTGAAAACGACGCCAACCACAAAACTGCACCTGCCGATAAGATTCCCGACGAATGGATGGGGCTGGACATTGGACCTGAGAGTCGTGAACGTTTTGCTGAAGTCATCGGCAATTCCAAAACCATCCTCTGGAATGGACCGATGGGCGTGTTTGAGATGGAAAACTTTGCGAAGGGAACACGCTTAATTGCTGAAAAGGTTGCCGAAGCTACCGACAAAGGCGCTTATTCGCTCATTGGTGGCGGCGACTCGGTGGCAGCTATTAATAAATATGGCCTGGCCAATCGCGTGAGCTACGTCTCAACTGGCGGTGGCGCCATGCTCGAATACATCGAAGGCAAAGAACTGCCCGGCGTAAAAGCTATTGAAGAATAAAATTTGATGGAACACAGATGACGCTGATCAGGCGGGTTTACACGGATTTTCTATCTGTGCTTTATCTGTAGAATACGTGTTATCTGTGTTCTTTTTTTAATAATCAAACCAATCCCACCCGTTCCAATTCCTTTTGCATCTGCAGTTGCAACGACAATGCCCGTTTGCGAGCTGCAATGGCAAAATCCTCTCCAGCGGAGGCATAAATGATTTCACGCGAGGAATTAATAATAAGCCCGCAATCGGCGGTAATGCCGTGGCGACAGACTTCGTGCAAGTTGCCACCCTGCGCGCCTACGCCAGGAACCAAAAGAAAATGAGCGGGAACGAGCTTACGAACCTCTCCCAGAAGTTCAGCGCGGGTTGCACCTACCACATACATCATATTTTCGGCATCGCCCCATTGTTGAGATATTTCCAGCACGCGCTCATAGAGCGGACGGCCATCGCGCATCGGCTGTGTTTCAAAATCGTCGGCACCAGGATTGGAGGTGAGCGCCAACAAAATGACCCACTTATTGCGATAAGCAAAAAACGGAATTACCGAATCGCTGCCCATGTAAGGCGCCACCGTGATGGCATCGAAGCCAAAGCCATCGGGTGGTGCGGCCAAAAATGCCCGCGCATATTGCCCCGAAGTGTTGCCAATATCGCCACGCTTGGCATCGGCAATTGTGAAAATATTTTCGCCATGCGGCTGGAGATATTCCATGGTTCGCTCCAGACTGCGCCATCCGCGGCTGCCCTGACTTTCGTAAAACGCCAGGTTGGGCTTGTAGGCCACAGCCAGATCGTGCGTGGCATCGATGATTTGCCGGTTAAACTCAAAAAGTGGATCATCTGTAGAAAGTAAATGATGCGGGATTTTGGCCAGGTCGCTGTCGAGGCCAATACACAGAAACGACTGCTTGCAGCGGATCAGATCGATCAGTTGTTGACGATTCATTCGTTTTTATTTTTTAGTAAAATTATGACAATTCTCTTTTTGTCAGATTTCTCCTCCCAAACTTCCGACTTCTATTCTACTGCCAACGCATTGATTGCAATCCACGACATAAATGCGATGGAAGTTTCGAGACTTTTTTCGTCCACATCGAAAGTGCTGGTATGCAATCCGGAGTTGATACCGCGCGCGTTGTTGGCAACGCCCAGCCGGTAGAAACATGATGGCACTTCGTTGGCAAAATAGCTGAAATCCTCTGCTGTCATACGCAACGGCAAATCAACCACCTTATCTTCGCCAAGCAACTCTATCGCCCATTTTTTGACGTTGGCAGCTACTTCAGGATCGTTGTAAACGAAAGGATAGCCGTGATCGATGAACACCTCGCACTTGCCGCCCATGCTTTGCGCAATACCCTGCGCCAGCGTGGTGATTTGCTGGTGCGCCTGCTTGCGCCAGGCTTCGTCGAAAGTGCGGATGATCCCGTCTATCTTTACCTGGTCGGGAATTATGTTGGTTTGGCCGTTGGCGATGAAGCGCCCAAACGAAACCACCGTCGGCATGTCGGGCGCGGCTTGCCGGCTGACGATCTGCTGCAGCGCAACCACTATGTGTGAAGCAATGAGCACCGGATCGATGAGCTGCGATGGCAGGGCGCCATGCCCACCTTTCCCGATGACGGTAAGGTGTAGCTCGTCGGTAGAAGCCATATATTTACCGGCTCTAACGCCAACCATTCCCGCTTCAAGCTCCGGATAAACATGCTGGCCAAAAACATTTCTGGGTCGCGGATTTTCCATAACGCCGGCGCGTATCATCTGGATGGCTCCGCCCGGGTAACGCTCCTCGCTGGGCTGAAAAAATAACTTGACGGTACCTTCAAATTCATCCTTCAACTCTGCAAGTATGCGCGCCACGCCAAGCAGTGATGACGTATGCACGTCGTGGCCACAGGCATGCATCACGCCCGGGTTTTGTGATTTGTAAACAACATCATTGGCTTCATCAATGGGCAACGCATCCATGTCGGCGCGCAAAGCGATTGTCTTCTTTTCCGGATTACGCCCGGGGATCAAAGCTACAATGCCGGTTTGTGCCACGCCGGTCTGGTGCTGAATATTCATCTCAGTGAGCCGTGCCGACACAAAAGCAGCGGTTTGGTGTTCCTGCATGCTCAACTCCGGATGAGCGTGCAGGTGGCGACGCCAACCGGTGACCTGCTCCAGATATTGCTTACTCAAGGCACGTATCTTTTTCTTTATCTGATCCATAAAATCATTTTATTAAAAAAAAGACAAAAATAATGGATTGAGCGTAGCGGATGGTAAAATGAATTTCGTAGTTTTTCTACAACAAAGATTTTCAAGGTTTTAATTATCCAAGGGCTATGAATTTAAGCTCTAAATCCTATTACAATTTTTATTAAATAACGATGACGCCGTTCCTAATTGCCACCAATTCCTTTTTGTTCTACAGTGCTGCTCTTTGCGCCATGCCCCTCGCCTTTCGCTCCATGCGCCTTGCTTTTTAAAACTTGCAGCAACCCATCGCCAACAAAAGTCTTTCTAATGAGTTATTAAAGTAATAATTTTTATAAAAAACTAAATGGAAAGAGAATTCAAAGAGATGCGTTTTGCGGTGCTCATAGATGCCGATAACGTGCCTTACTCCAACATCAAAGGGATGCTTGATGAGATTGCCAAGCTCGGCACGCCTACCATCAAGCGAATTTATGGCGACTGGACCCGTCCCACCGTTTCGGGATGGAAACCGGCGCTGCTCGAACATGCCATTACTCCCATTCAACAATACAGCTATACTTCGGGCAAAAACTCCACCGACTCGGCAATGATCATCGATGCCATGGACATATTGCACAGCGAAAAGGTGAATGGCTTCTGCCTGGTGTCGAGCGACAGCGATTTTACGCGTCTGGCTATCCGGCTGCGCGAATCGGGAATGTTTGTGGTGGGATTGGGTCAGAAGAAAACTCCCGGCCCGTTTATCGTGGCTTGCGACAAGTTTATATACATCGAAATTCTTGGTCCCAAAGAGCGGCCGAAAACCAAAACCAGCACATCTGCTACTTCTGACACTTCTGATTACGAGGAGATGGATAAAACCTTTATTAATCTTCTCAAAACCTCCATCGAAGACCTGGGCGACGATAATGGCTGGGCTTTCCTGGCGGAACTTGGCAATCTTATCATCAAAAAGAAACCTGACTTCGACCCGCGTAATTATGGCTTTCTGAAGCTGACGCCATTGATAAAATCATTGAGCAAATATATTGAGGTGGACGAACGCGAAGTGGAGAAAACCCGCATCAAACACATTTATGTGCGTGTGCGCAAAAGTTAATAACCTGCCGCAAGCGAGGTTCTGTTTATTAAAAATAAAATTAATGAACTGAACAACGATTTGGGATTTTGAATATCAAATCCAACGGAGTCGTTCTAAAGCTAGCGACAGGCGCTGACGCTCAACCATCAGTTAACTATCTGATTTATAATCGTCAGGCCGCAAAATGTTCTGCTAATTTTAATATTTATTTAACTATCCTTGCAACAATTGTAGGCATCCACGCTTTAATGTGTCAATTCATTTTACTCGATTCAATCAACTAGAACAAAATGCAAGACCAGAAAATAAAATTCGCTACACACGATACACCCGAATTTATTAAAGAATTGCGCGCAAGCGTTCGTGCATATTTCGATGAAAGAAAAATTTCGCGTTATGGAAACCGCCACCTGATCATAAAATCCCTGTTTATGCTAGCCCTTTATATCGTTCCATATTTTGTAATGATGACAGGTCTGATAACAGCTTTCCCATTATTGCTCGCAATGTGGGTACTCATGGGCCTTGGTATGGCTGGCATTGGCATGGGACTGATGCACGATGCCAACCACGGCACCTTTTCCGAAAATCAGCACTTTAACAAATGGATGAGCAAATCCATTTATCTGCTTGGAGGATTTCCGCCCAACTGGCGCTACCAGCATAATACGATGCACCACGGCTTTACCAATATTGAAGGTCACGATGAAGACATCCGCCCGTTAGGGATTCTGCGATTTTCGCCACACCGGCCACTAAAGCGCATCCATCGTTTTCAGCAGTGGTATGCCTGGTTTTTTTATGGTTTGATGACCATCAGTTGGTCTACTATCAAAGACTTCAGACAGCTCGTTGGCTATCACCGGCAGAACGTATTGCCCGGAGGTAAAGAAAGTTTTCCGCGACTGCTCACAGATCTTATCATTGCCAAAATCATTTATTTCATTGTAATACTCGTTTTGCCAATCATCGTGCTGCCGGTAGCCTGGTATTGGGTTGTGTTGTTTTTTGCCGTGATGCACTTTGTTACGGGATTTATTCTGGCTGTGGTTTTCCAAACTGCGCATGTGGTGCCATCGTCAGAATATCCGTTATCCGATAGCGAAGGAAACATGGAGAATAGCTGGGCAATAAGTCAGCTTTTGACAACTGCCGATTTTGCACCGCGCAACAGGCTGCTGTCGTGGTACACGGGCGGATTAAACTTCCAGATTGAGCATCATTTGTTTCCCAATATCAGCCACGTCCATTACCATAAACTGGCTCCAATTGTGCAGGCGGCTGCCGCCAAATACAACCTGCCCTACCACCAGCAGGGTAGCTTTTTGCAAGCTTTGCACAACCATTATAAGATGCTGCGCCAACTCGGACGATAATCATAAATCACCCTGCTTCCAGGAAAGTCAAGGAAAGCCTATTCAAATACCTATAGCCCAGGTCAAAAAGCCTGGGTTTTTTAATATCTCCAACCTCCTATTATGATGGAACTTAAAACCATTTTTTAAAACAAAAATATGAAATCGAAGTCCTATCTTTAGTTTTTTTTAAAAACGTAAATATTTCGAAGATTATGTAGCAGGATTTTCAAGCTTGCTATGTCATCCTCAAACTAATCATGGTTTCTTCCCTTCGCTTTGTTATTTTTGCAGATAAATTATTGATCTGCATCCATTATGAAAAATACTTTAAAAATAGTTCTGCTGGTGCTGATGATGGCCGGCACACTGGCGCCACTCACTGCACAGCACCAGATTCCCGACGACTTCTGCATCACTGCCGACGAGCTGCAACTCTACAACTTGCTCAACCAGTATCGCAAAGACAACAAAATGAGTGAGATTCCTTTGTCCAAAAGTTTGTGCTACGTGGCAAAGCTGCATGTTAGCGATTTGCAATACAACCGCCCCGACACCGGCAACTGCAACCTGCACTCGTGGTCGGCACAAGGCGACTGGGTAGAATGTTGCTATGGCACCGATGTTTTCAACAGCACCTGCATGACCTCAAAACCCAAGGAAATGACCACCTATCCCGGCAAGGGCTACGAAATCGCCTTTTGGGAAAGTGTGGATGCACGACCTTCGATCGTTTTCGAATTATGGAACTCATCACAAGCTTCGCGCGATCTTATCCTGAATCGCGGCATCTGGAAAGATATGACCTGGCGCGCCTTTGGCGTGGGCATGCTCGATGGCTATGCCGTGGTTTGGTATGGCGCCGAATCCGAATCGGATGAAGGTGTAAAAATCTGCGGCAGCGATCAGACTGCCGGCCGCCTCATCGACCAGGTAAAACCGAAAGAGCCTGCCACCGGTGGCACCGGGGTGCGTTACCATTTGATTATTGCCAGCTTTGCCGACGAAGCCATCGCAAAGCAGCAGATGCAGCAATACAAGTCGCAAGGTTTTAAAAACCCATCGGTAATAAAGGCTGGTGATAATTTCCGCGTGTCATTGGGCAGTTACGCCACACAGGAGGAAGCAGTGAGTGCCCGCAAGAAACTCGGACAGAAATACGAAAAAGCCTGGGTGATGAAAAACTAAAACGAAAAGATTGACGGGATGTAAAGATGATCTTTAATAATAAAACAACTTCATTCCCATTGCTATCTGTCGTTACGCTGGAGAATTGTTAACCAACACTTCCCGAATCCTATCCTCAACAATTTTAACAAGCTCCTGATCATCAAACTGTGTGGGCTCGATCGAATCGAGTACGGTATAGGTTATTCGCTGAAAGGTGTTTAGCGGGAAAGTTCCAAATTTCGTCAGGCGGTTGTGCCCGTCGATTACAAAAGGCACAATGAGTGCCGAAGGTGCTGCACGCAGCAGTGCGCTGATGCCGGCGGGCATAAACGATTTCATCTTGCCGGTTTTGCTTCGCGTTCCCTCCGGAAAAATACACACTGCTTCGCCCGTACTTTCGATAAGTCTTCCTACCCTGATAATTTCCTTGACAGCCTGTGCACGGTCGCTGCGGTCAATCAGCGCCGACTTACCCATGCGCAAATTATAGGAGATGCTGGGCAGATTACGCCCCAGCTCGATCTTGCTTATAAATTTTGGGTTGAACCTCCGGAAACCATATACAATCACCGGGATATCGAACATGCTCTGGTGGTTAGAAACGATGACAATAGGTCTGCCTTTAGGGATTTTATCAAATCCACGAAAGGTGAGCCGGCTGCCTGATAAACGTATCGAATTCAGCAACAGAAAATTGAGTACCGTTACCACCCGATGCCTTGCCCGCTCGCCCAGCAACATGTGTGCACCCACCTGCACCGGATGAAACAGCAGCAACAGCAGTGCGAAGGCCAAATAAAAGATTACTGATAAGATATAATCTGCAAGTTTGTGCATCCGTTTTCAATTTCTCTGTTGCAAATTAACAAATAATGCAACTATAAAATAATAACTTTGTTCTTTCAAAGTCAGCAAAATTGATTCTCATCATAAATTTTAAATACTTACGCTTATGAAAAATCTAATTACCCAAACACGAAGCAGCAGGCAATTGCTGGCGATATTATTATTGGCAACCTTTGCGATGTATGGCTGCCGGGTAACTTTTGTACCCGAATACGATGCAGAGCTTGCTGCTGACATAAAAGTAACCGCCCAACAGGTGGACAGGTTTTATCTGATGATGCTCGAAACCACCAGCACGGATAACGATGGCCGCGCCTTTGAGCTCTTTGCTGCACAATATGTCGATATAGAAGTGATGCTTAACTCGCTGCTGACGCAAAATAAAATCAAGCCACTCAACGCAAATTCTACCCGAATCGTGGAGATAACACTGGAGCTGTGGCAGAAATATAAAGAGGAACATCGTACCGACAACACACTTAGCGACGGACTGATAAAGCTCAACCGTAAGACTTTCAGTGATCTTTTTTATGCAATGCAGGTAGCCGAAAAAGGAAAAGAAATAGCCACCAACCCACCCAAATAACAATTTAATATCAAAATATTATGAAACTCGACATCAACAAAATAATCAGCGATATGCTGGCCGGCATCAAAGGCACCGTGGCCGACAATTGGGATAAAGTGAAAGACGTCACTCAGCAGTTTATGCTGCACCACAAAGACCGCCTTTTGCTACTTGCCGAGCTGCGCATTAGCGGCGACCTGTCAGAGGAAAAGTTTAAATCGCGGCTCGAAGACGAAAAATTAGTGCTTGAAGCGGAACTTAATGCCATGGCTGTAATCACCAAAGCCATTGCCCAACAGGCAGCAAATGCCGCCATCGACATTCTGGAACAAGCAGTGAAAGTGGCGATTTCGATAAGATAGGCAGGCAACGTAAAGCGCTTTGCGCGAATAATCAAGAGCTAAGATTGGCATTCAACCAAACTCCCCAGGGTTCGCAGCCCTGCAAGGGATGCAACCCTAAAAATAATCGTCATCAAGATTACCTTCGCCAAATACTTCAACTTTCTGCGGTTCGATTTTCGATCTTCAGCATTTATTAATTCTTCAATTATTAATTTTTTGAATATCGAACCGTAGAATCCCGTACGTAAAGGATTGAATATTGAATTAAAAAAAAGCAGGTTGAATTACAGTGTTGCCATCCCCCTTCATGGCTGACATCCCTTGTTTTGTTACCTACCTATTTATCTTCTCACCGCTCACCTCTCACCGCTTCTTCCTAACCTCTCTTAATATCTCCGCTTCTTGGGCTTTTCAGCGCGGCGATCGAAACGTGGTGCGAAGCTTTTCTTTTCTCCGACATCGCCACCTTTTCCACTCATAGCATCTTTGTCTTGAGCAATGCTTATGTCGATGCGGCTGCCGCGATAGCGGGTATTTTTCAGTTGATCCACAACTTGCTGGGCATAGCTACTTTTTACCTCAAAAAACGAAAACTTCTGCAACAGGTCGATCCGTCCTACGGGTACTTTCACCTCGGGCATGTTGTGGTTGATGTGCTCAATAAGTCCGGCGGGGACCAGGCCATCCATCTTGCCTACGCTTATAAATAGGCGTGTGTAACCTTTCTCGGCGTTGCCATCGCTTTGGCGTGGCTGGCGTTCTTTGTCGCGGCCACGATCCTTGTCGCGGCCACGATCCTTGTCGCGACCCCATTCTTTGTCGCGGCCACGATCGCGATCGCGTTGCTCCACAGGCTCGGTCAACTCGTCGGCATCCTGGTAATAATTCAAAAACCGGTTAAACTCCACCGAAACGAAACGCTTGATAACTTCTTCTTTGCTCAGCCATTCGAGTTTCTTGTAGATTACCGGCAGGAAATCGTCGATGGCGTTGTTGTCCATGTGAACATTCTCCATCTTATCCACCAGATTAAAAAGCTGCTTTTCGCAAATCTCTTTGCCAGTGGGTATCTTCATTCGATCGAAACGGATGTTCAGGCTTTCTTCTATTTTTTTTACAGAAAACTTCTCACGAAGGTGCGTGATCGCGATGGAAATACCATCTTTTCCAACACGACCGGTTCTTCCGCTGCGGTGGGTATATATTTCGTGGTCGTCGGGAAGGCTATAATGAATTACGTGCGTCAGGTCGTTCACATCCAAACCACGGGCAGCCACGTCGGTAGCTACCAGCAACTGAATATTGCGCATCCTAAACTTCTGCATCACCAGGTCGCGCATGGGCTGCGACAGGTCGCCGTGCAGTGAGTCAGCGTTGTAGCCGTCCTGTATTAGCTTGTCAGCGATCTCCTGCGTCTCAAGGCGGGTCCGGCAAAAGACAATGCCATAAATTTTGGGATAAAAGTCGGCGATGCGTTTTAGCGCCAGATATTTGTCGCGGGCATGCACCGTGTACAACAGGTGCTTCACGTTTTCGGCGCTGGCGTTGCGTTTGCCTATTAGCACCTCCTCAGGGTTGCGCATATAGCGCGATGCAATCTTGCGTATCTCCGTGGGCATGGTAGCTGAAAACAACAGCGTGTTGCGGTCTTCGGGCACCTGATCCAGAATGGTGTTGAGGTCGTCAGCAAAGCCCATGTTGAGCATCTCGTCGGCTTCGTCGAGTACCACGCGGTAAACGGCGGAGAGGTTTGCTACTTTTCGTTTTATAAGGTCGATCAGTCGTCCGGGTGTAGCCACGATAACATGTACGCCTTGTTTCAGTGCGTTCATTTGTGGAACGATACCGGCGCCGCCATATACGGCCAGAATCTTAAGCCCGGGCGTATTCACGGCATAATTGTTCAGGTCCTTTGCAATCTGCATACAAAGCTCACGCGTAGGGCTGAGTATCACAACCTGTGGTTTGTTGACGCGCACGTCAGTTTGCTGCACGATGGGAATACCAAAGGCTGCTGTTTTCCCCGTACCTGTCTGCGCCAGACCGATAATGTCGGTATTGCGGTCAAGCAGAATAGGGATAATTTGTTCCTGTATGGGCATAGGCTTCTCAAAGCCCATCGCCAGGATGGCTTGTTCAATTTCGGGCGCAATGCCCAACTCTTCAAATGTCATCAAATGCTTATTAGTTTATTTGTCGTTTATCCGGACGGTGGTAAACTTCTTCCGGCGCGCTCAGCGCAACAGCATGGTGGGAAGCAAACTTATTCTCAAAATCCATTTACACAATATTCGGGCTGCAAAAGTAATGTTTTTTATTTTCTTGAGATACAAAGGGATAGATTGCAAAAGTTTACAGGGATTATGATAAGATACTATTGGCGGTTTTATCCAATTCAAATCCCCTTTTTCCACCTTGGTTTCAAATGTTGCGATTTGCTCAAAACAAAAAACCCCGTGAAAAGCTTTCTCCGGGGTTTTTGTTTTGCCATGCTTTTCGCGAAAGCGCTATACAATTACTTTTCGCACCGAATCAATCACGGTTCCATCCACCCATTTTATTACCGACACAATCTCATCGGAAAGCTTAGGTTTTTCAGGCTTGCCGCAGATTTGTTCGGCTTCTTCTTTCAGCTCATGAATGGTTTTGATGGGAAGTTTTGAATCTTTTAGTTTTTCAATCAAATCCTGTCGCAGCGGATTGATGGCGATGCCGCGTTCGGTGACGATCACGTCGATGAGTTCGCCGGGACCGCAAAGGGTTGTAACCTTATCCACGATTACCGGCATGCGGTCGCGGAAGAGCGGCACAGGCAAGATGGTGCATTTGCTGAAAAGGCAGTTTTGCCAGCCGCCGATGCCGTGGAGCAGATAACCGTCGGAGTGCGTCACTACGTTGGCGTTGAAATCCACGTCAACTTCGGTGGCGCCGAGCACCACCACATCAATCATCGAAGCAAAATTGCCTTTTCCGTGATAGTTGTAGCTGGTAAATGGGCTGGTGTTGACGTGTCCCGGATTTTCGCGCATGGAGCGTACGCCTTCCAGGTCGAAGGTTTGGCCGTCGAGGATATAATCCACCAGTCCGTCTTCGAGCATTTTTACCGGATATTTGTTGCTACCGGCGCGGATAAAGCGTGCTTTAATTTTGCGCTCACGCAGCATCTGTTCAAAATAAATTCCGATAGAAAGTGCAGTTCCGCCAGCGCCGGCCTGGTATGAAAACCCGTCGCGTACGATACCGGCCTCATCACAAAACTGCGCCGTCATCTCAGCAATCAGCAGCCTGTCGGGACTTTTGGTAATTTCGGTTGTTCCGGAAACGATGCGTTCGGGTAAACCAACTTTATCCACCTCCACCACAAAATCGACATAATTGCCATGAATCTGCCAGGGAATACACGGAAAAGGAACGATGTTGTCGGTGACCACAATCACACGGTCGGCATATTGCGAATCGGCCAATGCAAATCCAAGCAATCCGCAGGCGGCGGGGCCGCGATCGCCGGTGGCGTTGCCAAAAGGATCGGAAGTGGGAGCGGCAATAATAGCAATGTCGATGTGTACGTCGCCATCCTGAACGGCCTGATAGCGCCCACCGTGCGAGCGCAACACACTCATGCCGCGCATGCCTCCTTCGCTGGTAAACTTTCCTAACGGACCGTTCATGCTGCCCTCGATGCGTTGCACTGTTCCATCTTTTAAATAGTCGATCATCCTTTCCTGACAAGGAAACGACGCCGACGGAAACCATACCAGATCTTTGATGCCCAGCTCGTGCGCCGCATCAAAAACCTGCATGGCAATCAGGTCGCCATTGCGAAAATGATGGTGCGATGAGATGGTCATCCCGTCGCGAATGCCGGCACGCACCAACGCATCTTTGATAGTTGGCACGCGCTTGTCGCCGTCAGCAGGATAGTCGGCACAAGTGGCGATGGGCGGCGCGTATTTCCGGCCTGTGGGTTTGTATTTTCCTACGCCCAGGTATGGCGTATGTTCTTTGCCGTTGAAAAAGGTGGGCACCACGCGTCCGGCAGCATTGGTAACCAGTTTATCGTATTTTTTCATTTTTATAATTTCTAAAGTTTTTAAAATAAAAACCCTGAATAAAATTGCGGGTTCTGATTTTTATAAAATTATTCGGCTGCCGGTGCAAGGAACTCGTTGCGCCAGTCGGCACTAATGAGTTGCAGGCTGATGGCCAGATTGATAACTTTTTGCGCGCGCTTCACCACGGGAGCATCTATCATTTTCGTTCCCAACGAAACCACGCCAAGTCCTTTCTCGGTGGCATCCATGAAAGCGTTGACAATCTTTTTAGCTTTTTCAATCTCCACCTTGTCCGGCGCAAAATTTTCGTGGATAACTCTGATCTGACGTGGATGGATACATCCCATGCCATCAAATCCGAGGCTTTTGCTGGTAATCACATTTTGGCGCAAAGCCTCCATGTCGGCGATATCAGAAAACACCGAATCAATGGCTTGAATGCGGGCGGCCTTGCAGGCGTTGACGAGCATGGTACGGGCAAAAAAGGATTCCTTCGCCTCATTGGTACGGCGCACGCCCAGGTCGGCGGTATAATCTTCGAGGCCAATGGCCATTGCCACAATATTATCAGCAGAAGAAGCGATTTCGTAAGCTTTTATCACGCCAAGTGCACTTTCGATAATCGGCATGAGCCATACCGGTGCGGTGAGATTGTGCAGCTTCTGCAACTCGGCAATTCGTTTATTTACCGCTGTTATTTGATCGGCACTTTCGCATTTGGGCACCAGGATGAGATTGACGCCATGCGGAACGATAAAATCCAGATCATCGAGGCCGGCAGGAATCTGATTGATGCGCACCATCTTTTCGGCCTTGTAAAAATTGAGGCTGCGAAGTGCGTTACGAACCAGAAAGCGGGCTTCGTGTTTTTTCTCAAAAGCGACCGCATCTTCCAGGTCGAGGATGAGTCCGTCGGGGTTATGCAATCCGGCGTTAATCATCAGGCTGGGCGAATTTCCGGGCAGATAAAGCCGCGAAAAACGGTTGCGGTCTTTGGTGGTTTCGTAGTGGTTGACTTCGAGGAACTCGGTGAGGAACGACTTCTCGCTCGTCATCAGTTTTTTTACGGCGGCCTCGAGCCTTGCAGCCATCACGAATGGCAGCGCGCCACTGTCCTCCATTACCACATGTGCATTTTCGATTTCAAAAAAATTGAGCACCTCGTGGATACGACGCGTGATGTCGGCGCCAAACATAAATTTCACCTTGCTTGTTAGCTCAATATCAATGCCTCCTGAGCTGGTAAGCTCGATTGTAACGTGACAATCCGAACGTACTTTTTTGCCTTTATTTCCGGCAGTGGCAGTTTTCTCCAATTTTCACCTCCCTGTTTTTTTTGTTTTTATTAATAAAATAAATGTAAGGGTTTGCCGGCAAATTTATCTCAAAATAGTAGTGAGCCAACTTAGAATGGTTAAAAATTCGGTGAACGTTAACAAATGTACAGTCAAAGGAATATAGCGTAATTTCGCGCCATGAATCTTATCCTGACGGGCGTT
Source organism: uncultured Lentimicrobiaceae bacterium (assembly GCA_964612515.1). Lineage (GTDB taxonomy): Bacteria > Bacteroidota > Bacteroidia > Bacteroidales > 4484-276 > SABY01. Next base: position 8,811 of record CAZTCX010000031.1, on the reverse strand, counting down.
GCCTGGTTTTTCATCATTTTGATCAGCATTTTACCTTTTCGGGTGCTCTACGTTTTTTCGGATGTTGTCCGGTTTTTTATGCATCGCGTCTTTGGTTATCGCAAATCCGTTATCCAAAATAATCTGCGTCGCTGCTTCCCTGAAAAAGCTGAAAAGGAAATTAATGCCCTCACCAACCAGGCTTATAAAAACTTGACGGATGTGATGGTGGAAGGTTTCAAAGCATTTACGATGAGTAATCGGCAGTTGGTGCTGCGGCACAAACTTCTAAATCCAGAACTTCTTGATCAGCTTTCAGAAACTTCCAAATCATTCATAGCTACGCCTTGTCATTATGGCAACTGGGAATGGGGAGCACTGGCGCCGGCATTGCAAATGAGGAATTTTCAGTTTGTGGCTTTTTACACGACACTCAGCAATCCTTACCTCGATAAGCGCATCCGGCGCAACCGCTCGCGTACCGGCACTTTGCTGGCATCGACACGTGCTACCAGCCGAACCTTCGATGAGCTGACCGGCACCGCATCGCTTTTTATCATGGCTGCCGACCAAAGCCCTTCAAAACCCGACAGAGCCATTTGGGTGGATTTCTTTGGACAAAAAACCGCCTTTCTCAATGGCCCGGAAAAGCACGCAAAGCAGCGTAACCTTCCGGTAATTTTTGCCGACATACAGCGCGTAAAACGCGGGTTTTATACTTTGGAGCTTTCGTTGCTCGAAGGAAACCCACAAAGTGCTGCGCCTGGAGCAATCACGCAGGCGTATGCAAATCGCCTCGAAGAGATTATCCGACACAATCCCGGCAACTGGCTTTGGTCGCACAAACGGTGGAAGTTAGATAGGTTCAGGCCGAAGGAAGAAGAGATGAGTGATGAGTAGTAAGAAAAATACGGAGAGCATGGCGCGGGGCGCAAAGAGCAATATCCAACCAAAAGTAATTAGCGACAATTCATCTAATTGGCGGAAATTCGTGGATAATCGAGTATCCTATCGCTTAAATCCCTGTTGTATTGAGATTCCCAAGGCTGATGGTGAATACTTTGGTTTGCTCGGGGTCGTCGTCGTTGATGAGTTTGAGCGCCACCTGAAGGTGCAGGAGATAGATGTTAAGCTCGGTATTTTTGGATTTGATGATGCCGATTTTGAGGATATCGGAGTTGATGATGCCATAGGTGCGCTTTTCGATAATCCCGAAAATTTCGTCGGGATAGTCGTCGAGGATGTTGCAGTCGTAATCACCGAGAAACTCCTCAATATTTGAAATTTCGGTCATGGTGATTACCTGTAGGTTTTCAAGCCCCCCGATGTTTACCAGAAACCATTTGTTCACATTTTGATCTATCAGGCAGCGGTTCAGGTTGTCACGCTGCAGAATGCGGGCACAGTTGATAATGGCGCGGCCAAAGAAGTTGTCGCCAAATTTGTAGATGTTGTCGTGGGTGATGGCGTAGCGCAAATTGATGCTCCCGATGATGCTGCGTAACTTGGGATAAAAATGAAAAGCGTTGTAAACCCGCAATATGATGGCCATGTTGATGGCGAAAAGCAGCGAATGCAGCGGCGTGTCGAAGATAAAGAAACCACCGTCGCCGGTGCTGATGAAATGCTTATTGATTTTCTCCTGATCGTATTTTTGAAAGATGTACTTGTGGTTGGCAAAACATTGCTTAATGGCCACCTCCATAAAACGGCGGAAGAGGAAAGGGATGAGCGCCTGCTCAAAATGGCTGTAGCCGGTGCTGTATTGGTAAATATCGACGCCCAGCACCGATTTATGAGGAATGTTCTTATCGTTGACGTAAGTCTGCAGCTCCGCAAAAAGGTCTTCGTCGTCGGGGATAATATTGGTTTTACGAAAGATCACACGGTTATCCTTCTCTTTCAGGATACTACTGATCTCGTCGTAGCTTAGTTCTTTGATAGGAACACTCATTGATAAATGATTATTAATAACTCAAAGCGGACAAAAATAGGTAAAATTTAAAATGTGTTATTCCTGCACTTTGGGCGGTCGGGGCTTGCGGTTGTGATGCGGATTGCTGCTACCATCGGGCTTTTTACGGAATGGTTTTCCGCCGTCAGATCTACCTCGGCCACCAGCCGAACTTCGATGTGACACTTCGTAGGCCGGACCTTCACCCAGCTCTTCTGGTAACGGCATCTTGCGCACTTCACTACCGATTAGCTTTTCGATCTTTTGAAAATTACGCACTTCTTTCTGATTGATAAAAGTGATAGCAATACCGGTTTTTTCGGCGCGGGCGGTACGTCCCACGCGATGCACATAATCTTCGGCATCCTGCGGCACATTGTAGTTTAGCACCAGGCTGATATTGTCCACGTCGATGCCTCTGGAAACAATGTCGGTAGCCACCAAAATACGCACATGGCGATTTTTGAAATCGTTGAGAACCTCTTTGCGCACGCTCTGATCGAGGTCGGAATGGATGGCGCGCACGTCCATCTTCATACGTTTCAGCTCTTTTTCGAGGTCCTTCACGCTGGATTTGGTAGCTGAAAAAATCAAAATAGAGGCAAGCTCTTCTTTATCATGAATCAGGCTTTTGAGCAGTTTTGTCTTCTGACTGTCGTGCACCATATAGGCAGCCTGCAGCACATTCTCGGCAGGCTTAGACACTTCCAGACTTATCTCTTCAGGCTCCTGCATCACTTTGCGCGCCAAGCGACGAATCTCTTCGGGCATGGTAGCCGAAAACATCAACGTTTGCCGCTCGATGGGCAGGAAGCTGATGATGCGCTGGATGTCGGGCATAAAACCCATGTCGAGCATTCGGTCGGCTTCGTCGAGGATGAGGCAACTTAGCTTGTCCAGTTTTACATAGCCAAGGTTAAGATGCGAAATCAGGCGGCCGGGAGTCGCCACGATCACGTCTGCACCTTCTTTTACAGCTCTTTTTTCGACTTCAAAATCTGCACCGGTGCCTCCCCCATAGATGGCGATAGAACTAATGCCGGCGAAATAGGCAAAACCTTCGAGTTGCTGGTCTATTTGTACGGCAAGCTCGCGCGTGGGGGCGATGATCAGGGCGCGGATGCTATGGCCGCGGGAAGGATGCGTCAGCAGGTTGTGAAGCAGTGGCAACACATAAGCAGCAGTTTTGCCGGTGCCTGTCTGTGCACAGGCTATCACGTCTTTTTGTTCTATGATGTACGGGATGGCTAACTCCTGCACGGCGGTAGGTTTTTCGTAGCCAATGGCTTCCACGCCTTCCATCACGGCATCGTGGAAATCGAAATCAGAAAAATTCAATAGTACTCCTTTGTTTAGTTGGTTGATATTTATTCATCAACAAATTTGTGCAAAACTAAGTTTAAAACGGCTTTGTGGGGTGGGATAAAAAAGATTGTGATCAGTTAGGCTGGAAAAAAGGTATTTTGAATATCAAATTTTAAATACCGAATTTTGAATGCTGAAGTAAGGACTAAGTGCTCCCAAATTATTCTACCCCTCCTCAAAAGGATGTTCCCTGTCGAAGTCGGGATTGTAATTTCCTTTGCTCTCCAGCTCCTGGATAAACCCATTGCGAAAGCCCAGCGCATCGAAAGCATCGAGAACCTGGCGATACTCCTGTGGCGTGATACCGCGATTGAGTCCGGCGTAATGTTGCACAGCGTTGGTGGGCGCGTATTGCGACATCAGCGAGATGTGGATGGAAGTAGAAATTTCTTCAGCCAGAAAGTGCAACACGGCCAGGCTATTTTCGATTTGTCCGGGCAAGACTAGATGCCTTACCAAAATGCCGCTTGTCGCAACACCTTCCTCGTCGGTGATGAGCGACGAACCTTTCTGGCGGTACATTTCGCGGAGCGCAAGGGCTGCTGCTTCGGGATAATCTTTCGCCCGCGAATATCGCCGTGCCAGTGTGGCATCCAAATATTTAAAGTCGGGAAGATAAACATCCACGAGGTTTTCGAGACTGCGTAAGGTTTCCACACGATCATACGCATTGGTATTATAAACGATAACAGGATTTCGTCCCAAATCTTTCAGCGCCGCCACAATCATTCTGACATGCGGCACATAATGCGACGGCGAGACAAAACCCACACTTTTACAACCCTGATCCAGACATTTTATAATCTCATCCATTACCATCTGAAGCGAAGTATAGCGGGCGGAATGTTTTAGTTTGTTGCTGCTGATTTGATCATTTTGACAATAGACACATTGCAAATTACAATGGTCAAAAAAGACATTACAAATTCCAGCTTCCCCTCCTATCACAGGCTCTTCGCCGTTGTGGATACAAATGGAGGCGATATTAAAACCGGCATCGCTTCGGCACCAGCCGGCAGCTTTCGCCGTCCGATCCACCTTGCATTGGCGTGGACACAGCGTGCAGTTGCGATAGGGTTCTAAAAAATGCGCATAATCCGATTCCGTCAATACCTTCATTAAAAAATGATTGAAAAAAATTGTTTCGGTTAGCAGGCAAAATTACCTGTAATAAAGTAGCGAGCGCATTTGAAATTATTGCAATTCTTCTCCATTCTTAATTTTTTCATCAGCTTGTCGCTTATCCTCATGGTCAGCGTCGGGTGTGTCCTGTTGCAAACGGGCAGACGGATCAAAGCACAATTTGATAAGGATCGGGAAGTGGTCAGAACCAATCGATGGCAGGCGTTCCAGCGAAACCACTTTGAAATCGGTGGTATGAAAAAGGTGGTCGAGCGGCCAACGCAAATACCAGTGATGGGCATTGAAAGTATTAAAGAAACCGCGGCCTTTGCGCGGATCGGCCAGGCCACTTATCTTCTGAAAAAGCCGTGTGGTATCCGACCAGGCTACATCGTTGAGATCGCCAAAGACCAATATTGACTCCTGATCGGGCTTTAAGCGGCGACCTGTGAGCAACAGCTCCGCGTCGCGTGGCACAGAACTATCAGCTTCGGTAGGACTCGGCGGCCGCGGATGCACACAATGTATTTTCACGCGCCGATCGTTGCGCAGCGTTACATTAGCTTCGATAGAAGGAATGTCGTCCTGAATCAGATAATCCACGCGCACATCGTCAAGTTTTAGTTTGGAATACAAATGCATCCCATAGCGATTTTCGAGCGGAACCTTTTTATTATTGGGATAATCCTTTTCGATCACTTCGAGTTGCTGCTGCCACCATTTGTTGGTTTCAAGGGTAAGCAAAATATCAGGCTTGCGATTATTCACCAAATCAACCAGAGCTTTTGCATTGCGATTGGATTGCAAAACATTGCTCACCATAACGGTAATAACATCTTTCTGGTTACACTTACCGGCATCCAAAACCTCTTTTTTTGCCAGCGTTGTGTAAGGGAATATTTTTGTAACCTGATAAATGATAGAAGCCACGATGCCTGATACCACGAGAAAATGCCACCAATAAGCGAAATCGTAGATCACAAAAGTGCACACCAGCACTACGCCGAGCATAATAATAATCTGGATGCGCGGGAAGTCAAACACACGCACCCACCAAAACTGAAGATTGAGGGTGGTAATAAAAGTCGCGATAAATAATACCACAGCCAGAGCAGTAGTAATCAAATGCAAAACTTCAAAAAACGATACGTCGGAATGCATAACTTCTTTTTTTAAGAAAACAGAAATTGGCTGAAGCCAAAATAACAGGACGAATTTCCGGCAGCTAAACTATAAAAATCCACGCAAGTACTATTGGACTTAAGATTCAGCTATCGTAAAAAAGCTACTTTTGGCCATCTGTAGAAATTTGTAATTTACTAATTTGTAAATGAAGAAAGCTGTTAAAGTTGCTGTTGTGCAAGCTACTCCGGTTTTGTTTGATCTGAAAAAGAGTGTCGATAAAGTCTGCGCGCTTATCGACGAATGTACCCTCAACCAGCCCGATCTGATCTTGTTTCCTGAGTCGTTTATTCCATGCTATCCGCGCAGCTTGACATTTGGCGCAGAAGTAGGCCACCGCAGTGCCGATGGCAAGATCTTGTGGCAGCGCTACTGGCAAAATAGTATGCCGACGACGGGTGAATTTATCAACAAGATTTCGAAATCTGTGCGCAAAGCCAATGCACTCGTAGTTTTGGGCGTAACTGAAAAGGACAATATCAGCGGCACTTTGTCCTGCACGATGCTTTATTTTGCCCCAACCGGCGAACTGGTTGCAAAACACCGCAAACTGAAACCCACCGGCACGGAGCGCCTCATCTGGGGCGAAGGCGATGGCAGCACCCTCACCACGCTGCGCACCGATTTCGGCATCGTAGGCGGACTGATTTGTTGGGAAAATTATATGCCGCTTGCGCGAATGGCCATGTATCAGAAAGGTGTCGAAATATACCTTGCTCCCACCGCCAATGCTCGTCCGCAATGGCAAAGCACGCTGCAGCATATCGCGCTCGAAGGTCGCTGCTTCGTTTTGGGTTGCAATCAGTATGTGGAGAAAAAAAATTACCCCGCCGATCTGGTTCCACTGCTTGATGGCGCACCCGAGGTGATGTGCCACGGCGGGAGTGTAATTATTTCTCCTTCGGGCGAAGTACTTGCCGGCCCTTTGTGGGATCAGGAAGGAATTTTGTTTGCCACCCTGCACGAAGAAGAAATTATAAAAGGAAAAATGGATTTTGATGTCATCGGGCATTATTCCCGCAACGACGCTTTTAACTTTGAAATCCCTGACCAGCCGGAAACCATCGACATCCGCATTAAAAAGTAATGGCTTTTGTTTTATTAATAAAAAAAAAATGAAAACAAACTACAACACTTCACAAGCATATTTTCAGAAATTCCTGTTGATGATGCTGGTTGGATTGATCGCAATCAAAACAGCTCCTGCTCAAAATCCCGCTATGGCCGAAAAAGTCAAGGCGGAGTTTATTCGTGCCTGGGACGATTATAAAACTTATGCCTGGCCACACGACATGCTTAAACCCGTGTCGCGCAGCTATTCCGACTGGTACGAGCATTCGCTGCACATATCGCCCATCGACGCCTACAGCACCATGAAGGTGATGCATCTTGAGGAGCAGGCCGCCGAAGTGGAAAAATATGTAAAAGAGGAAGTGGATTTTGATAAAGATATTTTTGTTAAAACTTTTGAAGTCAACATTCGCATCCTGGGCGGGTTGCTTAGCATGTTCGACTTTACCGGCGACACAGCGCTGCTTGCCAAGGCAATCGACTTTGGAAACCGGATGTTGCCTGCTTTCGAATCCCCCACTGGCATCCCCTATTATTGGGTGAACCTGAAAACCGGCGCCGTAAAAGGCGACGAAGTAAACGTTGCCGAAGCCGGCAGCTACCTCATCGAAATGGGTATGCTCAGCCACTACACCGGCAACCCCATTTATTATCAAAAGGCAAAATCCGCTTCGAAGGCGATTTTCAGCCGTCGCTCATCCATCGGACTTATCGGCGAACGCATCAACATCGTCAGCGGCGAATGGACTGACGAGCGAAGCCACATCGGGTGCTGCATCGACAGCTACTACGAATATTTGTACAAAGGCTGGCTTCTCTTTGGCGACAAGCAGTTGCGCGAGATGTGGATCACGAACCTGGATGCCATCGACAAATACCTGACTGAAAGGGTGAACGGAAGATTGTGGTACGGACAAGCTAACATGAATACCGGGGAGATGATGAATCGCATTGTAACGCTTTACGATGCTTACTTTCCGGCAGTTTTGGTTTTAAGCCAAAAGGTGAATCAGGCAGCCGACTTTCAGGATTCGTGGTTTTGGCTGTGGAATCAAAACGGGCTGGAGCCAATGGTTTACGACTACGGCATCGACAGCATTACCAATCCTTCCTATGATTTGAATCCCGAAATTGCTGAGTCGGCGTATTACCTTTATTATTACACCCGCGACGAGAAATACATGCAGATGAACGTCACCATTTTTGAGGATTTATTAAAATATTGCAAGTACGACGTCGCCTATACTTCCATTGCCAATGTGAAAACAAAGGAACGCGCTGACGAGCTGCCAACCTTTTTCTTTGCCGAAACGCTCAAATATCTCTATCTGACTTTCAGCGGCGAATACGATAACTTTCTGGATGAACACGTCCTGAACACGGAGGCACACCCTTTCAAAAAGCTTAATTTTGCCAGATAATTTTTTATAAAATATGATGACCCTCGACAAAATCCCACAAATAAAACATCTTAGCACAGGCAATTTCTTTTTGATGGCTGGCCCCTGCGTCATCGAAAATCACGAGATGCCATACGCCATTGCCGAAAGCATCATCGGGATCACCAACCGGCTGGGGATTCCTTATATTTTTAAGGCGTCGTATCGCAAGGCCAACCGCTCCCGCATGGATAGCTTCATGGGCATCGGCGATGAGGCTGCCTTAAAAATCCTTGCCGATATCCGCAAGCGCTTTCAGGTGCCGGTAGTAACGGATATTCACTCGGCTGCCGAGGCTGAGATGGCTGCTGAATATGTGGATATTTTACAAATCCCGGCCTTCCTGTGCCGCCAGACCGACCTGCTCGTCGCCGCGGCAAAAACACAAAAAGTTATTAATATCAAAAAAGGACAATTCCTCTCGGCAGGAAGCATGCGCTTTGCCGTGGAAAAAGTGCGCGAAGCCGGCAACGAAAAGGCGATGCTCACCGAGCGCGGCAGCATGTTTGGCTATCAGGATTTGATTGTCGATTTCCGCAGTATTCCGGAGATGAAGAAAAATCAGGTCCCAGTTGTGCTCGACTGCACCCATTCGCTGCAGCAACCCAACCAACAGGAAGGCGTTACCGGCGGGCGCCCCGACCTCATCGAAACCATTGCGAAAGCGGGCATCGCTGCTGGTGTCGACGGATTGTTTAT
>CAZTCX010000030.1:0-30481 GCA_964612515.1 uncultured Lentimicrobiaceae bacterium | reverse complement strand
GTAACATTGTCGTTCGATCCGGCATTCCAATTAATTTCTTCAGCAGTAAGATTATCCGTTGGTGAGGTCATTTTGAGTGTAGCAATGTTTAAATCTACATAACCTGCAACATTCACTGTGCGTGTGTTAAGATCGAAGGTGCCGGCATCGAGGGTGAGATCACCCAGGATGGTAAGCGGGGAACTTCCCGCCAAAACTGTACTCGCACGTGTTTGCTCTATTGGTTTTCCTTCGCGGTCGAACAATGGCGTGGGTGGTGCATCGTCGGCTGCACTTTTGTTTACAAAAACGTCATCAACACTACAACCGACGCCGGTGGTAAGGTATGCATCGGCGGTTCCATACAATTCAATTGTATTGTTGGTGGGTGTAAAATCAACCCGTTGGTTATTAAAGCTACCCACGGTACGGATTACCCCACCGGAAATGTTTTCGGTAAAAGTATAACTTGAGGATGCGGGAATGTAAATACCAACGTTTTTAAAATCGAGGACACCGCCCGTGATGGTGATGGAAGCATTTGCAGACCAGGGCCAGTAGCTGTCGGTGGTGCCGCCAAACACATTAAAGTTCCCGCCATAAATGTTCAGGTTCCCGTTTAAGTCAACCCAGCCATCGCTGTTGGTCAGGTTGATGCTTCCACCGGGATTGAGCCAGTAGCCGCCAAAAATACCGTTGTCAGCTAGATCCAAAGCACTAAATGTTCCGGCCACCACATCAATTCCACCGCTTGTCCAATCGTATTGGTTGCAGGTTACCACACTACTTACATTATCCACCCGCAATGCAGCACCCATGTTGGCTTCGAGGATATTGAAGTTTTCGCTGGTTTTGACATACCTGTGCCCGGCACCGTCGAATATTACGCGGCTGGTGCCTTCTGTAAATGCGGATGGGCCTACATTGTTTGTCCAGTTTCCACCTACTTTCATCGTCCGGTCGGCAAGGTTGAAAACACCCGATTCGATCAATACATTTCCGTTTACATCCAAAATACTGCTCAACGAATTGTTTACTGTAACAGTTCCGGTTTGGCTAAAGGTGAGGTTGTTGAAATAATCGCCCACATTCATCTTTAGTTCCTGTGAAGCCCCATCGAATTTTAGAGTTCCAAAATTACATAAGAATATCCCGTTGGAATTGATGTTGCCTTTTAAAACTACATCAAAATCGGAATAAACCCCAAATTGTGATGAAGGAAAAATATAAATGTCCCCATTGATGGTCAGGGGTTGAGTTGACCAACTGCTAATGCCCAATTCATAGCCGGAAGATTTAATGCTGCTTAGATTGTAAAACGATGAGCTTGCCGAATAGCTTCTGATGTATGTATTGGCAGCCCCAAAGAACAATACATTCCCGGCAGCAAGATTGGCATTAGACCCTGCTTCAAAAGTCCAGTATCCCTCCAGATAGAATGCTGCGTTAGCAGAGAAACTGGCTGTGGAACCCGACTTCCAGGCAACATCACCATATACATCTATCACACCTGCGGAGTTATTCATTGCCAGGTTTCCATTAATGGTCAGATCACCATGAACGGTTAGGTATTTTTCGGCAATAATAAGCCCTGCACCACTTTCGATGGTAAGATTGTTACATTCTTCATCATTAAATGCAACACTTGGCGGGTGATAGCCGGCCGTGGTCATAATTACATTTTCGGTGGCGGTGGGGATATGGCCGAGGCTCCAGTTGCTTGCATTGTGCCAGTAATAGTTAAAAGCGCCTGTCCAGTAATTAGGCACGCCGGCGGTCACATTTATGGTATAATCTTCCACCTCGCCATAAGTAGTCGCATTACAAGGATTCATTGCGCCCCAATTTATTCTCACTCGCATGATGCATTCGCCAAGGCTAACACCTGCGGGTACAGCAATGGTAGCTGTATATGGCCCAACTCCGGGTGTACCCGAAACTACAATGGTTTCGTTGGCATCGCTAAAATCGCCGTCACGGTTCCAGTCAACCCAAATCCCACATTGGTCTGAGGGGTAGATCGGTTTTCCATTGGTAACTGTTATGGCTTGTGTTAAATTGGATGGCAGGTTTGTCGAATAGAGATTGGAATAGTCAACATAACCGTCAGACCCGGTAAAATTAGTAATTGAGCCGCATTGAACACCGCTGATGTATTCATCGCCCCCACCAGAGGCTGCACAATAGATGTAATTTTCAATCATTGCCTTCAAATCCGGCCTGCGGCCAATGATGCCATCGCCAGGATTAACCTGCAAGCGGCCATGTTGTTTTAGCAAGTTTCGCACATAAGAAGGGGAAGGGCGCGTCCCTGAAACATTACCAACCCAATACGAAGAGAACAGCGCAATGGCGCCTGTAACAATCGGGGAAGCACTTGAAGTTCCGTTAAAGGTAGATGTATAATAGTAATTAACGCCTTCTGTGCTGTAGTAGCCACCATACCCGGTAGTCATCACATGCTCACCCCATCCCTGCACATCAAAGCGTGGCCCATAACTCGAAAATCCAAGTTTTTGAAGGTTATCCCAAGAGTACCCACCACCGGCACCAACAATCACAGCTCCCGAATTACCATACCAGGTCATGCTGCCTGTGTTTACGTTTCCATTACCGCCGGCTTCAACCACGTGGATATTGTTTGCAACTGCATTAACTATTGCAGCGTAAACCGGATTGTTGGTTTGGGCATTTGGACTGTAGTTGCCATACCATTCGATGGGAACATATCCATCGGACCCGTTATAATCGGATTGTTGCTCGAGAAGGATAATGTCGCCGGCAGATAAATTTGCAATCGACAAGGTGATGGCTCCCGCCGGATTGTAAGAAGGGGGAGAACCATAATAAGCTCCACAGGTTTTTATGTTCGAATTATAACAAATACCGGTTGTGCCCCAGCCATTATTGTTGGAAACCATTTCACCAAGAACTGCTGTTCCATGATTGTTATCGCTAAAAGGGTCGGCAACATTTACGTTAATTTGGGATCCTACGGCTTTGGTTACATCGGCATGGGTATAATTCCAACTGTATTCAATGTCGCATATAGTAATGCCCGATCCGGTACCTCCATATTTGGTCCATGCATATTCGGCATCAATACCCGAGGGGCTATTTACTGCCGGGTCAAGATAGCCCTGCAATGCCTGATAATTCCCTGGTGTTGGCAATGGAGCCGGCTTTGGAACAGGCCTGGCATAAATGATTCCGGGCAAATGCTCAAGCGTACTGCTGAGTTCCCAAATATCTTCCTTTTCGGAAATACGCAAACGGTAAATGTTGTTCAGGTTGTAAACGGCTTGGTCGGTGTTGCGGCTGCCATTTTCGCTGAGTTCATCCAGGAGTTCTTCGGAAACATCGCTAAACCGCTGCCACTCGAAAGATGTCAACTGGTTGAGTACGCTGGTTAATCCGGCGGTGGCATTGCTTTTCATATCAACGAGTTCGCCATTCCTTAAACGAACTTTTGCGTTTTCGGCAAACATAACATCGAGGAGCGTATTTTCGACAGCCGGGTTATGGTCAGGCTTCTGATAAGCCGGAAGAACCTGGTCATATTTAAACACGTCTTCCGGAAATGGATTTTTGGGAGGTTCATGGCTCTTCTGGGCCATCAGGTTGATAAACAGAAAACAAAGAATAATAAGCGTAAAAAGATTTTTCATGACGTAAAGGATTTAGGATGAATACTGTTGTTGAAAATTTCGATTGGCTTGCATTTGTTTTAATAAAAAGATCAAATCATTGCCATTGCTGGCAAAACACTACTCAGGTTCAGACCGCTCTAATCGGCGGTCTGCGCAACGATCGCTACCGGAATGGCAAAGCCCAATGATCACCGCGATGGATAAGAAAAAGTACAATCTTTCTCATGACGTTAAGTATTAGGTTTATAAATTAAAAAACGAAACAGGAATCTAATATCAATCAATGGAAAAGGAAAAATGCCTGGTTGATGCAACATTTAGCCTTTCTGGCGAAAGCATCAAGGACTTGTAGTTTTCAAGTTAGCCTGATAAAGCACTAGCAAAGGTAAATAAACAACAATCTACAGGGTCAGGTTACTCGCGCAATAACCTCTATCAGATTCAAAAATCAGGTATTCTTTTTATAGAAAAAACCTTTGCCGGAGCGCCCTCCAATATGCGTTCAGGTGTTGATATAAAAATTCATAAAAATGTAGATTGCGATGTTCAGCCATTAAAAAAGTAGTGCGCGCACCCATACTAATCTCCGGATTTTCCGGGAAGGTGTTTGCGTTCGTCTGGCTTGTCCGGAAACTTTAAAACAAGTGGCAGACAATTTTCATGAATTAGCTCTAAACTGGCCACGAGATATTATTCCACTCAAAACTGTTTTATCTTTGTCGGATTATTAATAATAAACTTTGGAAAAGAAGAAGCGCATTATTAAAGCAATTAACAGAAAAAAGTAATTTCACAACTTATCAATTCAAAAATAAAATACTATGGAATCGATGAAGAAAAAACTAACAAGTAGCTCTGGCGCACCTGTGGTAGATAACCAAAACGCCATGACGGCCGGACCACGAGGACCAATGCTTCTGCAAGATGTTTGGTTTCTTGAAAAATTAGCTCATTTCGACAGGGAAGTAATTCCCGAAAGACGCATGCACGCCAAAGGCTCCGGTGCTTTTGGAACTTTTACGGTGACGCACGACATTACCAAATATACCAAGGCAAAAATATTTTCTGAGGTAGGTAAAAAAACAGAAATGTTTGCGCGCTTTTCAACCGTAGCCGGTGAGCGTGGTGCGGCCGATGCTGAGAGAGATATCCGTGGCTTTGCCATGAAGTTTTATACCGAAGAAGGAAACTGGGATTTGGTTGGAAACAATACGCCTGTGTTTTTCCTGAAAGACCCTTTGAAATTTCCTGATCTGAACCATGCAGTAAAGCGCGACCCAAAGACAAACTTAAGAAGCCCAAAAAACAACTGGGATTTTTGGACAAATCTGCCCGAAGCATTGCATCAGGTTACCATTACCATGAGCGACAGGGGAATTCCCCTATCCTACCGCCACATGAATGGATATGGCAGCCATACCTATAGCCTGATCAACAACAGGAATGAAAGAATTTGGGTGAAATTTCATCTTAAAACCCAACAAGGTATTAAAAACCTGACAGACCAGGAAGCCGAAGCTGTAATCGCCAAATGCAGAGAAAGCAATCAAAGAGACTTGTTTGATAGCATCGGAAAAGGCGATTTCCCAAAATGGGATATGAAGATACAGGTGATGACTGACCAACAGGCTAAAAACCATTATCACAATCCTTTTGACCTAACCAAAGTATGGCCACATAAGGAGTATCCGCTGATAGATGTTGGTGTGTTTGAATTGAATAAGAATCCAGAAAATTATTTTGTGGATGTTGAGCAAGCGGCCTTTAACCCTGCGAATATAGTTCCGGGAATCGGACTTTCGCCTGACAAGATGCTGCAAGGCCGGTTGTTCTCCTATGGCGATGCCCAAAGATACCGGTTGGGTGTAAACCACCATTTGATTCCTGTAAATAAATCCAGATGCCCATTTTTAAACATGTTCCACCGTGACGGCCAAATGAGAACTGACGATAATTACGGTGCGACGCTGGGCTATGAGCCAAACAGCTATGGCGAATGGCAGGAGCAACCCGAGTTTAAAGAGCCTCCTTTGGAATTAAGCGGAGCCGCTGACCATTGGAACCATCGGGACGATGACCACGACTACTATTCTCAAGCTGGTGATCTTTTCCGTATGATGAGCGCAGAACAACAACAAGTCCTGTTTGAAAATACAGCAAGAAATATGGGAGATGCTCCTCAGCATATTAAAATACGGCACATCAAGAATTGTATGCAAGCTGATGAAGCGTATGGAAGAGGAGTTGCAAAGGAATTAAAGATTGAATTTTCTGAAGTGAAGTAATATATAGCAGTAGCCGACTCGCGGTATAGCTTTAACTGGAAAGGCCCTGCAGTTGGCTACTTTTTTCGCCTAAGCCTGACAAAAAGCCACCACCAAAAAAAACTCCCGAAGACCAATCTGCCTTCGGGAGTTTTGTTTTTCAGGGAATACTGAAAAGCAGCTTAGTTTTTCACCACCTTTCTTACAATCGTTCCCTGCTGACCATTCATGCGAATCTGGTAGATGCCCGGCTGGAATCTCGAAAGATCGAGGCTAACCTTTTCCTGAGCGTCAACATTTAAAGTGAGGATGATCTCACCAAGCGCGTTGAGCACCTGGATTCTCGTCATCTCACTGATTCCTGAAATGGTAACCGTGTTATTGGTGGGGTTCGGATAAATGGAAATGCCTTTAGCAAAACCCTCATTAATTCCGGTAAATCCTGCGGTGATGCTCCTTATTGACGAAATCCCTTCGGCTACAAATAAGCCATCATTGTTGGGCATCTGCGTATCGAAAACTACATCAAGATTTATCTCTTCGCCGGTGGATGGCCTGAATAATTTGAAAATCATGGTTTGTCCATCGGTAAATCCATCAGTCTGCGGAGTGAATGGATCTTTTGCGAAAGCGTACAATGAATTGTTCTCGTATAAATTTCCGATCTGTACATTCCCGACACATAAGCCTTCTGGCGTGAAGACCCCGATAATATCGCCTTCCATCAAATCAGTCAGCGCCTCTGCTTCGATGCCGATGATATGGCTTGAAGCGGTGCGGTTGATTTCGTTCCACGGAGTAAGTAGTTCCCGGATCGGTTCATCGGCAACAAAACCATTATCGGTTGTATTATTTGGAAATGTTACGCTTCCGGCGGCATTCATTCTTACATAATAAGCTTTGCCGGGCGTAAGCTGGTTTAAAGTATTGATACCATAAGCCGGCCAGTAGAGCTTGCTTCCTGCAATTTCTTTGATGATCAGAAGGTTTGCTCCAAGTCCGCTCACCAAAGTTGAAGTGGTAACGTTGCTGTTGCAAATAACGGGGAGCAAATTCCATCCGCTCGAAAGCGCGAAAACTTTATTATGCTCCGGCAGACCAGCAACCGGCAAGGTTGAATTGGCGTTCATTTTAACCGAATATGCCGACTGGCTTGCCCACGGGCCAATGGTGTTGATTGCTCCGGCAGGATAATACATTCCTGATAAAGTCTGCAGGATGGTGAAATTGGCAGCAATTGGGCTGAACAGTGTCGGCAGGTTGGTTGTGTTTGGCATAATATAACTCGAAAGCCCACTCCAGCCGGCAGGAATACTCACCAATTGTGAAGGTGCTGTGGGATACCAATCAATGCGGTTGTTAGGATCGTTTTCGAAAGCAGCTCCGGCAAATGGGCCTGAATATCCCAAAAAGGTCATATACCCTGAGTTTACACTTTTCGTAACATTTTTTGAACCGCTCCAAGTATTGGCCGGGAAAACCGCACCCGTACTTACCAGATCCTGGCTGCTGTTGATGGTGAGCAATGTATTGCTTGCCAATCCCTGACGAAAAGTGCAGTTATTAAAGGCCTGCGCAGGGTCAACCAATGCGCCGGCAGAGATGGTGATTCCATTAGCACCCATGTATTCGAATATGGTGTAAGAGGCGCCAATGTTGGCACCCGACTGAACCTTGAAAATGTAACGATTTGTTGCGAGCGCATGTGTAACCAAACTTTCAAGGCCAGCAGCGCCCGTTGACCGGAAGGTTCCTCCATTTTCCACCGTCATCGACGTGTTGAGTTTTAGTTTAGATGAGGCCGACATTACGAGGGTTGCGCCATTTTTTATACTGGCGTCGTCCATACAGGTAAGGCCATATCCCGCAGTACCTAAGTCGAGACTTCCGGCATTGACTATCAGCTTGCCATTAACCAATACATCGGAGTAAATAAAAGCCTTATTGGCGCGTGAAAGCTTTATTGTTTCTCCATTTCGATCCCGGGTTATAAACTCTTCAGGATTGTCTTTTGAGCCACCTGATTTATTGATGGTGAGATTATAAAAACTGGTTCCGGCTACATTTGATACTCCTGCGTCGGTGCCACCATACAGCTCAACCGTACCGCCTGTAGGAACAAAAGGAGCATTGGCAATTTCAAAGCCTCCTACCGTTCTAATGGTGCCTCCGGTAATATTCGCGACAAAAGAATAGGAGGTGGGATTATAAACATAAATACCTACATCTTTGAAATCGAGCACACCTCCGGTCATGGTGATTGAGGCATCTGGAGCATAAGGCCAGTAGCTTATGCTTCCACCATACACATTAAAATTTCCACCATAAATGTTCAGGTTTCCGTCTATATCTACCCAGCCGTCGCTGTTGGTCAGGTTGATGGTTCCTCCGGGATTGAGCCAATAGCCGCCAAAGATTCCGTTGTCGGCGAGATCCAAAGCAGTAAATGTTCCGGCCAGCACATCAATTCCACCGGTTGTCCAGTCGTACTGGTTGCAGGTTACAACGCTGGTTGCATTATCTACACGCAAGGCATTGCCCATGTTGGCTTCCAGGATATTAAAGGTTTCACTGGTTTTTACATAATTATGTCCCGTTCCATTAAATACCACCCGACTCGTTCCTTTGGTGAAGCCGTTGGGGAAAACGCCGTTGGTCCAGTTGCCGCCTACTGTTATTTTATAGCTTCCGGCCTCAAAAGTCCCCTGGTTGATAGTTAGATTTTTTGCAATCTGCATATCGTGGTTGGTAGTGGTTGCTGTGCCAGAACTGAAAATGACATTATTAAAAAGGCCGGAACCCAGCGCTTCCTGATAGAATTGCTGCACGTTAGGGCTATCAAAAATGAAGGAGCTCGTATTGGTGTTCAAGGTAAAATCGAACGTACTGTTACCATAACTATAGAAATCGTTCCTCAGGATAATATTTTGGTTTGTGTAGCTGTTAAAAACGGCACCTGCATTGAGTAGAAGCACACCATTGATCACCAAAGGCTGCGTGCTTAGCGCACTAAAGCCAAGAAAAGCACCATCAGTTTTATATACCCACAAGCTGCTGAAGCTACTGCTTGGTTCATAATTCCGGATAAATCCATCTGTAGTTCCAATAAAATAGACACGCCCGGTCAGAGGTGCAATATTTGAGCCCGCATCGGTTTGCCAGATTCCCTGCACCTTGATCTCAGCGTTACTATTATTAACTTCCAGGTAGGAACCATCGTACCAATGGAGATCTGAATAAGCCACAAGGATACCACCTGATGCATTTAAAATAATACTCCCTTTGCAATCAATATTTCCTAATACCTGGCAATCACGCGCGCCCATAGTGAAGGTAGCCCCATTGTCGATCAACAGACTTTTGCAAAATGCATTTCCATTCTGAAGGAACGGCTGGTTTGGCGTTCCTGCGGGAATATATGTATCGATGGCGTAGGTGGGAATTGTGTTAAAACTCCAGTTTCCGGTATTATGCCAGTCGGTGTTCACCAGACCTGTCCAGGTTCCGACGGCTTGGGTTAGTTGGATATGGAAGGTGTGATTGCTGGCGGTATTATCTTCGTCATCCACGAGCAGCAAATAGGTTTGACCTTCTGTCCAGTAGAATTCGCCATAAAGACCGGGACTGTAAATATCGTCGATACACTGCCAATCTGCAGAGGAGCATGAGCCGGTTTTCCACATATAATCCACCCAACTGCCGCCGGTAGTAACCTGTATGCCGTAATTTCCGGTTCGTGGAGCCACAAAGCTATATATCTGCTCCTGTCCTTCGCACCAGTAGCCGCAGGCCGAAGCTGCTGATGTATTCCAGCTTCCATAGCCGCCACCCACGTAAGTTTTTGAATTTGCAGGACCTGTTCCGCTAATCGGAATAATATTGGAACATGGGCTGAGCGCAACATAAAATGAATGCGTAGCCAATGATGTACCTTCTGCATCCAAAAGGATGTAATAGGTTATTCCGGCAGTCCAGCTCATTGCGCCTTGCGTCGATGGCGAATATACCCAGTTGATGCAATTCCAACCGCTGGATGAGCATGCCGTCGATTTCCAAAAGTAATCTACGAAAGTGCTGTTGGTGCTGGTGACCGTGATGCTGTAGGTACCTGTTATCGGTGCCGTAAAACTGTATATCTGTTCGTTGCCCTCACAAGTATAACCACAAAAATTGGAAGCCCACGCTCCTTCACCACTTTTGGAGAAGGTCTTGGTATTCTGGCTGCCACCACCACCCAGCGAAATAATATCGGAACATGGATTTCCGTATCCGGTAAGCGTTATCGCTTTAGGACTGGTGTAGTTATCGGCATTGTGCGGAATATAGAACGTGGTGGTTTTCTTGCCTGAAGAGGCAGGTGCGAATCTTACCTTAATAGTCCCTGATTCGCCAGGCGCCAGATAGAGGGATTTGCTGCCAATAATAGAAAATTGGCTTGCATCCCCTCCACTCAAATAGGCAGTGCCAGCCTCCAGGTTCATATAATTAGGTCGTGATCCTGAATTATTAACCGTGATATTATAATCTTGATACGACCCGACGTTTACCGTGCCGAAGCTGTAGGATGATCCCGGCGATGTGGATATAGCCACACTGGCGCCGCCATTATATAGCCAATAAGCCAGGTTGTTGATGGAGTAGGATTTATCAAACCTACCCCACATACATTCATAAGTGTCATAGTCGCAATCGTCCCAGATGTTTGAATGACACGTCCCATACAATTGTCCCCTCACTCTGCCTTCAGGGTCCACCACTATGCCTCCTGAGCTGCCACCCGTTGTCTGACCCATTGTAACCTTTGTATAATAGAAATCGGAAGTGCTAAATCCGCTACAAGAATGGCTTGGCGAGGTCTTGTTGGTCATACGATGGTATTTCATCAGTGTGCCTGCCGGATGATGGGTGGAGTGCATAGTGGTATTGTTGGCTACACTGCCGGTAGACCAGCCCAAATAATAGCTGGAAGATGGCTGCTTGAGCAGTACCAACGTAAAATCAGTCTGGCTGTTGGTGGATATCAAATTTGCTCCATTTACAAGAATGGTATTTGGATTTGCTACTCCGCTATTGCAGGAGGTTGACCAGAACCGGAAAAGCGCCTCAAGACCTGCAGCCGAGGTTTGTGTATCGAAGCAATGGTTTGCTGTAAGCAAAAATGGTTGCCAATCCTTATCACGAATGTCATTCAACATCCCTCCGCTGCATATAAAATAAGTACCACCCACTGGAAAAGATAATTGCGCTGTGGCTCCTCTGACCGAAGTGATTTGCGCAAAACTATTGGCATCAGCGCAGTTTGCGTCCAGATAACATGACCTGAGGAGTTCTTCCGGGATGTACCTGTCGTCAGCATGGATTACTTTGGTAATGGAAAAATAAACATTCTCTTCGATTTCCATAATGGGAATTACCACCTGCAGAATAACATAATCGGCAAAAGTAGTGGTGGTATAAAAGCCGTATTCATCCAGAGTCCCTCTAAGCTCGGGCTGATTAAAAGCATAATCGTCGCGGCTAAACAGGTTTACTTTTACACCCGGCGGAAAATTTCCTTCCGGGAAAAACAGCCTGATTTCGTCGGCTCGCTTCGATTGGAAATAAGCCGTGTAAACCAACGTCTCCTCATTGACACGCGTGATTCGTCCGCCGAACTGGCTGATTTCGCCATTCTCGGGGATTGCTATTTCGTTAAGATTAAAATAAACAGGATTCGTCAAATCACGAATTACACCTATTGCCGGAGGGTCGTAAGCTTCTTCGATTATCTGGCGCTCCGCTCGTGTGAGCGTGTCTAGGATGTGCATTTCATTTGGCGCCAATGCCGATCTTGTGGCGTAAAATGAAGGAAGTTCAGAAGTAATATAGCCATATTTGGCAAAATACTCCTCCGGATCAATCTGCTCTGTGTCCACAGTTTGCGCAACGATCGTTAAGGGAACAATAAAGAAGAGGATCATTGCAAGCGATAAAATAAGTACAGGTTTTCTCATGATGTAAAGTATTAGGTTTATAAAATATAATAAGCAATACTCTAAATTCCACCACCGGAAAGGGCATAAATGCCTCATTGACACAACATTCAATCTTTGTGGCAGAAACATCAAGGACTTGTAGTTTTCAAGTTAGCTTGACAATACATTAACAAACATAAAGAACAAAATTCTAACCCGCCACATTAAAAGCCGGAACAACTCTTAAAGAATGCAAGAATTGGTTTTCCTTTTTTGAAAACAACCCTTTGCCAGAGCGGCATTACAACACGTCAAGTAAATTTTATAAAAAACCTTAAAAGAATATTTTCATACCCATTTAGCTATTATCAAATAATCAGTCACACCGTGAATTCTGCCTGAGCATAAAACGTTCTTTTTAGAAAGTAGTACTTCTGTCTGGCGTTATTCAAGGTGTGACTTCACTCACTCGCCAGTCACCCAGTAAATTCTGCCTGAGCCAGAAACACTCTTTTTGGGAAGAAGTGCTTATGTCTTGCGTTATTCACCGGGTGGCTTATTGAATCAATCTTCTAACGTTTCCAACTCCTCCTTCCCTGAACATGGAAAATTGCAATTCGACTGCGACATTCGATCGTCCGCAGGACATCGAATCGTCAAACATAAACTCCACGCGAGTCATTGAGGAGTTGTCGCGGCTTTCTGCTGAATAATAATGGTAGTTTTGTAAAATGACAGATAGAAACAAAGATCAGCAATCCATATTGGATAAATTGGGAATCCAGGAACTCAATCAGATGCAGCAGGATGCGCACAAAGCCATCCGAACGCACTCCGAAATCGTGCTTTTATCACCCACAGGGACGGGAAAAACACTGGCTTTCCTCTTGCCCATTATTGCCGATCTTGATCCTGACTACCAGGAAGTTCAGGTTTTGATTCTGGTTCCTTCACGCGAATTAGCCATCCAGATAGAGCAAGTAACCCGTGAAATGGGCAGTGGATTCAAAACCAATGCTGTGTATGGCGGAAGGGTTGGAACGAAGGATAAAATTGAACTGACGCACCCTTCGGCTATTTTAATTGGAACTCCGGGTAGAATTGCCGATCACATGCGGAGACAAACCGTTTCGACCAAAAGAATAAAAACTTTGGTGCTGGATGAGTTTGATAAATCCCTGGAAGTGGGCTTTGAAAAAGAAATGATGGAAATCGTTGAAGCGCTACCTGCTATCGAAAAAAAGATTCTAACCTCTGCCACCCAAAACATTGAAATACCTGAATTTGTAGGGATCAAAAATGCCGAAAGGCTGGATTACCTGCATGAAGTACCAAAACTACTCACTATCAAAACCATTGTTTCTCCATCAAAAGATAAGCTGAATACCTTGGTGAAATTGCTGGCCTACGTTGGTGATGCAAGTGGAATTATATTTTGTAATTTCAAGGAAACCATTCAATATGTGAGCGACTTTCTCAGCGAAAATCACATCCCTCATACTTGTTTTTATGGCGGACTTGAGCAAATTGATCGCGAACGCGCATTGATAAAATTCAGAAACGGCACCCATCGTTTATTGGTCGCCACCGATTTAGCCGCCCGGGGCATCGATGTTCCCGAAATGGATTTCATCATCCATTATCAACTTCCACCAAAGGAGCGTGAATTTATACACCGCAACGGACGAACCGCACGGATGCACAGCAATGGCACAGCGTACGTCTTGAAATGGGAAAACGAAAACCTCCCTGATTTCATCAAAGGAGCGGAAGAGCAAGAAATTAAAGCCATATATGCGCCAGGTAAAAGTAAATGGGCAACGCTTTTCGTTTCCGGCGGCAAGAAGGATAAGATTTCCAAAGGCGACATTGCCGGATTGTTTTTCAAGCTGGGAAATCTCGACAAGGACGAACTGGGAGCCATCGAATTAAAACAGGATTGTGCTTTCGTGGCGGTACCTGCCACAAAATCGGCTGAATTGATTAAGCAGTTAAACAACAGCAAACTCAAAAAGAAAAAGGTGCGGGTAAGTTTGTTGGAATAAAAGTGTGTTTCCCCGTTACTGATAACCTTAATTCTTTACTTTTTAAAAACTCGCATTATTTGGTAAAGGTAGCAAAATCGGTTTTGAGGGATGGAGGAGAATAATCTTTTCTTTTTCAAAGATATTATCAACTTTATTATGCCGTCTCATGCTATCCAAATGGTTTTAATATTTACAAACTCTTTGATGCCATAGTGCGAAAGCTCGCGGCCGTAGCCAGAGTTTTTTATGCCGCCAAAAGGCAGGCGGGGATCCGATTTTGTCATCCCGTTGATGAAGACACTGCCCGTCTCTACTTGCCGCGCCAGCTGCTCCGCCTTCCGGGTGTCGCGGCTCCAGAGGCTTCCGCCCAATCCGTAATTGCTGTTGTTGGCGAGTAGGATTGCGTGCTCCGGTGATTCGGCTTTTATCACCGCCATCACCGGGCCGAAGGTTTCTTCATCGAACAGCGGCATGCCGGCTGTAACGTCCGTAACCACTGCTGGAGCAAAATAAAAACCTTTTCGCTGTAGCGGATGTCCACCCGTACGCAGCTTGGCGCCCATCATTACCGATTTATCAATTTGCTGCTCAAGCGCCTCCATCAGATCGCGGCGTGCCATAGGACCATAGTCGATGTCGTCGGTGGTGGGATCGCCGGTTGTCAGACTTTCCATTTTGCGGATGGCACGCGCCACAAAATCTTCATAAACTTCTTTAACGACGATAAAACGCTTGGCGGCAATGCAGCTCTGGCCAGTATTGATCATGCGGGCAGTTACGGCAGTTTTGACGCATTTTTCCAGATCGGCATCAGCCAAAACGATAAAAGCGTCGGAGCCACCGAGTTCCAGCACCGTTTTCTTAAGCAGGCGGCCGCAGGTGGCGGCCACTTTGCTGCCGGCAGGTTCGCTGCCGGTAAGCGTGGCTGCGCGAATATTTTGATGCTGTAAAATTGCGTCCACTTTGTCGGAACCGATGAGGAGCGTACGAAACAGATTTTCCGGGGCACCGGCCTCTTTAAAAACCGACTCGATGGCCAGCGCACAGCCGCTTACGTTAGAGGCGTGTTTGAGCACACCCGCATTGCCGGCCATAATCGCTGGTGCCGCAAAACGAAATACCTGCCAGAAAGGAAAATTCCAGGGCATAACGGCCAGCACCACCCCCAGCGGCTCAAAGGCAACAAAGCTGTGGGTAGCGTCGCTCCCTATGGTTTCGTCTTTCAGAATTTGCGCTGAATTTTCAGAATAATAACGGCATACCCAGGCACACTTTTCTATCTCGGAGCGTGACTCACGCAGCGGCTTGCCCATTTCGTGCGTCATAAGCAGCGCCAGTTCATCCCGCCGATTATCCAAAACTTCTGCCACCCGCATTATCAACTGCGCGCGGTGATCCATAGCGGTTGTTTTCCAATGTTGCCAGGCGTCATGCACCTGATCGATGATCCGGTTGCATTGTTCGATAGTGTATGCCTCGTATTCGCGAATGAGCGCTTCGGTGGAAGGATTGATACTTTTCATAATGGTTTTCAAATTATTTTTGCGAATTTACAAATTCCCGCTAATCCGATAACAATTTGAAACCAACATTGCCCATAGATTTTTCTGTCGTCAAAGCCATTGTCTGGGACTGGAACGGCACGCTGCTCGACGACATCGCCGCCAGCCTCAGCGCCATGAATAAGATGCTCGCCAGGCGCCAACTCCCGCTGCTAAGCCAGGAGCGTTACCGCAAGATTTTTGCGTTTCCGGTGCGCGAATATTATCAGGAGGCAGGCCTGTTTTTCGATGAAGAAGAATGGGATGCCATTGCCATGGAATTCATTGAAAATTACAGCATCTTGCTTCCCGGCTGTGGCATCCATAGCGGTGCCAACCAAATAATCAGTTATTTAAAAACCCGTGGCTACCAACAATTTATCCTTTCGGCGATGCAGCAACAGATGCTTCTGGCCTCTGTCGGTGCGTGTCTCGACGTGAATTTTTTTGAAAGTATCAATGGACTGAACGATCATTATGCACACAGCAAGGAAGAAAACGCGCTGCTGCTGGTTTCCGGCAGCGGGTTGCAGGCCAATGAACTTTTGATGATTGGCGATACCCTCCACGACTACGAAGTAGCCAAAAGTGCCGGCATGCAATCTATTTTGTTTTCGGGAGGACACCACGCAGCCCACCGGTTGCAGGCAAGCGGAACGCTGGTGATCGACAGGTTGGAAAGTCTTGAGGAGCTGCTTTAAGATACAGTGGACAACAATTATAGGTATAATCGACAAAATTGAGGCTCTGAAATTCTTTAGTCGTTGAATCGACGAAATTGTCATACCTACTGCGCTACCTATTCGATATGTTTACTGGTTTAAGGGTTTTGAATTGTCAAAACTTTCGCTAGCGCGTATTTAACATCGTCAAAGTTACCTAAGGAAATACTGCCTATTTTTTTAGTGAACATTTCTTCTGATATTGACCTAATTTGGAAGCAATCTGCTGCTGATTGTTTTTATAGGTTGTTAAATCTGTCTGGTTTAATAGAAACCATCCAGGGTGCAATTTCATACTTTTCCTTCCAATCTGTCAGTGGTACAATGATTTTTAGGGGAAGCTTTCCAAGTGAATTATCATTCACAACAATTGCAGGTCTTGTTTTTTTTATTTCTGCTCCAATTGTTGGGTCAAGATTAATTAACCAAATCTCACTTTGTTTCATAGAATTCTTCATAGTCGAGCCGAGTAAAAGAGGTTAATTCCTTATCAGTCACATAGTCCTCAAAAAGAGCTTCGGCTGCCACTAACATTTCATCTTTTGTTTCGCTTTCTTTGATTATTTGTAAAGTTCTCTCCACTATAAGCATCCTTTTGCTAACAGGAAGTTTTTTAATTGCTCGAATAATTTCTCTTGTTTCCATAATTCAGATGTGCCTTTTTGCAAAAATAGCATTCTTATAAAAATGGTGAGCCCGCCAATACCTGCGACATTTATCTTGAATCGTCACTATTCTCAATTTCAATAGGTTCATAATTTTCGGCAGGCAGTTCAATCATCACCTCCTGACCCGTTTTCATTCCATCCACAAAATGCTCGATGCGTTCCACTTCTCCGCTTTCGATGTAATAGACCCATGCTCCCGTTTTCAATCCGTGGTTGTATCTGCCCGCAACGCGCACTTTGCCGTTGGGCTGGTAAAAATTGATGGTGTCATTCAAGGTGTCGTTTACAAAAAGACCTTTGGTTTTGAGCTTTCCATCTTTAAAATACTGAATCCATTGGCCATCTTTTAAACCACGCTCGTAGTGAAGAATTTCGGCGGTATCACCATTTTGATAAAACACAAAAAAGCCTCCTTGGAGCGTGTCTTGGTTATAATTTTCGATAGTTAGAAGTTGGCCGTATTGGTCCCAATATTTCCATTCACCCGTTTTCAACCGGTTGAGATAATCCCCTTCGGATTGCATCACTCCGCCAGGATGAAATGATTTGGTAGCAGCCCGTGTTCCGCTGTCGCTCATTATCTGCAGCACTTTTACGCGTGCTGCCTCATCGTAATAAATAAATTCGCCAACAGGCACATCGTCGGCAAACTGTCCGCGGTAGATCAGCCGACCGGTGGCATCTTTTTTTATCCAGACCCCCTGGCGGCGTCCCTGCGCATCGGTTTGGTTCAGCGTGTCGGAAGCCTGCGCTGTGGCAGCCACATTGCACATCAAAACCACAGTTATTATCAGCAAAGGATTTTTCATTTTCATTCTCATAAAATTAAGCAGGCATTTCTTGCGTAATAAAAAGACCCAATTTTTTTCAGACCGCACCAAAACAACGGAAAATTTTGGTCATTATTTAGCACCCCAAATCAAAGCACTATTTTTGCAAAAATACTACACGAGAAAAACCAGTGAATAACTACTCATCCAAACTCCTCGAAAACGCTGTTGACGAGCTTTCGCGACTGCCGGGCATTGGGCGTCGCACGGCGCTGCGCCTGGCACTTCACCTGCTGGGCGAAGAAACCACCACGGTGGAAGCGCTGGCCAACGCACTGACAGCGTTGCGCAGCGAGATCAAATATTGCCGCACCTGCCACAACCTCTCCGACAGCGAGATGTGCGACATCTGCCGTGACAGCCGCCGCAACCGCGAAATCGTTTGTATTGTAGAAGACATCCGCGACGTGATGGCCATCGAAAAAACAAGTCAATACCGCGGCTTATACCACGTGCTGGGTGGCATCATCTCACCCATGGACGGCATCGGACCCAAAGACCTCACCATCGACAGCCTGGTGCAACGACTGAAAAACGGCGAAATAAAAGAGGTGATTTTTGCCCTTGCAGCTACCATCGAAGGCGACACCACCAATTATTATCTGTACAAACAAATTAAGGATTTTGAGGTAAAAGTTACCACCATTGCGCGTGGGGTATCGGTTGGCGATGAGCTGGAATATGCTGACGAGGTAACACTGGGACGCTCCATCATTACGCGCTATCTTTACGAAAATGCAATGTCGCGGTGATACTCTCCTGTTACTTTTTTCACCGCAAAGGCGCTGAGGCGCAGAGAATTAAAAGGCTATTTCTCTTCTATTTTCCTCTGCGTCTCAGCGTCTCAGCGGTTTATTACTTGTTTTCTTCTGCGTCTCCGCGTCTCCGCGGTTTATTCCTTTCTACCGCAAAGGCGCAGAGGCGCAAAGAATAAAAAAATAGGTATTCTTGATTCCCTCCGTGTCTCAGCGTCTAAGCGGTTTATTACTTGTTTTCCT
The DNA here is from genome assembly GCA_964612515.1 of uncultured Lentimicrobiaceae bacterium. Classification (GTDB taxonomy): domain Bacteria; phylum Bacteroidota; class Bacteroidia; order Bacteroidales; family 4484-276; genus SABY01. Next base: position 11,848 of record CAZTCX010000030.1, on the reverse strand, counting down.
CTGGGTCTCAGCGCCTCCGCGGTTTAACTTTGTTTTTACACCGAACTATTTCCCTGATATACTTCTCCGGCTTCGCTGGCGCGCAAAGCTTCGTCGAAAAGATCGAGCTGGTTGGGTGAGATAAACATCTGGGGTGCCGGCTGGTCGTCGGGAAGGGTCAGGAAATGCTCGATAGATTTCTTGATGAGCTTTATCCGGGTAAGTCCGCGTGCCTTGCAGTATTTATCGAGCGATTTTTTTTGCAAATAGCCGAGCTTAAAAGTGATGGTGCTGAATTTATGCGGAGCTTGTTTTTTCTTTTTTCGACGCGCCATAGCTGATCATTTTGTTTCGGCCATAAAAGTAGAAAAACCTATTGTATCTCAACCAAAAGCCTGGTTTTTATTATCCACATTTATCTTTTTTTGTTAACAAAAATAAATGTGTGCCGCCTGGCTTTCATGAAGTTTTGGATTTTAAATTCCTGCAATGGATTTGATTTCATCAATAACGCTTTGCGCCAATGCCTTTGCCTGTTCGGCTGATGTGCTTTCGGCATAGATGCGAATGATCGGCTCGGTGTTGGATTTGCGCAGGTGCACCCATTCTTTTTCAAAATCTACTTTCACGCCGTCGATGGTAGTAATTTGCTCGTGGCTGTAACGTTCAGCAACTTTTTTCAAAATATCATCCACATCCAGGGCTGGCGACAACTCGATTTTGTTTTTAGACATAAAATAGGCAGGATACTTTTTGCGAATTTGGGTGGGCGTAGCGTTTTGTTTTGCCATAAAAGTAAGGAAGAGCGCGATGCCCACAAGCGAGTCACGACCATAATGGGCAGCGGGATAGATGATTCCGCCGTTGCCTTCACCGCCAATCACCGCATTGGTTTTCTTCATCAGCTCCACTACATTCACCTCCCCCACTGCCGAGGCCTGGTAGCTTCCACCCGCCGCAATGGTAACATCGCGTAAAGCACGCGACGAGGAGAGATTGCTCACCGTATTGCCCGGCGTGTGGCTTAGCACATAATCGGCAACAGCCACCAGCGTGTATTCTTCGCCAAACATTTCGCCATTTTCACAGACGATCGCCAGCCGATCCACATCGGGATCCACCACAAAACCAACATCATAATCGCCTTCCCGCATAACCTTTGCTATTTCTGTGAGATTTTCGGGCAGTGGTTCTGGATTATGGGGGAAAATCCCATTAGGATCACAATAGATTTTTTTGATCCTTTTCACGCCAAGTGCCTCAAGCAAAGCCGGAATAGCAATGCCTCCCGTGGAATTAACAGCATCGACTGCGACTTTAAAATCAGCCTTGCGGATAGCTTCCACATCCACCAGTTCAAGCGCAAGCACCTGCCGAATGTGCTGCTCGATGGTGCCGGTGCGCATAACGAGCGTTCCCAATTCAGTTACTTCAGCAAATTGGATTTCATCAGAATCGGCAAGCCGCAGAATTTCTTCGCCATCAGCAGCAGAGAGAAATTCGCCACGGTGATTGAGCAACTTCAGTGCGTTCCATTGCGCCGGATTGTGGCTGGCAGTGAGGATTATGCCGCCATCCGCTTTTTCATTGGTAACGGTAACTTCCACTGTGGGCGTGGTAGAAAGGCCGGTATCGATTACATCAGCGCCCATCGACATTAGCGTGCCGGTTACCAGCGCGTTGACCATCACCCCGGAGATGCGTGCATCGCGCCCAACCACAATGGTGATGCGCTTTGCGTAACTTTGTTTCTGGATAAAATTGGCGTAAGCCGCCGTAAATCGTACAATATCCAACGGCGTGAGCGCAGTGCCCGCCGATCCGCCAATGGTGCCACGGATACCTGAAATGCTTTTGATGAGTGCCATAATTACTTTTTTGCAAAAGTAAAATTATCGCTAATTTTGCCGGGTTTATTAAAAAATGATTTATGACAGAAGATTTTGATCCTTTCAACCATGATGTGAACGACCTGGTCGGCAAATTTGATGAAATGATCAGGCAAAATAAAATGTATTTTTTTGATGTTGAGGAATTTGAAGAAATTATAGATTTTTATCTCGAACAAAATATCACTAAAAAAGCACGCAAGGCCATCGACTATGCCATGCGGCAGCATCCTTCCTCCACGGTGTTCCTATTGCGCAAAGCACAATATTATGCTGATGTCAACAACACCACCCAGGCATTGGACATCCTGCACAAGATTGAGGTTCTGGAGCCACACAATCCGGAGATACTTGCAACCAAAGGCGCCGTTTACAGTCAGTTGAAACTCTACAAAGAAGCCATCAGCGAGTATGAAAAAGCCATTCGTTATTCCGACGAAAAGGATGATTTATATACCCGCATTGCTTTTGAATACGAAGAAATAAAAGAGTACGATCTGGCTATCGAATATCTGGTTAAGGCATTGGAGTTCAACCCCGAAAACCAGGGTGTGATTTATGAGCTGGCATTTTGTTATGAACTGGCAGGCCGTGAGGACGAAGGCATTGCCTTTTTCGGTGATTTTCTTGATAAAAATCCATATTCAGATATTGCATGGTTTAATCTGGGCATCGCCTATTCCAACCAACAGCTCTACGAAAAAGCCATTGATGCCTACGAATTTGTGATCGCTATTTCGCCCGATTTTTCGTCGGCATATTTCAACAAAGCCAATGCTTTGGCCAATCTGGAAAAATACCAGGAAGCCATCAATTACTACCTGGAAACTCTGGAGATGGAAGCCCCTGACGGTATGACCTATTACTATATTGGCGAATGCTACGAGAAACTGGATGATCTCGAAAATGCTTACATCAGCTACCGGACAGCCGCACGGCTCGAACCTGAAGTATCTGATGTGTGGGTGGGACTGGCCGTGGTTGCCGACCGCACCGGCAACGGGAAGGCTGCTTTGAAACACATCCGTAAGGCAATGACGCTTGAGGATTCCAACCTGGATTACACCCTGATATTTGCAGATATGTGCGCCCGCTACGACAAAATTGACGAAGCCATCAAACAGTATCATGTCGTCATCAGTCGCGATCCGAATCATCCGGACCTGTGGCTTGAGTTTTCGGGCATGTGGTACAATTTGGAAAATATTAATGAAGCCATCGAGGTGATCATGCGCGGCATCGAAGCACAACCTTCCGTGGCTGAGCAATATTATCGTCTGGCTGGGTATCTTGCACATAAAGGCCGCACCAAAGAAGCCTATCAGAATTTCGAGACTGCCCTGCACATGGATGCTACCACATATGAACAATTCTTCGAATTTTTCCCGGAGCTCAAGCAGGACGTTCAGTTTTACAATCTCATCGATCAATACAAGAAAAACAGAGACGCATGATGAAATATCTCACCCTGGTGATCAAAGGCATGGCGATGGGCGCTGCCGATGTGGTGCCGGGGGTTAGCGGTGGAACGATAGCTTTTATCGTCGGCATCTACGAAGAACTGATCTTTTCGATCAAAAGCATCAATTATCAAAGTCTAAAACTTCTTTTCCAGGGCAAAGTAGCTGCTTTCTGGAAAGCCATCAACGGTACATTTCTGCTGAGCATCGTTGTGGGGATCGGCATCAGCGTGCTTTCGCTGGCGCGGCTACTCACCTTTATCCTCGAAAATTACCCGGAGCTTATCTGGTCGTTTTTCTTTGGACTCATCGTTGCTTCGGCCATTTACGTTGCCAAACAAATAAAAGTGTGGAATCTCTCCACCTGGCTTTCGCTCCTGGCGGGCATCGTGGTTGCTTACGTCATCACCGAAATCACTCCCGCCGAGACTACCAATGCCTGGTGGTTCATATTTTTGTCGGGCGCTATCGCCATCTGTGCCATGATTTTGCCCGGAATCTCCGGCAGCTTTATCTTGCTCCTGCTCGGCAAATATACCTACATCATTGGCGCTGTGAGCGAAATAAAAATCGGTATCCTGGCTATATTTCTTGCCGGTGCCGTGGTGGGCATTGTTTCCTTTTCTAATGTGTTGGCTTTTTTATTAAAGAAATATCATCACCAGACCATCGCGCTGCTGGCTGGTTTTATGGTTGGCTCGCTTAACAAAGTGTGGCCCTGGAAAAACGACATCGAAATGTTTACCGATCGGCACGGTGTGCTTAAGCCGCTGGTACAGGAAAATGTGCTTCCACATAATTACACCGGCGACCCGCATCTGTATGGCGCCATCTTACTGGCCATCGTTGGTTTTGTTTTGATCTTTGCCATCGAATGGCTTGCCACACGTAAAAGAGTATGAGAACCTACGCCCTTATCGGAAAAACGCTGACGCACTCATTTTCGAAGGCTTTTTTTGATGAGAAGTTCCTGAACGAAAACATTTTCGATTCCCGATATCTCCTGACACCATTGCCTTCGATTGATGATCTTATTCCCTTCATCAAATCCAATCCTGACTTAAAAGGTCTTAATGTAACGATTCCCTATAAAGAAACTGTGCTGCCGTTGCTCAACGAGATTGACGCGGAAGCAGAAGAAGTTGGCGCTGTTAATACAATCGTGATAAAACGTCACGGGAAATCTTTATGGCTCAAAGGATACAACACCGATATTTTTGGATTTGAAAATGGCTGCAACGGTTTGCAAAATGCGAAGCATGCTTTGGTGCTGGGATCGGGTGGCGCTGCCAAAGCTGCCTGTTATGTGTTGCAAAAAAATCGCATCGATTATCTGACAGTTTCACGAAGTCCAAAAAATGATGGAGAAATAGCTTATCGCGATGTGGATGCCGGAGTGTTGGATTCCCACAAATTAATCATCAACACCACGCCATTGGGCATGTATCCTGACGTGGAAGCATGTCCGCCCATCCCCTATTATCTGCTTGACCCGCAGCATTTTCTTTTCGATATGATTTACAATCCTGCCGAAACAGAATTCCTGAAAAGAGGAAAAGCCGCCGGAGCCGCCACACAAAACGGCCTGCTAATGCTCACCCTCCAGGCCGAAAAAGCTTGGGAGATTTGGAGCAGCAATTCAGAATTGTAATTGAAAATGAATTTCCAATATCGGTTACTGAATTTTGAATTTAGAAAGAAAACCAATTCTGAAAGTGGGAGCGGAAATCTTTCAGCAAGAAGTGCACCGCCGGGTTTTAAAAGACTCCACTAACTCTGACGCGGTTTATGATAATAATTGAAGGCTTAAGTCTTGACATCGTATTACCGGCATTGTTACTTCGCACAGCACAATAATTCATTACAATTCCGATCCAGACATCTATTTTTTTAATGTTAATAACTCAGCTTCTTCTGGAGGTACGATAAAATTTTTCGTGCGTTAATCAGTAGCTTGTTAATAATTATCAGAAAAAAAATAAAGCATTTTGTTCTTATTCAAAATAAATGCATACTTTTGCACTCCTTTTTGAGAAAATAAAAGCTACAACAATGAGCAGAAAAGCACTATTATCGTTGGTCGATAATCTGACCCAAATCAAAGAAATGCCTGCATTTAAGGCAGGAGATACCGTAACGGTAACGTACAAAATCATTGAAGGCGCCAAAGAGCGTTTGCAAAAATATCAAGGCGTAGTTCTTCAGCGCAAAGGAGAATCCGCAACTGAAACATTCACGGTACGCAAAATTTCCAATAACATAGGAGTAGAAAGGATTTTCCCGGTAGCTTCGCCGTTTATTGACGAAATCATTGTAAACAAACGCGGTGTGGTACGTCGTGCACGTATTTTCTATCTGCGTGAGTTGCGTGGTAAGAAAGCCCGTATCAAAGAGAAAAGAGTATAGTTTTTGTTTTTCATAATGTTTGTGTTCAAACCCCGCCTTTGGCGGGGTTTTTTTGTTGGGACTCACACTGCCATCACTTCCCCCTCCTGAGCCAGAGAAGTATTGTCAAATACAGCTTTGGCCTCCTCTAAAATCCCATCCAGCTTTTTGTAACGCGCCGAAAAGTGTCCCAGCAGCAAATGTTTGGCTCCGGCTTGTTTGGCAGTTAGCGCTGCCTGTGCGGCAGTAGAATGGTATTTCTCTTTGGCTACTTCTTTTAGTTCTTCCATGAAAGTGGCCTCGTGGTAAAGCAAGTCAGCATCCTTAACATAACCCGCAATATCGGGATTGTATCGTGTGTCAGAGCAATAGGCGAAAGTACGCGGTGCAGGTGGTTGTTTTGTAATTTCAGCATTAGGATAAACCAAACCTGAGGGATTTGTGTAATCATCGCCATCTTTAATGCGCGAAATCAAGGGCACCGGCACATCTTCTTTTAGCAGAAACTCTTTGTCGATCTTACGTCGCCGGGGTTTCTCCCCAAAAAGGAAACCCGTAGTAGCAATGCGGTGATCCAAAGGAAACGACTTCACATAATGCTTATCCGATTCATAGATGATCTCCTCTTTTTCGGCTTGTGTCGGATGAAAAATCAATGGAAAAACCAGTTCAGTCTGTGAGACTTCGAGTTGCAGTTGGACGACCTCCTCAAGTCGGGGCGGTCCGAACAAATGCAGCTCCCTGTCGCGACCCAGCAGATGCATAGTAGAAATAAGTCCGACGACGCCAAAAAAATGATCACCATGCAGATGGCTAATAAAAACATGATTTATCTTTTGAATCTTGTAGTGCATGCGTCGTAATTGTATCTGCGTGCCTTCACCACAATCCACGAGGTAATATGTGTAATCCATATTGAGCAAAATTGCCGATGGATTGCGCGTGGAAGTAGGTGTTGCAGCGCTGCTGCCCAAAACGGTGGCGGTAAATACGGAAGCTTGCATCGGCATGTTTTTGAGCAAAGATAGTTTTTGGTAAAAATTAGAACATAAAAAAAGCTGCTCCACAACGCGCGGAACAGCTTTTTTGTTTATCGATAAATCGACGCCGTATTTGGCTCACGGCTTAGCCTGACGCATACTAGCGTATCTCGTTAGGCTTTGTCGGTTTTTTCGTCGGTAGTTTCGTCAGCCTTTTCTTCGGCTGCTTCTTCGGTCGGTTCTTCAGTAGCTTCTTCTTCCAAAGCTTCTACTTTTTCGGTATCCTCGGCATCAACCGGTTTTTCGGTTTCTTCTACCTGAGCATCACCGGTTTCGGTAGCATCTTCGGGAGTTTCGGTAGCGTCAGAAGCATCTGCGAGCAGTTGTTCCTGGTCAGCTTTCTCCTGTTCTTTCTCTTCCTGCAGGCGGGCACGGGTTTCCAGTTTTTCGCGGGCTACCTGTTCCATCTCCGATTTTAACTCGGCCAGTTCGCTGATGTCGCCCAGGGTGGTCTTCTCGAGGTTATCCTTGATTTTCTTCACAGCCTGCTTGCTGGAGCGGGCTTGTGCTTTCTGCTCGTTATCCTCTTTGGATTTCTCGGCTGACTGCACATCCTGGAATACGCGGCTGTGCGATAAGATGATCTTCTTATTTTCTTTAGAAAACTCGATGACTTTGAAGTCGAGGGTTTCGTCAACTTTAGCCATGGCATTGTTTTCTTTTTGCAGATGGCGTGTAGGAGCAAATCCTTCAACACCATAAGGCAGCGTTACCACCATACCTTTGTCGGTAGCTGTGGCAATGGTTCCTTTATGAATAGATCCTACGGTGAAAACAGTTTCGAATACATCCCATGGATTTTCTTCGAGTTGTTTGTGACCCAGGCTCAGACGACGGTTTTCTTCGTCCACATCCAAAACGATTACTTCGATAGACTCGCCAATCTTAGTAAATTCTGCAGGATGCTTAATTTTCTTCGACCACGATAGATCGGAGATATGAATCAGACCATCTACACCTTCTTCGAGTTCGACAAAAATACCGAAGTTGGTAAAGTTGCGTACAATAGCAGTGTGCTTGGAGGAGACGGGATAACGTGCTTTGATATTTTCCCATGGATCGGGGATGAGTTGTTTCATTCCCAACGACATTTTGCGTTCTTCGCGATCCAATGTGAGGATAACGGCTTCTACTTCATCACCAACTTTCAGGAAGTCCTGAGCAGTGCGCAGGTGCTGTGACCACGACATTTCCGAAACGTGAATCAATCCTTCTACGCCGGCAGCAATCTCTATAAAGGCACCGTAGTCGGCAATAACCACTACTTTTCCTTTTACCTTGTCGCCAACTTTCATGTCCGGATCCAACGCATCCCATGGGTGTGGGGTAAGCTGCTTGAGACCTAGAGCGATACGTTTTTTGCTGTCGTCAAAATCAAGGATGACCACTTTAATCTTCTGATCGAGTTCCACGATTTCTTCGGGATGGTTGATACGACCCCATGACAGATCGGTGATGTGCACCAGGCCGTCAACGCCACCCAGATCAACGAATACACCGTAGGAGGTAATATTCTTAACGGTTCCTTCGAGTACCTGGCCTTTTTCAAGTCTGGCAATGATTTCGGCTTTTTGCTGTTCGAGTTCGCGCTCAATCAATGCTTTGTGCGAAACAACCACGTTTTTGTATTCGTGGTTAATTTTCACCACTTTAAACTCCATTACTTTATCCACATAGATGTCATAATCGCGGATGGGTTTCACATCAATTTGTGAACCTGGAAGGAAAGCTTCGATGCCAAAAACGTCAACGATCAAACCACCTTTGGTGCGGCTCTTCACATGACCTTTTATTACTTCTTCGGTTTCGAAAGCCTGGTTAACGCGTTCCCAAGATTTGAGAATCCTTGCTTTTTTGTGCGAAAGTATCAATTGTCCGGTCTGGTCTTCCTGACTCTCCACATAAACTTCCAGCGTATCACCAACTTTCAGGTCGGGATTGTAACGCAATTCAGCGCGTGGAATCACACCATCCGATTTGAAGTTGATGTTTACCACAGCTTCGCGATCGTTTAGACCAGAAATTGTGCCTGTAACCACTTCGTGTTCAACGATAGAGTTGAAAGTCTGGTTGTAGAGGTCTTCCAGCTTTCCACGTTCAGAGGCCGTGTAATTGTCCTGATGTTTTCCAGCAGCATCCCAGTCGAAATCACCGGGATCAGCAGGCGCGGCGGGAGCGTCATGTTGATGACTTTTAGGGCTTCTCTTGGGCTCTTCATCAAGCATCACAAGATCTTCCACTTGTTCTTCTCCAGACTCTTCAGTTTCTTCGGGATGAGGAGCCTCTGCTTCGGCTGACTCAGTAATCATTTCACCGGCCATTTCTTCGGCTTCCTCCATGCTCATCTGCGATTCAGCTTGTTCTTCGGCCATTTCTTCGGCTTCTTCTGACGGTGCATCATCTTCAATTGTGCTGCCAGCGGCGGCTGCTGAAGTCAGATTCTCATCTACAGAATCCTGGTTTAACTTTTCTTGTTCGTTATCCATTAAAAAAAATGTTGTGGATGTTGCCTTGTCATCCGGGTTATTAAATCGTTTTTTAAAATGCAGATAATTGATATTCAGGCATCAAAATCAATCCCTGCAAAAATGAGGGTGCAAAAATATGAAAAATATCTTTTTGCGATTGCTTTTTGGTAAAGAATGGACGAAAATAAAGATTTTGTTACCTCACAAAGTGCTACAAAAATGGTTGGAGTTTTAAAATTCTATTCCCTTTCTGGCCGGGACTCCATCATTATAATAATGCTTGACTTCGTTCATTTCTGTGACTAAATCAGCAATTTCATAAAGAGCTTCCGGGGCATAGCGTCCAGTCATAACAATCTCCATTTCTGCTGGCTTAGCTTTAAGCAAATTTAAAATTTCTTCTTCTTCAAAAAGGTGATAATGTAAGGCAATGCAAATTTCGTCGAGGATGAGAACATCGAAACTATTTTCGGTCACAATTTTAACAACTTCAGCAAGCCCGACTCTGGCTGCGTCGATGTCCTTTTGTGTGGGTTTATTAATAATAAAGCAATCCAACCCATATTGTCGGAGCGCAATTTCAGGAAATTGCTTTAAGGCATCCAACTCGGAATAGTGCATGCCTTTTACAAATTGAGCGATGAAAACCGTTTTACCAGCCCCTACCGCCCTTACCGCCAAACCTATTGCTGCCGTAGTTTTTCCTTTTCCATTGCCGGTGTACAAATGAATGTATCCTTTACTCTTTTCCATTTTTAAAATGTTGATCCATCAAAACAAGTTGGCGGTTGATATTACGTGCGATGAGCGGCCCTTCATAAACGAATCCGGTGTAAACCTGCAGCAGATCGGCTCCAGCCAGTAGTTTTTCGATGGCATCATCAGGTGTGAAAATACCTCCCGCACCAATGATTGGAAAAGCCTTATCCGATTTTTGAGCAAGATAACGAATAACTTCGGTGGCACGGTCACGCAGCGGTTTGCCGCTTAGTCCGCCGTTGGCAATCTGCTTGACGCGATTTTCGGGCGTAATAAGATTGTTGCGGGTGATGGTGGTGTTTACGGCAACTACGCCATCTATCTTTGTTTGCGCCACAATATCAATTACCTCGTCAAGCTGTCGATCGTTCAGATCGGGAGAAATTTTTAGCAGGATGGGTTTACTTTTCGACTGGTCGTGGTTCATTTGCTGCAAGCGATTCAAAATCAGCATGAGCTTGTCCTGATCCTGCAATTCACCCAGGTCGGTAATATTAGGACAACTCACATTGACGACAAAATAATCGACATAATCGAAAAGTTTACGAAAGCATTCTGCATAGTCGTCCACAGCCTTATCGTTAGGCGTAGCTGTATTTTTACCGATGTTCCCACCGATAACGATGTCGGTTTTTCTTTTTTTAAGATTAGCAACAGCCTGGTCAGCGCCAATGTTATTGAAACCCATTCTGTTGATAAGCGCCTGGTCGGCGGGCAGCCGGAAGAGACGCGGCTTTGGATTGCCCGGCTGTGGCCGCGGGGTGATCGTTCCAATTTCGACAAAGCCAAAACCAAGATGCGCCAGTTGATTGTACAACGAGGCTTGCTTATCGAACCCTGCAGCCACGCCCACCGGATTGCGAAACTTTAACCCAAACACCTCACGTTCCAGCAATGGATGCGCTACCGATGTGATGTTTTTGATAAAATAATTTGCACCGGGAATCTTGCCTGTAAGCTGCAAACCTGACGCAACCAAATGATGGATACGCTCGGGATCGAGGCGGAAAAGCAAGGGACGTAAAAGGTGCCGATACATGAGGATTATTGTTTATCCCCGGATTCTGTATCGGTTTCGGTGGGTATTTCGGCGGAAGCTTCTTTTGAAGTCTCTTCCTCTGGCTGGCTGGTTTCTTCGTCGGCAAACTCCAGCATGTCGTTGGTCACGAGCATGTTGTACCAGGTTACCAATTTCTTGATGTCGGAAGTATAAACGCGATCTTCGTCATAATCAGGCAGCACTTCGAGCATAAAAGCCCGCAATTCAGCGCCGTCAGATTTTGGATCGAGCACTTCTTTACCTTCGTACTTGTCGAAAATCACGCGAAATACGTCGGGAAGCGACACATCTTCGCCGTGGGTGAAAATACTGATTTCGGCCAGCGAACTGATACGCTCGTGCGCAAAGGCCGGAAAACGTTTGCCGTCGGTGATATTTTCGACGATGACACCTGATTTGGTTTGTCCGACATTTTTGTAAAGGCCGGGTTTACCTGATATCGATAAGATGTTTTTTAAATCCATATTCGTTTTAAATTTTGGCAAAAATAAAAATTAAACACTTCCTGCCTTGAAAAAGAGCATGAAACGTTACTTTCAGTTTCCATACTGTTGGTAAACTATAACAAACGGAAAAAGTTAGTAGCTTTAAATCCCTCCTCTCAACTCAAAAAAGGGCTGATGCCGTGGTAGTTATGGGGTGTTATTTTTCTCATCTCCACTTTTACGGTTTCCGAAATTTCGAGGGTGTCGATAAAAAGCAGCATGGTTTCGCGCGTAATTTTATCGCCGGTACGGGTAAGTATTTTCAGCGCGTTGTAGGGATCCGGGTAGCCTTCGCGTCGCAGGATGGTCTGAAAGGCATCTAC
>CAZTCX010000029.1:28054-30631 GCA_964612515.1 uncultured Lentimicrobiaceae bacterium | reverse complement strand
CCGACCTTTGGGTTATGAGCCCAACGAGCTACCACTGCTCCACCCCGCAATATATTTTTGTTTCAATAAAGAACTTTTCTGAGTCAATTGGGCGGCAAAGATAGTATTATTTATTAAGTAGGTAAATTATTTTATTGAAGAATATTTTGAAAAGCCAGGTTCTGCTCAAGTCATGCTGTGAATGTTATTTGAACTAAAACGCATCTGTCAGAGGCCTTTGGGTGTTGGCCTCACGCTATTCACGGTCTGACTTTTCACTCTTTTCCTACTCGTGTCGATTATCCAGGATCATTGGCTATTATTTAAAAACCCACCCAATCAGCTTTTGTGCATTCGTTGTGTTGGAATAGTTTTTCATCAGCACTTCCCGCCGCCTTTCAACTTCCTGCATGTCGAAATCTTTATGAGTTACTAGTTCTATCTTTTCTTTAAGCTCATTGGCATTAGCAGCAATTTCACACAACCTGTCCAATCCGGTTCCTTGCACCATTTCCGGATTTACAATACAAAACCGACCCTTGAAAAGTGTGTTGAGTAGCTTGAGTTTGAGGCCGGTTGCCTGAAAGGTTACGAGAATATTGGCCTGTGCATCACGGATGAGTCCAAACATCGTCGCGTCATCCGGATTGGTAATCAACTTGACGTTGTGGTGGGCATTGCACTTTTTGATGAGGTGCGCCGGCGGATCCATCCCCGCAATCACGAGTTGCTGTGATAGCCCGGCAAAAACCTCTTCCACAAGATATTCGGCAGCATTATAATTTTCGGTAACGGAAAGCTTGCCGTGATAAAGGAAGAAATCGGATTTGCCAGCCTGAACTTCAAAATCATCATTGGGATGAAAACTCGGGAGGTATTCGACATGGTGCTTCGGGAATTGCTGCTGCAGATAGGCCGTATCGCTGGCCGACACAGCAAGCATGAGGTCGGCATGTTTTAGCTTTTGCTGATAAAGCTTTAGCCGCCAGCTTTCGATGGTGAAGAAAAGTTTTTTAAAAACATTCTTTTCTGCTTTCGCCAAATGCGCATAATAATGATGCTCGATGTTGCTTTCGCGATAGATTTTCACGCGCTGCTCCAGTCGTGGATCGTCCAGATAAAAGCACGAATGCAATCCTTCAAAAAGGATAGGATAGCTGTCGGCCAAAAGGTTTTCGATAAGCTCATCTGATTGGCGGCTGTTGACGATGTATGGTTTCAGACTTATGTTGGTGCGCCAGCCGGTACGCCGGGAGTAATAGTAAACCTTTTCGCAAAGTGCTTCAAGTTCCGGCGATTCGTTGCGCCCATAAGCATAGCAATGCAAAATGACACCCACGCCTGCTTTTTTTAAAGTTTTAATTTTATAAAAAACATCTATTACGCCGCCATAGTTGGGCGGGTAGGGGATGTCGAAGGAGATGATATGCAAAATATTTTCAGGCATATTGTTTCAAAATCTTTATTAAAACCTGCTTTTCGTTTTCCCAATTGAGTGCCTTTGCGGCAGCCAGGCAATTGCGGTGGTAGGTTGCCAGTTTTTCTTTATCGGCCAGCATGGCGTCGATGTGGCGGGCGATGCTGCGTGGCTCATGGCTGTTGATAGTTTCGCCCACTTGCCACTCATCCACTATCTTTTTTATTTCCGTAAGTGGTGTCACCAGCACCGGCACGCCGGCAAGGATGTAGTCGAAGAGCTTGTTGGGCAGCGAATAGCGGTAGTTGATGTTGGTATCTTTATCTATCGATAGCCCGATGGCAGCCTGACGGGTGTAATTTTGCAACTGCTCAAAAGGCATCGACGGCATAAAAGTTATTTTATCGGTGAGTTGTAAATCGTGCGCCATTTGCTTCAACCGCCCGATTACATCGCCACCACCGATGATGAGCAACTGCCCGTGCAGCACATATTGCATAGCTTCCACCAGTTCCTCGGCGCCACGCTGTATGTTGATGCCCGATCCCTGTAAAAGGACTATGGGCTGATCGTTGACAAGCGGCAAAGAAACGTCAGCTGGCGCGGAAGTGACGGTTTGCCGTGGCGGAATGTTGCGAACAACAAAAACCTCCACATTATATTTATTGCGAAACAGCCCGGCAATGGATTCATTCACAGTGATCATCCATGGAAGCCGAGGAACAAGGGTGGCTTCAATTTTTTTCCAAACGCCTTGCACAAACTTTCGATTGACCAGCTCGGGCGTTTCGGTAAAGTATTCGTGACTGTCGTAAACGATTGGAATATTTTTAATTTTTGATATCAGATAGTTGGGAAGGAGCGTGTCGAGGTCGTTGGCAAAGAGCAGATCGGCACCGCGCCAGAGTAGCACAAAGAAAAGTCTGACATTGAAACAAGCGTAAAACAAAGGTCCACGCTCGAAGAGCAGCCTCATCCGGTGCATCGCATAAGGCCGCGATGGCAGCGGAAGGCTTCGCTTGCGGCGACGTCCGACAAGCAGCACTTCATAGCCAAGCTCCTGCAATACCAGGCAGCTTTTGTTGACGCGCTGGTCGGTAACAAGATCGTTGATGACCGAAACAATGGCTTTTTTCAAAACAGCTTAATTATCATTTTCAATCTGCGAAAATAGCTATTTC
>CAZTCX010000029.1:19451-27954 GCA_964612515.1 uncultured Lentimicrobiaceae bacterium | reverse complement strand
GGCTTTTTTCAAAACAGCTTAATTATCATTTTCAATCTGCGAAAATAGCTATTTCGTTTGTGGCAAGGCTGTTCAGTTTACTCATATGAGAAACCTATGTAATTTTGCCGTATGAAAATAATGAAGCCCGATGATGAAACATAAAAGCAAAAGGAAAAAGCAAACCAAATTATTACGCAGATTCAGAAAAATCCATAAAACTACGGGCGCGGCTCTTTTCATTTTTTTCTTCTTCATTGGTACCACAGGGCTTATACTTGGATGGAAAAAACATAGTGGCGGTTTGATTTTACCAAAAACGCAAATTGGCACGTCAACAGATTTAAAGGATTGGCTTCCTATCGACAGTTTGCACACGATTGCCTGCAAGGTTCTTCACGACTCCATTTCATCTGAATTATCGTTTGAGCTTGAAAAAATTGACATAAGAAAAAATAAAGGAATGGTTAAATTTGTCTTCGTCGATCAATATTGGGCAATTCAGCTCGACGGGACAACCGGGGAAGTTTTGAATATCCAAAAAAGGTTTTCCGATTTTATTGAGGACATTCATGATGGTTCAATTCTTGACTATTACCTGGGAACTACCAGTGAACCAATCAAATTGATTTACACCTCCATGATGGGGCTTTCCCTGTTGACATTTACAATTACAGGATTTTGGCTTTGGTATGGGCCTAAAAAGATTAAAAGAGAAAAACGAGCCGCCGAAAAGAAATGAAACAAATTGCCAGCAGGTTGATTTATGAAGGATCCAAACAGTCTAAAAAATCTTTTGAAATCCAGTCAGATTTTTTTAGAAACAAAAAACATCGAATTCAGAATAAAGCCTGCCATGAGGCGGTTGCGGTGGCTGAGCTTGTCGAAGCCAGCCTGGTCGAAGGAATTTTGTAGTAAAAGTTCAGAAATTTTAAATTTGAAATCCAATCTCCAACCTCTAACTTCCAACTATTTCCGCCCTGACATACTTTTGGGAATGCGTCCGTTACGGATAGATTCTGACCGGAGTTTGCGCCCGACAATTTTTTCCACCATCTTACCAATTTCCAAAATCCTGTCGATATCCAGTCCGGTATCGATGCCCATCTCGTCCATCATCACCACCATATCTTCCGTCGATACGAGGCCAACATCAGTAGGGTCTTTGTAATAATAAGCTCCTGTTCCGGGAACCGGCACACCGCTGACGAAGTTGGCCGGCTGCCCACCCAGTCCGCCCATGGTCGATTCGTAATTGGTCATCCCGGCTTGCAGCGCTGCCAGCACATTGGCCATGCCCCAGCCGCGGGTAGTATGAAAATGGGCAATTTGTTTGTGCGGGTTGTCCACTTTGTCGAGCAGACGCGAGAAATATTCGTAAACGCGGTCAGGCGAAGCAGAGCCGTCGTGGTCGGCGTGTTCTACGTCGCTTACGCCAATATCAAACCAGCGCTTGGTAAATTCGATAGCGCGATTCATATCGGTTGGTCCTTCGATGGGACAGCCCCAGATGGTACTCACGGTGCCGTTGACTTTGAGGCCTGCATCGCGCGCCTTTTTCACCCACTCTGCGCTCATTTTCCAATATTCGTCGAGGGTCAATCCTGAGTTTTTCTGTTGGTGTGATTCGCTGGTGGAAACCATCAACAGGATGCGGTCGGGACCCCAGCCCTCCTGGCGAGCTTCGATGGCGCGCTGCACGGCCCGCTCACGAATGGTGATAGCCGTCAGCATCACCTCGTCGAGCAGGTGGGCGACGCGCTTGCTGCTGCGAATCTTTTTGAAAAGTTCGTCGGCATCTCCAAATTGGGGCATGCCTTTCGGGTTCCCAAAATTGGATACTTCGATGTGTTTGAAACCTGCCAGCAACAACTCTTCGGCAAGCCATAGTTTTGCCTCTGTTGGGATAAAAATTTCTTCGTGCTGAAATCCGTCGCGCACGGTGATGTCGCCGATAACTACTTTTTTAGGATATTTCATAAAACGCTCGGTGTTGTGAATGGAATGATCTAAGATGTAATTTATTTTTTCGCCTTAATTGACTCTCAAAAAGGCAGATTCATACCTATTTGTTCAATCTGTTAATCCAAAATTCCATGATATTGCTCTAATGTCTCAGGATTTTTTAATGCGTCGCGGTTGAAAACCTCTTGGCCATGAATAATTTTTTTGACAGCTACCTCCACTTTTTTGCCATTCAATGTGTAAGGTACGCCGGTAACCTCTTTAATCACAGCAGGCACATGGCGCGGGCTGCAGCCTTTTCGGATGTTGGTTTTTATTTTTTGTATTAATTCTTCAGTTAGATCATTTCCCGAGTTCAGTTGAACGAAGAGCACCACCCGCTCATCGCCATGGTATTGCTGTCCAATGATGACGGAGTCGGCAACTTCGGGCATATTTTCAACGATGGCGTAAATCTCGGCAGTGCCAATACGAACACCGCCCGGATTTAGCGTGGCGTCGGAGCGGCCGTACATGGTGATGCCGCCATGATCGCTGATGGAGATGTAATCGCCATGATGCCAAATGTTGTCGTAAACTTCAAAGTATGCCTTGTGGTATTTTTCGTTGTCGGGATCATTCCAGAAATAAACGGGCATCGAAGGGAAAGCCGTTTTACAAACCAGTTCGCCTTTATGGTTGCGTACCGGACGCCCGTTTTCGTCGAAGCAGTCGATGTCCATTCCCAGACCGGCACATTGTATCTCGCCGCGATGCACCGGAAGAATTGGATTTCCCAGCATAAAACAAGATACGATATCGGTGCCGCCCGCTATCGACGAAAGCTGCACATCTTTTTTCCAGCTTTCGTACACATATTCAAAACTCTCGTCGGTGAGGGGAGAGCCGGTGCTGGTGATTAGTTTTAGCTTTGGAAAATCTGAAATTTCTTTAGGCACTACGCCGGCTTCCTGCAGCGAAGCGATGTATTTGGCGCTGGTGCCAAAAATTGTGAAATCCAGTTCGTCGGCCATCCGCAGCAACGCATCGGGAGCCGGATAAAACGGATTACCATCAAAGAGTACCAGCGTAGAACCTACGGCGAGACTGCTTACCACCCAGTTCCACATCATCCAGCCGCAGGTGGTGTAATAAAATATGGTGTCGTTTTCTTTCAGATCACAATGCAGTCGCAATTCTTTAAGATGTTGCAACAACGTACCGCCTGCCGAATGCACGATGCTCTTTGGCAAACCTGTTGTTCCCGACGAATACATGATGTACAAAGGATGATCAAAGGGCAGTTGCTCGAATGTGAGATCATGGTTGGGCCGGCCAAAGTTTTCCCATGCAACCGCATTTTTTATTTTTGAAATATCACGCTTACGCGAATAATCTACCAGAACGACCTTTTTAACTGATGGAAGGTGCTCCAGGATTCCCTGCAATTTCTCCTGCGAATCGAACTGACGACCGTTGTAGAAATATCCATCCGCAGCAATAATTACGGTAGGCTCAATTTGCGAAAAGCGATCCAGCACGCCCTTTATACCAAAGTCGGGTGACGACGACGACCAAATGGCGCCGATAGAAGCGGCAGCCAACATAGCGATTACCGTTTCGGGCAGGTTGGGCATGAAGGCGGCAACACGGTCGCCGGTTTTAACGCCTACCTCGCGCAATCCATCGGCTATGCGGCAGACCTCGGCATACAACTCATCGCGTGAGATGCGCCGCTCTTCGCCCATTTCCCCTCTGAAAATGATAGCCGTTTTACCACCACGATGCTGCAATACGTTTTCAGCAAAATTGAGGCGCGTTCCCACGAACCAATGTGCGCCCGGCATTTTGTGTGCGTTATCTACCACCTGCGCTGCCTTTTGGGAATAAATGATCTTTGTGTAATCCCAAAACTCGCCCCAAAACTCACCAGGATGCGTCACGCTCCAATGGTGCAGCGTTGCATAATCAGCTTTGGGCAGGTCGTATTTTTCAACAATCATCTGCAGGAACTCCCACATCTGTGACTGTTTCATTTTTTCAGGATCGGGTTGCCAAAGTATTTTGTCCATGTTGTTGTGGGTTTTGCTGGTTAATATTATGGATTTCGTAGAGACGCATTGCAATGCGTCTTTACGCTCATGCCAATTCAGGGGAATTATTAAGCACGACCGGACGGCTGCATCAAATCGTTTTGAATCCGATTTGTTTGTGCATGCCGTCGCAAAAGGGTTTGTTTTTGGAATGGCCGCAGCGGCAGAGATACGTCGGGTCAGCCACGGGCAGTTCGTTGCCTTGCGCATCGGTGAGTGTAAAGTCGCCTTTGATGATGAGTGGTCCGTTGTCGCGGACGATACATTCGGTTTTTTTTGTTGGTTTTTCCATTGTTTATTTTTTAAATATTAATGATTGATAGTGTTAATGTCTTTCCATTTAAATAATGATGCAGTTTTACAAACCCAGATGCCGTGAGATGACCAGGCGCTGAATTTCGGAAGTGCCTTCGCCGATCTGCAACAGGCGCTGGTCGCGGTAGATGCGCTCGATGGGGTAATCTTTCATCAGGCCATAGCCACCGTGAATTTGCACAGCTTCGTCGGCTACCTCGCGGGCTACTTCCGAGCAATACAGTTTGGCCATTGCTCCTTCTTTTCCAAAAGGTTGCTTGTTGTCTTTGAGCCAGCAAGCACGATAAAGGAACCAGCGTGCATGTTCTATTTTGGTGGCCATGTCAGCAAGCTTAAAGGCGTTGATTTGAAACTTAGAGATAGGTTTTCCAAACTGCCTGCGCTCTTGCGAATATTTCATGGCGAGTTCAAACGCGCCTTGAGCAGCTCCCAAACCCATGGCGGCAATCGAAAGCCGGCCATTGTCGAGGGTGGAGAGCATTATTTTGGAGCCTTCGCCCACTTGTCCCAGCAGGTTTTCTTTAGGGATGCGGCAGTCGTCGAAATAAAGCTCGGAGGTGTCGGAGGCGCGCCACATCATTTTGCCGTGCATGGTAACGCGCTTAAATCCTGGTGTATCTTTATCGACGATGAAAGTCGAGTATTCCTTATGGCCGTCGTCGTGGGTTTTGGTGACGGTTTGAACGGAAGAGCCGATGGAGATATCGGCGGAGCCATTGGTGATAAATATTTTGGAGCCGTTGATGATCCAGTGGTCACCGTCGGGAATTGCTGTGGTTTTTGTGCCGCGCGAGTCGGAACCGGCGTCGGGTTCGGTGAGGCCAAAGCCCCACAAAGCTTCGCCGGTGCAGAGGCGGGGCAAATATTTTTGTTTTTGTTCTTCGGTGCCGTAGTAATAAATAGGACCAATGCCCAGGCTGTTGTGAGCCGCCAGCGTAGCGGCCTGGCTACCATCCACGCGGGCTATCTCTTCCACAGCGATGATGTAGGCGAGGGTGTCCATGTGTTGGCCGCCGTACTTTTCGGGCAGGTACATGCCAAACAATCCAAGTTCGCCCATCTTGCGGGTAAGTTCGGGAGAAAATTCTGCTTTCTCGTCGAGCTCTTGGGCCAGGGGTGCTATCTCGCGTTCGGCAAAGTCGCGCACGGCCTGGCGGATCATCTTTTGGTCATCGGTTAGTTCAAAGTTCATATTTTTTCGTGTTAGGTTTTTAAATCCATATTTTTCAGCGCGCTCATTGGTTTAGAAGCTCTGGGACAAAAGCCCCGTAAAATCTGGTGTTCCGATGTTCACCGACCTGAAGGTCGGGGTAGTGATTCTTGTATTTCTACCAATTCTAACTCCTAAACAACCAATTGTCCGTTTCTGTTGTCGGCCAATCAGATGTCGCGCTGCGCGGCAGGGATTGGAGCGGCATCCCGCCGCAGCGGCGGTGGATATTTTTGTTGGCGGGCAGCGGCTGACGAAGGAAGCCCCTGTACCGCCTACAAAAATACCACCGGCGCAAGGCGGATAGAGCGGAAAGCCCGTATTGCCGCCCAAAAATGTTATTCGTTAATTGTTAATTGTTAATTGTTAATCGTTAATCGTCCTTCGTCTCTTTCTCTCTCCGTCTCTCCGTCTCTTCGTCTTTCGTCCTTCCCTTCGACTACGCTCAGATCAGGCGTCAATCCAAAATCGTAATTTTACGCTTCCTGTGCCTGCAGCATGAGCACCGGTTTGCTGCCATCGACCATGCGGCCGGCTTTTACGTTTACTTTTTCGACAATGCCGTCGCGCGGAGCAAGTATGTTGTTTTCCATTTTCATGGCTTCGACGATGAGTAGCACGCTGCCTTTGGTGATGGTGTCGCCGGGGCTGACGTTGACCTTGACGACTTTGCCGGGCATGGGCGAAAATATGAGGCCGTCGGCGCCACCGTCGGGGCTGTCGATGCCGGTGTAGAAGTCTTCGCAGATGAGCAGGTCGTCGCGGTGGATGATGAAGATGTGGCCGTTGACGGAGACGAAAGCGTTGCCCATGTCGTCGTGGGAGATGTCGGCGCGAAAGATGCCTACGTCAGCTTTGATGGTGATTTTGTGTTTGTTTAAGTGTGAAATCCCGACGGAATAGCTGCTCTCGTCGATGATGACCTTTGAAAGTCCTTCCTTGTCGGGATAAACGATGACTTCGTAGGTCTGGCCGTCAAGTTTGAGGCTAAAGGCGAGCACGTCACGCCAGTAGCCGATGCGTTGCCAGATGGTGGTTTCCTTTTTGCAGACCTGGCAGTTGAGATAATACAACACGTAAGCAGCCAGTGGCGCATGATAGAGGATGTTGCTGCGTTTGCCTTCGGATTTGTTCACCAGCTCGTCGAGGTGTTCGTCGCAGAATTTGGTGCTGATGGTGTTGTGGATATAGTTTTGCTCCTGAAGCAGCTCGATGAGAAAACGGATGTTGGTTTTGATACCTTGTATGATGTAGTCTTTGAGCACGTCGATCATTTTGGTGCGCGCCCGTTCGCGGTCGTATTCCCACACGATGACCTTGGAGATCATGGGGTCGTAGAAGCTATGGATGGTGGCGGCCTGGTTGGTGCAGGCGTCGATGCGTACGCGGTGGTTTTCGGGCTCGCGGTAAAAGATCATCTTGCCGGGAGAAGGGAGGAAGTTATTGGCCGGGTCTTCGGCATAGACGCGGCATTCGATTGCGTGGCCGTTCTGGTGGACGTCGGCCTGCGTGAAGCTGAGCGGGTTTCCGGCAGCTACCAGTATCTGTTCTTTTACCAGATCGATGCCCGTTACCATCTCAGTTACGGGATGTTCCACCTGGATGCGGGTATTCATCTCCAGGAAATAAAAGTTGAGTTCTTTGTCAACGAGGAACTCGATGGTGCCGGCATTGCTGTAGTTGATGGCTCGTGTGATATTAACTGCCGCCTCGCCCATCTTTTGGCGTACCTCTGGTGTGAGAGTAGGGGAGGGTGACTCTTCAATAATTTTCTGATAGCGTCGCTGGATGGAACATTCGCGCTCAAAAAGATGCACCGCATTGCCGTGTTTGTCGCCCATCACCTGAATCTCGATGTGGCGGGGTTCTTCCACATATTTTTCGATAAATACGGTTCCATCGCCAAAATAGGTTTTGGCTTCGCGCTGCGTGGTCTCGATGGCGGCGGGAAGTTCTTTCAGGTCGCGGACAATGCGCATGCCTTTGCCACCGCCGCCAGCGGCGGCTTTTACCAGAATTGGTAAAGGTATTCTTGAAGCCTCGGCGATGAGCGTTTCCGTGTCGCCCGTAACACCTTGGGTGGTTGGCACATTTAGCTTTTTAACAAATTCCCGCGATTCGATTTTGTTGCCCATCAGCTTGATGGCGCGGGTGTCGGGACCGATAAAGGTGATGCCGCTATTCTCGCAGGCTTGAACCAACGTAGGGTTTTCGCTCAGGAAGCCGTAGCCGGGATGGATGGCGTCAGCGCCGGTTTCGCGGGCGATGGCAATGATTTTATCGACGTTGAGGTAGGTGTCGGCCAGTTCCTGCTCTCCGAGGCAATAGGCTTCGTCGGCAAAGGAGACGTGCCAGGAGTCGCGGTCCACCTCAGCGTAAACAGCAACGGTGCGGATGTTGAGCGCTTTGGCGGCACGCATCACGCGGATTGCTATTTCGCCGCGGTTGGCGATGAGGATTTTGTTGAAGAGAATGGTGCGTTTGTTCATGGAGCGTAGCGTTGTTTGTAGGCCGTTAATTGTTATCAGTTAATCGTTGTCTGTTAATTGTTATCCGTTAATCGTTAATCGTTATCTGTTAATCGTTGGCTTTAACTAATGGGAGGCTCGGGTAAATCATTGTTTTCGTTTGCTAGTTTTGAATTATCGTTCATGTAAGATACATTTGGCTCCCGGACAAGATTTTGATTTTTTGAATTATTACTAATTTTTGCTTTTGCTAAATAATTGATGTATCCATTTAATAGTGATAAGGCCTTGTCCATCAAAATATTCACTTCTTTAACTTCTCCGGCATCTAAATACTTCTCATCAAAGGCTGAGATCAACTGATCTTTTAACTCAAATAATGATCCGCGGCTAATTCTACAAAATTGAATATTCTCCTGAAAATGATATCGTCCATACCCTTCAGCAATGTTTTCGGTAATCGATCTTGATGCCCGTCTCATACCATCAGCGAG
>CAZTCX010000029.1:16749-19351 GCA_964612515.1 uncultured Lentimicrobiaceae bacterium | reverse complement strand
CTTCAGCAATGTTTTCGGTAATCGATCTTGATGCCCGTCTCATACCATCAGCGAGAGCATATTTCTCCTCTACTGGTAATTTTCGAATAATTCCGGAAAAACGATTCCTCACCACTCTGCATGACTTCCAACATTCAAGATCAGTGAAGCTTTGTATTTTCTTGCTGTTTTCCATGGGGAAAAAGTTAATCGTTGTCGGTTAATCGTTATCTGTTAATCGTTATCTGTTATTCGTTGTCTGTTAATCGTTGTCTGTTAATCGTTATTCGTTATCCGTTAATTGTTATCCGTTATCCGTTGTCTGTTATCTGTTAATCGTTATCTGTTGTTAGTTATCTGTTGTTTGTTAAATGTTAATTATCAATTAGAAACTATTAACGATGAACTATTAACGATGAACTATTAACAATTAACAATGAGCCATTAACTTCCCTTCACCCACCCGGGTTTCCGTTTATTTAAAAACGCAGCCATTCCTTCCTGCCCTTCATCGGAGGCGCGGATTTCGGCAATCATCTTCGCAGTGTAGGTGATGGCTTCTTCGAGGGTGAGTTTGTTGGAGATTTGATCAATGAGGTTTTTGCAATGCGTCATGGCCTTGGGGCCGCTGGTGCGCAAAAGAGCAATGATCTCCTGGAGGTGGCTTTCGATCTGATCGGCTGGCAATGATTTGTTGACGAGCCGATGGTGTTCGGCTTCCGGGCCATTAAAGCGTTTTCCGGTAAGCATAAGTTCTCTGGAACCATATTCGCCCACGCGCTTGGTGACGTATGGCGAGATACAAGCCGGCACAATGCCTATTTTCACTTCGCTGAGCGAGAAAGTGGTTTCGTTATGCGCGTAAGCGAAGTCGCAGGCTGCCAGCAGTCCGTTGGCGCCACCAATAGCTGCTCCGTGCACCACGGCAATGGTGGGCTTGGCGCAGGTGTAGATTGCATAAAAGCATTTGGAGAGGTTGAGGCTCTCTGCATAGTTTTGCTCGAAAGTATATCCTGCCACGCCGCCCATCCAGTGCAGGTCGGCACCGGCACAAAAGGATTTGCCACGTCCGCGCAACAGCACAATGCGCACTTCGGGCATCGTGTTGACCTTGGTAAAGATATCAAGCACTTCGCTGATCATCACTTCATTGAAGGCGTTGTGGATTTCAGGACGGTTGAGCCATACGGTACCGATGTCGCCGGTAATTTCAAATTGGATGGTTTTGTATTCTTTCATGTATCATTAGTTGACCCCTTCGACTGTGGTTGAGCTCGTCGCAAACAGTTCAGGGTGAGATGTTAATAGTTATCCGTTAATTGTTATCCGTTAATTGTTATCCGTTAATTGTTATCCGTTAATCATTTAATAGTCCCGAAAAGTAGCGTATCCTTGATTTTGTTGGTTCGATCTCATTATCTCATTATATTTATTTTTCCGGCATCGAGTAGGCGGCCTTCGGCGGATAGCTTGTAGAGATAAATGCCTGCGGGATATTTTGAAACATCCACCCGGAGGGGGACATCTTTATAGATGAGTTGTTCCTGTAATCTCCCATCGATGGTCAGAATCTGAATTTGAAATTCTGAAAAGCCAGTCGTTTTTTCAATTTGAAAATTGACAATATCGTTTGCCGGATTGGGGAAAACTTTGGCACGGTTGGGTTGTATGAATGGCTTGTCTTCAATACTTGTCCAGATGAGCCACTGATCAAAGAGCACCTGTAGTGAGTCGATGGGTTCGACGCCATAAGGTGTGGAAGGCACCAGCAAGTCGCACCACCATTCGCCCTGGAGTGCATCGGCTTTGGCTACCCTGACAAATGCCGATAACGATGAGGTGCCCTGGTTGAGGCAGCGAGTGTCGGCACCCGGCACGTTCGCACCTTGCAAGGCTGACATCAGCTTTTCGGCAAGTGAGCCTTCGGTTCTGAGAAAGCGCGCTTCCATCGAATCGAGGATTTGCTGACCGAGCAGAATGTTGCCCTGGATGGCGTAGTTGGGGCCGGTGATATGGTTTTTGTAATTAGAACAGTTGACGCCCGTAAAAGCTGCACTGCGCGGATGCCCGTCTTCATCCATATCGACGATGCCATACTGCCGTACTTTCGGATTGTTTTGTTCGTCGTTGGCCTCCAGCCAGTCGATGATCTCCTGTGGCGACATGCCCTCCACCATGCGGCTGTGGGCGTTTTGTTGGTTGGCCGGGCGCCACAATGCCTGCGTGTGAATTCCACCACGACCCACGATGATGTCGTTGATGATGAGTACACCGGTGGGGATGGCGCTCTCGTCGATGCAGGATGCGCCGGCGCCACCAATTTCGCCAGTAATGGTGTCTACGGCGATGATGGAGAAGGTATCCTGCGAGAATGTGGCGATCGAAAGTAGTACAAAGAGAATTGTGAATATTTGTTTCATGATTTGATATCTGTTTATTGTTATCCGTTAATTGTTATCCGTTAATCGTTATCCGTTAATTGTTATCCGTTAATTGTTATCCGTTAATTTTTATCCGTTAATTGTTATCCGTTAATCGTTATCCGTTAATTGTTCGCTACGAACCAACAACAATTAACTATGAACAATTAACTATGAACAATTAACTATGAACAATTAACTAT
>CAZTCX010000029.1:0-16649 GCA_964612515.1 uncultured Lentimicrobiaceae bacterium | reverse complement strand
AACAATTAACTATGAACAATTAACTATGAACAATTAACTATGAACAATTAACTATTAACTAATAACTATGAACTATTAACTTTTTTACCGCTACATTCTGAATATTCCGAATTTGGGTTCATCAAATTTTTTATTGATCGAGGCGGCGATGCCCATTGCCAGTATTTTGCGTGTGTCGGTGGGATCAATGATGCCGTCGTCCCAGATGCGTGCCGTAGAGTAATAAGCAGAGCCTTCTTCCTCGTATTTCTTTAGGATTTCCTGACGCATGTTTTCACGCACGGCGTTGTCGAGTTGCTGGCCTTTTGCAGCAAGCTGATCCTCTTTTACCTGAATCAGCACGCCGGCAGCTTGCTCGCCGCCCATCACCGATATTTTGGCGTTGGGCCACATCAGCAGCAGGCGCGGATCGTATGCGCGGCCTGCCATTGCATAATTTCCCGCGCCAAAAGAGCCGCCAAAAACTACAGTGAACTTTGGCACTCCGGCGTTGGCGGTAGCATGTACAAACTTGGCTCCGTCGCGGGCGATGCCGCGGCGCTCGTATTCTTTGCCTACGATAAATCCGGTAATATTTTGCAGATAAAGAATGGGTACCTTTCTGAAGGCACACAGCTCGATGAAATGAGCGCCTTTGAGCGACGACTCGCCGAAGAGCACGCCATTGTTGGCGATGATGCCCACCGGAAATCCCATGATGTTGGCAAAACCAGTGACCAGCGTGGGCGCGTAGCGGGCCTTAAATTCGTGGAAACGGCTGCCGTCCACCATGCGTGCGATGATCTCTTTGGAATCGACGGGCTTGCGCAAATCGACAGGTGCTATGCCGTATAATTCTTCGGGATTATAATAAGGTGCTTCTATTTGCGAAAGCTCTAAAATCTGCTTTTCCTTTTTGGGGAAGGTCTGAAAGATATTTCTGCAAATCTGGATGGCGTGGCGGTCGTTTTCGGCCATGTGGTCGGCCACGCCGGAAATGGCAGTATGTACGTCGGCGCCACCTAGTTCCTCGGCCGAGACCTCTTCGCCGGTGGCGGCTTTTACGAGTGGTGGGCCACCGATAAATATGGTTCCTTGTTTTTTTACGATGATGGTTTCGTCGCTCATGGCAGGAACATAAGCTCCGCCGGCAGTGCACGATCCCATCACGATGGCGATCTGCGGGATGCCCAGCGCGGAGAGCTGCGACTGGTTGTAGAAAAATCGTCCAAAGTCGAACCTGTCGGCAAATACCTGTGCCTGCTCCGGCAGGAAGACGCCGCCGGAATCTACCATGTAAACGCAGGGCAGGTGATTTTCGATGGCGATTTGCTGGGCACGCACATGTTTTTTGATCGTTTCGGCCACGTAGGTTCCGCCTTTTACCGTAGCGTCGTTGGCCACGATGATGCTCTCGCGACCGTGGATCACGCCGATGCCGGTAACGATGCCTGCCGATGGGAATCCATCATCGTGCATGCCCCAGGCCGCCAGCGACGACAGCTCCAAAAATGGTGTGTTGGGATCAATGAGCAGGTCGATGCGCTCGCGTGCCAGCAGCTTGCCACGCTCCTTGTGCCGCTCGACGGATGCCTGAGGACCGCCTTTGCGCACTTGCCGCAGCCGGTCGCGGTATTCGTTTAGGATTTCCAGAAACTTGGTTTTGTTGGCAGTAAATTCTGCGGAGCCGACGTCGATTTTGCTTTCTATTCTGTACAAGGTGCAGTGGTTTTGAAATGGATAACTTCGGGATAATGTTTAAAAATGTACGGGTAAAAATAGAAAGATTGCCTGACCCCCGCATGTTACGGATTTTATTTTAACATAAATTAGGTGTTTGTTTCACTGGTTTCTTTCGGTTTTTCTTCACCGGTGAAGGTGAGGAATTGGTTATTTTTGTTGTGTTTTTATTATCAATTTAAAAATACAAACTATGCAAACCATTCTTGGAGCCGGCGGCGCAGTAGGAAAGCTCCTGGCAGCCGAACTTATAAAATACACCAGCGCGATTCGCCTCGTTGCCCGAAGACCTCAAAAAGTAAATCCTACTGACACACTGTTGCAAGCTGATCTTACCGATCCTGATGCCATCGAGCGTGCCATTGCCGGATCAGAGGTCGTCTATGTGACCATAGGTTTTGAATACAATCATAAAACGTGGGCAAAGTTGTGGCCGCCGTTCATGAAGTCTGTAATTCGAAGTTGCTACAAGCATAATTGCAAGCTGGTATTTTTTGATAATATGTACATGTACGATCCGGATTTCCTGGACGGGATGGATGAGCAAACGCCCATTCGGCCTGTGAGTGCCAAAGGGAAAGTTCGTGCCGAGGTGGCTCAAATGGTGATGGATGCGATAGAGACCAAAGAAATCATAGCCATGATTGTTCGAGCCGCTGATTTTCTGGGAACACACAATTCGGCTGCCTACGAAATGATCGTCGCAAATTTGAAAAAGGGCAAGGCCGCCAACCTTTTGGCTTCCGCCGATAAAGTTCATAATTATACCTGGGTGCCTGATGCAGCCAAAGCAACAGCATTATTGGGTAATACGCCCGAAGCCTACAACCAGGTGTGGCATCTGCCATCGTTGCACGAGCGGCTGACGGGGCGGGAGTGGGTAGAACTATTTGCCAAAGAAATTGGCGTGAAGCCGCGCTATAGCGTTTTGCCGGTGTGGATGATGGGCATCGTTGGTATTTTTGTTCCCATTCTCATAGAGTTGAAAGAGATGGTTTATCAATATGAACGAGATTATCATTTCGACAGTAGCAAGTTTGAGAAGTATTTTGGATACAAACCCATTACTGCAAAAGAGGCTGTAAAACAACTTTTAGCCACTTCTAAAGAGTAGAAAAAAAAGAATTTCTTACCGATGATTGTTTGCCTTTAAATCTATCTGGCACATTATCATTAAATTCCAAACGACAATAAATCAAATCTCAAATAAATTCCAATTTTTTAAAAACTCAATCACTAAACCGTTGCGGGGATTTGGAATTTGGTTTTTGAGATTTATTTGTCAATTGGAATTTGGTATTTCGTCATGAAACGATCAATTTTATGAACAGAATCTAATTAACCGCACCACCAGCGCTTTTTGGGGTATTTTTGCAGCTATTTCTAATTCATCAAAAAAAACTGAATGCATCATGCTTAACGAAAAAGATATCAGGCAGATCGAAGAGAAAGGTATCAGCCGCCAACAGATTGACCAGCAAATCGAAAATTTTAAAAAAGGATTTCCATCAGCAAAGCTCATGGCTGCCGCCACTCCCGGCAATGGCATCCGTGTGTTCGACGACCACGATGTTGATCAGCTTGCCAGTTATTGGGATCAGCACAGCGGCGCGTATCAGTTGCTAAAGTTTGTTCCAGCTTCGGGGGCGGCGACACGCATGTTTAAGCATCTGTTCGAGTTTGCCGAAGCCTACGATGGTAGCGATGAGGCGGTCGCAAAACTGCAAAGCCAGAAAGGAACCGACAGCGTGTGGCATTTCCTGCAAAACATCCATCAATATGCTTTTGTGGACGACCTTCGCCATGCGCTCAAAAAGGATGGTTACGACCTCGGTACGCTTTTGCAGCAAAAGAAATATGGTGTGGTGGTGCAGTATCTGTTGGACGATAAAGGTCTGGGTTATGCCAATTTGCCGAAAGGCCTTTTGAAATTTCATCAATACGAAAACATTTCACGCCGTGCGCTTGAAGAACATTTGGTGGAGGGGGCGCATTATGTGGTGGATGCCAATGGCGTGGTGCATCTGCATTTTACGGTGTCGCCGGAACATCGGGAGCGTTTTGAGCAAGCCATTTCGCAGGTTGTTCCGGCGTATGAAAAACGCTTTGGTGTGAAGTATCAAATCACCTTTTCGGAACAAAAACCATCTACCGACACCATTGCCGTTGATATGCAAAATCAGCCTTTTCGTGATGCTGAGGGGAACCTCGTGTTCCGTCCGGGTGGCCATGGTGCGCTCATCGAAAACCTGAAGGATTTGAACGGTGATATTATTTTTATCAAAAATATCGACAACATTGTGCCCGATCGCCTGAAGGAAACCACGCATCTCTATAAAAAAGCGATTGGCGGACTGTTGCTGAAACTCAAAGCGCAGGTGGATGAATATTTGCGACAGCTTGAAAATGGCGACGTACATAAATCACAAATCGATAAAATTATCGCTTTCGCTAAAAATGAGCTGATGCTGCAACTGCCCGAAGATTTTGGTAAAATGAAACATGAAGATCAGATTCATCGGCTTTTTGCGCTGCTCAACCGCCCGATGCGCATTGCAGGAATGGTGAAAAACGAAGGCGAACCCGGCGGCGGCCCTTTTTGGGTGCGCAACGAAAAGGGCGACGTGTCGCTGCAAATAGTGGAGTCGTCGCAGATGGACACAAATGACCCGCAGCAAAAGGAATTCATTAGCAATGCAACGCATTTCAACCCGGTGGACCTGGTGTGCAGCGTGCGCGACTATCGTGGCAAAAATTTCGACCTACACCACCACATCGATACTTCCACCGGCTTTATTTCCAAAAAGTCAAAAGATGGCAAAGACCTAAAGGCGCAGGAACTGCCAGGCCTGTGGAATGGCGCCATGGCCGACTGGATCACGCTTTTCGTGGAGGTACCTATCGAAACTTTTAATCCCGTAAAAACCGTCAACGACCTGTTGCGCCCACAACATCTGAATCTTTAAATTTTTAAAAAATAATGCCCGCTTTGGCGTCATTTGCGGCAATGCTGTATCTTTGCCCTACAAACATTAAAACTGATAAACGATGACTGAAGAAAGCCAATTTGTACTCGACAGCGCCATCGAAGGCATGAGCAGTGCGGTAACGCACCTCGAGCGCGAGTTTCATAAGATAAGAACCGGCAAGGCTTCACCGGCCATGCTCGAAGATGTGAAGATTGATTATTACGGTGTGATGACGCCGCTGAGTCAGGCTGCCAACATCAACACGCCCGACGCGCGTCAGATCGTGGTGCAGCCGTTCGACCGCAGCACATTGTCGGCTATGGAGAAAGCCATCATGGCTGCCAACCTGGGTTTTAATCCACGCAACGATGGCGAAGTGCTTCGCATTCAGGTGCCGCCGCTCACCGAAGAACGCCGGCGTAATCTGGTAAAGCAGGCTAAGGCTGAGGCCGAAAATTCCAAGGTTGTCATTCGCGGCCTCCGGCGCAACGCCAACGACGAGGCCAAAGTGCTCAAAAAAGATGGTACGCCCGAAGACGAGATAAAACGCCTGGAAGACGAAATACAGAAGCTCACCGACAAATACATCAAGCAAATCGACGATATGAGCGACCAGAAGGAAAAGGAAATGATGGCGGTGTAAGGCGAAATCCCAAATTTCAAAAGTCAAATTTCAAATAAATCTCAATACTAAAATTCCAATGGTCAAAATCGGGGTAATTATTAGAGGTTTTTTCTTTGATAAAGTATCCACTATAATTTTTGATTCATAAAAATCACTAAGCTTTCGCCAAAAAAGAGTGATTTCAATTTTGGATTCATCCATTAACCTTTTGGTTAAATTTGTTGGTTAATTTTCTTAAATATTTCTTTAATGAACAGCCCAACCTCCGACACCGAACAAAGCATCCTTGAAGCTGCCCGGCAGGAGTTCATCCGCAAAGGATACGATGGTGCGCGCATGCAGGCAATCGCCACGCAGGCCGGAATCAACAAGGCGCTGGTGCATTATTATTTTCGCAGTAAGCAGCAGTTGTTCGAGGCGGTATTTTTGGAGGCTTTCGCCAAAATACTTCCGCATGTCGATCACGTAACGGAAAGCACGGATGATATTTTCACAGGCCTGCGCCGTTTTATCGCCGGATACATTGATGTGATCATAGAAAACCCGCATATTCCAGGATTTATTCTGCACGAACTAAATCGCAACCAGGATAGGCTGTCCCATATATTTTCACCAAAGATGTCACAGCTTCAGCTTTTTGTGGCGCGGCTTGAGCAAGAGATGCAACAGGGAAATCTTAAGACGATGAATGCAAATCATCTTTTCGTCAATATTCTCGGGCTATGCGTTTTCCCGTTTGTCGCCCGGCCCATCCTTCAGCTTCTGCTGATGAACGACGACGCCACAAGCTGGCAGCAGTTTGTGGCAGGGCGTAAAGAAGAAGTTTATCAATTCATTTATAATTCGATAAAGCCATGAAAAAGCAAGCCAAAGCATGGGTGCTGATGATGCTACTACTATCGACCATGGGCGCGACGGCTCAGCAATTGCCGGATACGTTGCGTCTCGAGGAAGCGCGCCGGCTGGCAGTGGCGGCCTATCCGTTGATGCGTCAGCAGGCATTGCATGAAGCGATAACTCAGTTGCAAACTGAAAATCTCAACAAAAACTACCTGCCGCAACTTGCCGCCAACGCCCGTGCCAGTTACCAGAGCGATGTTACTAAAGTTCCGCTTGAAATGCCCGGAGTTGCCATTCCGTCGCCCGACAAAGATATGTACGACTTTTACCTTTCGCTCGATCAGGTTATCTGGGATGGTGGCTTAACTCGTCAGCAAAAGCTTTTGCAGCAGATCGACCTTCAGATTTCTCAGCAGCAGTTGGAGGTCGAACTTTATAAAATTAAAGAGCAGGTGAATGGGCTTTATTTTAAAATTTTGCTCTTGCAGCAAAGCCGGCAGCTTTTAATTATTAATCAGCAAACTGTTGCCGAAAAACTTGTCGAGATCAACTCTGGCGTGGCACACGGCATGTTACTACCCACCAGCGCTGATGTGCTTCAGGCACAGATTCTGCAGCTCGATCAAAATATTGCTGAGATGGACGCCGACTTACGCGCCAATTACAGCATGCTGGGCGAATTGCTACAATTGCCACTTAGCCAGAATACCGTGCTGTTGCTGCCCGACCCGCCCGTTTATACCTTGTCATTTCAAAACCAGCGTCCGGAATATTTGCTGCTGGGGATGCAGCAAAACAAGCTACAACAATCGCGGCAACTGACTTCTTCTGCATACATGCCCAAAATTTCAGCAACCGGAAGAGCCGGCTATGGCAAGCCCGGCCTGAATATGCTCAACAATGAGTTCGATACTTATTATATGGTCGGAGTGGGGGCGCGGTGGGATATTATCAATTGGAACAAGAAGAACAACCAACTACAATTGCTCGATATCAACAGCGATATCCTCCAGACGCAGAAGGATGCTTTCGACCGTAGCACGCGCGTGCGGGTGATTGATGACATTTCACAAATCGAGAAATATAGCAGCCTGATTGGCAAAGATGAGGAGATCATCATTTTGCGGCAACGCATCACCAGGGCAGCGGGATCACAACTCGACAACGGCAGCATCACTTCATCGGATTACCTCGACGAACTTAACCGCGAAACACGTGCTAACATGGAGCTGGAGCTTCATCGCATACAGCTTTCGATGGCCAAAGTAAATTATCTGAAAACAATCGGCGCTTTATAATTTTTGATTTTAAAAAAAATAGAAACCATGACCAAACATATTTTGAAGGGTTTGTTTGCTTTCGCAATAATCGTTTCGATCGCCGCCTGCAACGACCGGGATAATCTGTCGGATGCTTACGGCAATTTTGAAGCTACCGAAGTTACCATTGCTGCGCAGGCCTCGGGCGAAATTATGCAACTCGATCTGGAGGAGGGCGACCAATTGGTGGTGGGGCAAAATTTGGGATTTATTGATACCATCGCACTTAGTTTGCGTCGTGGCCAGCTTTCGGCCCAGCGGCAGGCTATCTTCGATCGTATTCCCAACTTCGATGCACAAGTGGCGGTTTATCTGCAACAAAAAGAAAACATGAAACGCGATCTCGGACGTATCCAAAAGATGTATGAAGATGGCGCTGCCACGCAAAAGCAGCTCGACGACCTCACCGGACAGATGGAAGTGACCGACCGGCAGGTGGCTGTGGTGAAAAGCCAGAAACAGGCTGTGTATAGTGAGATGAAATCTCTGGAGCAACAGATATTACAGGTGGACGAGTCGATCGAAAAATCACTGATCATCAATCCGGTGGAAGGAACTGTTCTTACCAAATACGCCAACGCGCATGAAATGGCGGTGCCGGGGAAGGCACTCTACAAAATTGCCGACCTCGACCCGATGAAACTCAAAGTGTATATCAGCGGCGACCAGTTGTCCAATGTCCGACTGAACGACAGCGTGGAAGTTTTGATAGACCGCACCGTCACCGAAAATCGTCGCCTTACCGGACGCGTGAGCACCATCAGCGACAACGCCGAGTTTACGCCCAAAATCATACAAACAAAACAGGAGCGCGTCAACCTCGTGTATGCCGTTACCATCCTGGTGCCCAACGACGGCAGCCTGAAAATTGGCATGCCCGCCGAAGTCAACTTTCTGAAGCATCAGCAGCCATGATTCCGGTTGAAGTTATAAATGTAAGCAAGGCTTATGGCAAAGTGCAGGCGCTACACGACATCAGCCTGCAGGTGCAGCCGGGTGAGATTTTCGGACTGATCGGTCCGGATGGCGCGGGGAAGACCACGCTGTTTCGCATTCTGGTAACGCTGCTGCTTCCCGATAGCGGAAAGGCAACGGTATTGGGATACGATGTGGTGAAAGATTACAAAAATATCCGGCAGAAAGTTGGCTACATGCCCGGGCGCTTTTCGCTCTATCCCGATCTTACTGTGGAAGAAAATCTCACCTTTTTTGCAACCATTTTTAAAACTACGTTGCACGAAAATTACGATCTGATCAAAGATATTTATCAGCAGATAGAACCTTTCAAAGACCGGCCTGCCGGCAAATTATCGGGTGGGATGAAGCAAAAGCTTGCGCTGAGCTGCGCGCTGATACACCGGCCGGAGGTGCTTTTTCTGGACGAACCCACCACGGGCGTGGATGCCGTTTCGCGCATGGAATTTTGGGACATGCTCCAGCGCATCGGCAGCCAGGGAATTACCATCCTCGTATCGACGCCATACATGGATGAGGCGGAACGGTGCCATCGGGTGGCGCTGATACAGCAAGGTGCGATCATGCAAACCGATACACCCGACGCCATCATTGGCCAGTTTCCGCACCGGCTTTTTGCTGTCAGCGCTCACGACACTTTCCGATTGATTGAAGACTTAACTCATTACAACCGAACCCGAACCGTTTTCCCGTTTGGCCAGGCATTGCATTTTACGCCTGCCGACGATCGATTGCAAACCGGTGAAATCAAGGAGTTTTTAAAAACTAAAAACCACACCGGCATTAGCGTAAGCGAAATAAAACCAAACATAGAAGATTGTTTTATGGATTTGATGCAGCAGAAGCAAGGCAAGTAAATGGGTTGGAATTTAGAATAATAGGATGTATTTACCTTTGGAAGAATTTTGAAATGAATATGGTGCAGAGGGTTTCTTTATTTTTCCTCACCCCCAACCTCTCTCCAATTGGAGAGGGGAGCTCTTCTGCCTGGGGTTTGAGGGTTTATTTTGAAGTGAGCAAGACGTTTTAGGATAAGGTATAGTCGTCAGGAAAGTAAGCTCCCTTCCCCGTGTCGGGGAAGGGGAAAGGGCGGACTTGAAAGAAAACTAGTAAAATGGTGCTTTTGAATATTAATAGATAAAATATGAATATGCCCTCTACACCGGACACCGAAAACATCATTAGCGTAAGCGGATTGTGGAAGAAGTTCGGGACGTTTGCTGCCGTAAAAGATTTGAACTTTACGGTGCGGCGGGGTGAGATTTTTGGGTTTCTGGGTGCCAATGGCGCCGGAAAAACTACGGCCATTAAGATACTGTGCGGATTGTGGAAGCCCACTGCCGGTGAGGCGAAGGTGGCCGGTTTCGATATTTATACCCAAAGGAGCCTCATCAAAAAAAACATCGGCTACATGAGCCAGAAGTTTTCGCTGTACGAAGACTTGACCCCCGTTGAAAATATTCGCTTTTATGGTGGGGTGTATGGGCTTTCACGGGCTGATATTCGCAGCCGCACGCAGGAGGCACTGGTCACGCTGGAATTGGAAGCTGTAAAGGACAAGCCGGTGAAATCATTGCCACCCGGCTGGAAGCAAAAGCTGGCCTTTAGCATCGCCATGCTTCACAAGCCGGCCATCATTTTCCTGGACGAGCCTACCGGTGGCGTCGATCCCATCACGCGCCGGCAGTTTTGGAATATGATTTATCAGGCGGCCGATCAGGGCGTAACCATTTTTATCACCACCCACTATATGGACGAAGCCGAATATTGCCACCGAATTTCCATCATGGTGGATGGCCGTATCGAAGCACTTGACACCCCAAAAAATCTCAAAACAAAATATGCTGCTGCCGACATGAACGAAGTATTTTTGAAGCTGGCACGGAAGTGATGACGCAGGGCGCAAGGAGCAGGGCGCATGGCGTCAGATTACGGGGGGCAGGGGCTGAATCCATTCTGTGTTTATGGCTCCACAATTATGCAAACCCATGTAGTATTCATACAAAGTTTTTGATTTCGTAGCACAGACATTTATGCCTGGATTTGGGTAAGATAGCGAGAATAAGCTGAGGGCATTCATGCCCTTTGTACTTAAAAAATATAATATTGAAAAGGCGTAAACGCCCTGTAAAAAAAATATCTTAAAATCCCGAGCCATGAATGGCTGGGCTACGGAGGCGGAGAAAGATTACTTTTGCCAAAGGTTTTATAAAACAAAAAACATGTTATTGAAAAAAATGAAAATGGGATTGTTGCTATTATCAATCGCAACCTTGATGGGTGCATGCAACAACGACAGCAGCAAGGAAGTGATTTGCTCCGATGAGTTTAGGGTAGTTGGCGTAAAGGTTATCGGTGGCAAGCTCGACGATTTTTACACGTTGCGCACCGCCACTGCCGACACCATCCGGTTTACAGCAGAAGGGCAGTACCCGGTTAATAACTGGTATCCAATTCTCAACGACAATTTTCAACCAATACTGGAGGGTAAGCGTGAGGATTTTGTTTTTGTAGGAATAAAGAATAGTACTGAAGTCGTACGGCAGCAATTTTCCATTGGCGCCGACGTATGCCACATCATCAAATATAGTGGACCTGCGCAGGTGAGTTATTAGATGCTTCCAAAAGTATCTTTTTAATCTTGGCGAAAGCTAAAAAAGACAATAAGTCACAGGTTCGAAATCACTCCTCATTACAAACCAGCCATCGCGGATATTTGGACATTTGATCTTTGGAATTTATTTGCTAATTGATTTATTGTAGTTTGGGATTTGTGTATTCTCAAGCTTAGGTTTTCTGCTTTTTCTTTTTAGCAGCCGGAAACAACACATTGTTCAAAATCAGTCGGTAGCCCGGAGAATTGGGATACAGATTTAGATCGGTAGGAGGGTCGCCCACCAGATGGCGGTAGTCTTCGGGATCGTGGCCGCCATAAAAGGTAAAAGTCCCAAAGCCGTAATCGCCATGAATGTACCGCGCTTCGCCGGCAGCTTTGTTTTCGCCCATAATCAACACATTAGGCTTTACATTTTTCTTATTAAAAGCTGTTGTTTGTCCCATAAAACCTTTGATCACCTGCATGTGATTTTGGCAAAGCATGGTGGGCACCGGATCCCACTTGGCCGAGAAGTCGAAGAGTGTAAAAAAGTCGTTTTGCTCGCTGATGCTGCGCGAGCGTGTGTCGGTGACGTCGATGGATGAAATCTCGTATTCGTAAGGATTCGTCACGATCTGAAAATCGCGGAAAGCGAAACAGTTGTCGAAATTAAGGCGTTGCTGTGCGTCAGGATCGGGCGGGTCGCCGTCGAACATTACATCCACAATGTCCACCCCATCGGCCGCCAGCGCCACATCAAAGCTGTCGGGAGCCGAGCACATCGAAAACAGGTAGCCGCCGCCCGAAACAAAATCACGGATCGTTTTGGCTACAGCCAATTTAAGCTGCGACACCTTATCAAATCCCAGAGAGCGTGCATTTTCTTCATTAATACGAACATCCTCCTGATACCAGGCAGCCGTGCGAAACGAACGCCAGAATTTTCCATATTGTCCCGTAAAATCTTCATGGTGCAGGTGCAGCCAGTCATACATCGGGAGCAGCCCCTTCATAATCTCATTGTCATAAACTACGTCATAAGGAATCTCGGCATAGGTAAGCGCCAGCGTAACGGCGTCGTCCCAGGGCATGCGGTTTTGGGGCGAATAAACGGCAATGCGCGGTGCTTTGTGGAGCTTCACCTCATCCATGTTTACTTCGGCCCGACCTATCTCTTGCAGGATTTGCTGCGCCTGCACATCGGCGATCACTTCGTAGCTCACCCCGCGGATTACCATTTCAGTTTCGATCTGCTGGCTATGCTGGCACATAAAACTGCCGCCGCGATAATTGAGCAGCCAGCTCAATTCTACGTCGCGTTCCAGAATCCAATAGGCTATTCCATAGGATTTTAGATGGTTTTTCTGAGCGTTGTCCATTGGTATCAGCAGATAGGCAGCCTGACTGGCAAGTACCGTTAACAAAAAAAGAAGGGTGATTAAATATTTTTTCATGGCGCGATATGATAGATTGTCAGCTTTAATAATGAAAAATGCCGGCTGTTATTGTGGACGTGCTATCAGAAGGGTACTTCATTCGGATATTCTCCGCGGTCGTCAAAGCTGCCATCGTTGTTGTCGTTCATATCCATCACATCATTGTTGACATTCATTTTGCTTTGAAGCGTAAGCACACCATTTTCAAAATCAGTGTTGGGCGACATGCTTTCGTCTTTTTGATAACCAAACTTTACGTCGGGATCGGTAAACTGTGCAAATTGCGCTTTGAAACGAAGTTTAACTTCAGCCAAAGCTCCGTTTCGGTGTTTGGCGATGATGAGCTCGGCCATGCCCGCCGAAGAAGAACCATCCTCCATTTCATCTATTTTATAATATTCGGGTCGGTAGATAAAAATAACCATGTCGGCGTCCTGCTCTATGGCGCCCGACTCGCGAAGGTCGGAGAGGATAGGTTTTTTTAGGCCGCCGCGCGTCTCCACCGAGCGGTTGAGCTGCGAGAGCGCCACAACGGGAATGTTGAGTTCTTTGGCCAGGCTCTTGAGGCTTCGCGAAATGTTGCTGATTTCCTGTTCGCGGTTGCCCTTGTCGTTGCCGCCCTGCATCAACTGAATGTAATCGATGATGATGAGCTGTATGTCGTACTGCTGTTTCATACGCCGCGCTTTGGCGCGCAACTCAAAGATAGTGAGTGCGGGCGTGTCGTCGATGTACAATTTGGCCTTCACCAGGCTTTGGATTTTCGAATTTAATTGTTGCCATTCGTGGTTGAGCAGGTCACCTTTTTTTAGTTTCTCGGCAGGCAGTTCGCTTTCGCTGGAGAGAAGCCTGGTGACCAGTTGCACAGAGGTCATCTCGAGCGAGAAAATTGCTATTGCGCGGTTGTATCCAACGGCTGCATTGCGCGCCATGGAAAGCACAAAAGCCGTTTTACCCATACCAGGGCGGGCAGCGAGCACTATCAGGTCGGCTTTTTGCCAGCCACCGGTAAGATCGTCGAGCTTCGAAAAACCGCTCGGCACACCACTGAAGGTGCCTTTTTCCTTGCCGGCTTTCACAATATTATCAAGGGCTTCATTTACCAACGAAGGCATGTCGGAATGATCGCGTCGCAGGTTGTTTTCGCTTACCGAAAAGAGTTTTTGTTCGGCTTTGTCGAGCAGGTCAAAAACGTCGGCAGAATCCTCGAAGGCTTCGGTGGTGATCTCGGCTGAGATTTCGATAAGACGCCGCTGGATATACTTTTGCAGGATGATGCGAGCGTGGTATTCGATGTTGGCTGCCGAGGCTACGCGTCGCGTAAGCTGCGCAATGTAATAAGCGCCGCCGACAAGATCAAGCTCGCCACTGCTCTTGAGCTGATTGGTAACGGTGAGCATGTCCACAGGCTGCTGACGCGCAAAGAGTTCGACGATAGCGCCGTAAATCTTGCGATGTGCCTCGGTGTAAAACATCTCCGGTTTCAGAAAGTCCACCGTTTCCGAAAGCGCTTTTTGATCGATCAGCAACGCGCCAAGCACCGCTTCCTCCAGGTCGAGTGCCTGGGGCGGAATTTTGCCGTATTCGAAATAATTTTGTGTGTGGGTGCGCTGAACTTTTCTACGATTTTCTGTATCAGCGGATTGCGTCTTGTTTTGAAATGTTTTTTCCTGTTCTGCCATGGTGCAAAATTACCCCATTCTCAGAGCTTCCGGAAAGCAGGAGTAACTATTTTTATTAACAATCAGGTAAGGACAGCAGTTAGGAGTGATCAGAGTTTTTTAAAAAGTTGGAGTATTGAAATTAGAAAGAAGCTGTGAGCCATGAGTTTTGAGAAAAGTTAGATTGTAATTTGTAGGTTGCATTGCAATGGGTAATTAAGCTTTTAATTTCGGTTTTTATTTCGGCTACGCTGGTTTCAACAGGCTGGTTTCGACAGGCAGATTTCGACAAACTGACTTCGACAGGCTGACTTCGACAGGCTGACTTCGACAGGCTGACTTCGACAGGCTCAGTCACCGCAGTCACCGCAGTCACCGCAGTCACCGCAGTTATCGCAACTGCCGAAGGTTAGGCTTTATTAAATATTCTGCGGTTCGACATCTTTCCAAGCTCTTTGCTCTCTGCGCCCTGCTCTTCCTGCTCTGCGATTCAATATCCAAAAAAAACAATTACTTAGCTTTGGATTTTGATAAGTGGAGGTTTTGGAATATCGGGCATTCAAAACACCTTCCTTCAATTTTTCTTTTTTTGTATCCGAATTCTATGTTTGATGTCTAAGAAATTATAATCAATCACGTGTATTATGAAAAAACAAATTCTTCTTTTTTCGCTGCTGCTGGCCACTCTTGCGCTCGGAGCACAACCTATCAACACCGCTAAGCTCGACTCGCTGTTTCAGCGCATCGACGAAAATGATCAGGGCATGGGAAGCATTTCTATTTTTAAAAATGGGAAAGAAGTTTATCAAAATACTTTTGGCTATGCCAACATCGAAGAAGAGTTGCCCGCAGATGCGCTTACTAAATATCGTATTGGTAGCATTTCCAAAACCTTTACAGCGGTGATTATCATGCAGCTAATCGACGAAAACCAATTGACACTTGATACAAAATTGGACAAGTTTTTTGCTTTTCTCCCCAATGCCGATATCATTACCATTCGCCAATTACTTGGCCATCGCAGCGGATTGTACAACTACACCAATAGTCCCGAATATGAGCAATGGTGCCAGGAACCGCAAACACGCGAGGAGATGCTGCAACGGGTGAAAGCGGGTGGT
Organism: uncultured Lentimicrobiaceae bacterium; assembly: GCA_964612515.1. Classification (GTDB taxonomy): domain Bacteria; phylum Bacteroidota; class Bacteroidia; order Bacteroidales; family 4484-276; genus SABY01. The sequence continues at coordinate 1,388 of CAZTCX010000029.1, read as the reverse complement.
ACCATTTTCGAACCCGACGAAAAAGCTGAGTATGCAAACACCAACTATTTGCTGCTTTCCTATATCGCGGAGGATATTACCGGCCAGCGGTACGACGAACTCTTGCAGCAGCGCATTGCCAAACCCTGCGGATTGCAAAACACCTATTTTGGAGGCATCACCGACAGCGATCGCAACGAGGCACTTTCGTATGCCCGTACCACGCGCTGGGATCTTGTGCCCGAAACCAGCACCTCTGCAGCTATGGGTGCCGGCGGGGTGGTATCCACGCCTACCGATCTGAATCATTTTATGATTTGTCTTTTCACCGGAACACTCATTAGCGACAGCGCTCGTCAACAAATGATGGATATTCGGGATGGTTATGGCCTGGGGCTTTTTACTTTTCCTTTTTACGAGCGAGAGGCTTATGGACACACCGGAGGCATTGATGGATTCCAGTCGATTGCGGCGTATTTTCCGGATGATGACGTGTCCGTTGCATACACAGCCAACGCGGTGTCGATGCCACGCAATGACATTTTGATTGGAGTACTGAGTATATTTTTCGATAAGGATTATCAGTTGCCAGTTTTTTCAGCCGCGTTGACTTTACAGCCCGAAGATCTCGAAATTTATACCGGCACTTACAGCTCTGAAAGTTTTCCATTAAAAATTACCATCAGCCTATCCGATAGTACACTGATGGCACAGGCTACCGGACAGTCAGCTTTTCCGCTTACCGCTACAGGCGAGCATCAGTTTGGATTTGTGCCTGCCGGTATCGTACTCAAATTCAATCCTGAGACACACGAAATGACGCTGTTGCAAGGTGGCGGTTCCTACACATTGAAACGCGAGTAAATCGAAATCAATAAACCGCTGCGGCGCGGAGACGCAGAGAGAAAAGAAGAAAAATCACGGAGATGGAGAGACGAAGAGAAAAGACAGAAGAAGATTTATTTTTGCAAATATATAGGTGATAATAGTATCACCAGATTGGAGATGGGTCAGGGGTGAGGTCAAAAAGAAGAAGCTCTCCTTTCCACAAACAATTAAGCGCGTGGGTAGAAGAGCTTCCAACTTCAATTGAGGAAAAGAAAGTGAGCAGTTTATTCCTGATTTTGCTCAATCTGCAAAGCGGAATCCCGCAGTGCCAGGCGTACCTGCTTGTATTTGTTCCAGTCGAAACGGCGAACGAAATTTGCTGCAGCTTGTGCTCCCCTTACAAAGAGATCGATTTTAGCTTCTTCGCCCATGGCAAAGTTGAGCCAGTCGTGGTCGCCGATGTCTATTCTTTCGAGCAGCATCTTGTAGTCGGGATTGCGCAGGATAAAATCGTAGTCGTGCAGGTGGCGGATGGAATTGAACATGGCGCCAAAGAGATTGCCGGGTCCCGTAATTTGGTT
>CAZTCX010000028.1:11507-30703 GCA_964612515.1 uncultured Lentimicrobiaceae bacterium | reverse complement strand
AAATAATGCGAACGAGGTACAACCTCGTCCAAACCCAGTGACCTTTTAAAAAAATTATTTGCTTTGTGTCATAAATAATCCAAATCGAAAACCTTCATTTAATCCTAAAACTTATGAGAAAAGCTATCAAAACATCCGCACTGCTCCTGCTTCTCAGCCTGCTTTCTGTATATCTGATTGCCGGCAGCCCACTTGAAGTAAGAAAACTCATCCTGAAAAACGGATTGACTGTTTACCTGAACGAAGACCACAGCAAACCAGAGATTTTTGGTGCCGTGGTGGTGAAAACCGGTAGCCGCAACGACCCGGAAGATGCCACCGGTATGGCGCATTATTTTGAACACATCATGTTTAAAGGCACCGACCAAATCGGAACCATTGACTGGGAGAGCGAGAAAATTTACCTCGACAGTATTTCAATGTATTACGACCAGCTGGTTGAAACCACGGATGAAAAAGCCAGAAATGACATTCACGCGGAAATAAATCGTTTGTCGCTGAAGGTAGCAGAATTTACCATTCCCAACGAAACGGATGTGTTGCTGCGCGATATTGGTGGCACCAATCTGAATGCAGGTACGGGCTTCGAACAGACTGTATTTTATAATTCATTCCCTGCTTATCAGCTTGAAAAATGGATGGAGATTTATGCTGAACGTTTCCGAAATCCGGTTTTCAGGCTTTTCCAATCAGAACTGGAAGCAGTGTATGAGGAAAAAAATCTTTACAGCGACATGCCTGGTCAACTGATGATGGAGGATTTTCTTAAAACCCACTATAAAAACCATCCTTATTCGAGGCCCATCATCGGGCTGACCGAGCATCTGAAAAATCCTCAAATAAGCAAAATGATGGATTTTTATAAGACGTGGTATGTTGCCAACAATATGGCATTGATCTTAGCCGGAAGTTTTGATACGGATGAGATTATCCCGTTGATCGAAGAAACATTTGGAGCCTGGCGTAGCGGAGAGTTACCTAAGCTGCCTGAATATCCGCTTGCGCAATTCAATGGAAGAGAAGTTAAGAAGGTTCGCATGAGCCCCATTCGCATTGGCATTATGAGTTTTCGCACAGTGCCGGTTGGCCACCCTGATGATCCGGCATTGAAAATAGCAACCAAACTATTATCGAACGAGGCAGGAACCGGTATTTTCGATCAGGCAGTGATGGATAATAAAATCATGGCTCTGGAGCCAATGTCGCTGCAGGCTCCCGACCACGGCAGCTATGCTATTGTATTTATACCAAAAGTAATCGGACAAAGCTTTGGCAGCGCTGAAAAAATAGTGGACGACGGTCTCCTGGCATTGAAAAACGGAAACTTTTCCGACGAACTTCTTCAGGCTTTAAAACTCGAATATTCCAAAGAGTTTCAGCGCAATTTTGAGAGCACTGAAAATCGTGCCTACCTGCTCATCGAAGCTTTTACCGATGGCAGGGAATGGAAAGATATCCTTAACGAATTAAACGAAGTTGAAGCAGTTACGCAGGAAGATATCACACGGGTCGCAAACACTTACCTGGGTGATAACCGCCTTTTATACTTATCGAAAATGGGATTTCCGAAAAAGGACAAGATTGAGAAGCCTGATTGGAAACCTGTTGTTCCTAAAAATACTGAGTTGAAATCTGAATTTGCCAAGCGAATTGATGAAACTCCCGAAAAATGGACAGAACCCGATTTCATTGAGTTTGGAAAAGACGTAAAGTTTGAGTCCTTGGGAGGCGACTTTGATTTTTATTATACCCCGAACCCCTTCAACCAGATTTTCACGATGAGCATTCAGTTCAGAAAGGGAACACTACATGATGAGCTGATTGAGAGCGCTGCTGAATATATGAACCTGATTGGCACAACAGAAAAGCCTTTTAAGCAGTTTCGCAGCGAATTGCAAAATATAGGCGCCAACCTTTGGATTTCGGCTGAAGAAAATTCTTTAACGATCAATATTGATGGTTTTGATGATAATTTTGAGGAGTCGCTGAAACTGGTAAATGAATTGCTCATCAATCCTGGCAAAGACGATACCCAACTCGAAAAGTTTCTACAAGATATTAAAAGCAACAACAAGATGCACCGCGACGATCCCATGACAATTGGAAACGCGCTTTACCAATATGCTTTGTATGGTGACAAATCTTCGTATATCCGCAACCTTACCTACAAGGAGGCCAAAAAGCTCACCGGTGATCAACTTATTTCAGTTTTCAAGGAAGCGCTGACGTCTGATGGCGTAATTCTTTACACAGGAAGCTTGTCGTATGAAAAGGTAAAAGATGCCACATCGGTATTTATAAAACGCACCCAGGAGCCGATGAAACTGAAATATATTGAGTTGACTCGTAAAGACTTTGGCGAGAATACGGTGTATCTGCATCACAATGGAAAAGCCAGGCAGAGCAACATCAATTTTTATGTACAGGGAAATACGCTGGATGAGCAGGAAAGAGCGCTTACCAATGTTTTCAATGAATACTTTGGCTCCGGAATGAGCTCGCTGGTCTTCCAGGAAATACGGGAGTTTCGTTCGTTGTCGTATGCAGCGTATGCCCTCTACCGCCCGGCTTTTTTAAAAAATAATCCGGCGTATCTGTTGGGTTATATGAATACCCAAAGCGATAAAACGCTCGAAGGCATGGATGCGATGACCGATCTCATCACAAACATGCCGGAAAAGCCTGACCGTATGGACGGAATTCGTAAAGCCATGCTGCAATCCGTCTATACCTCACGGCCTGACTTTCGCAACCTGGGAGGCACTGTTGCCCGGTGGCGTTTGCAAGGTTATGATTCAGACCCGGGCGAAATCCGATATTCCATCTACAAAAGCATTGATTTTAATGACATCGTGCAGTTTTATAAGGATCAGATAAGCCGCAAACCACACCTGATTACTGTGACCGGTAATCTCAAAAAAACGGATCGTAAAGAATTAGAGAAGTTAGGCAGGCTGGTTGAATTCAAATTTGACGATTTCGTGAGGGAGTAGGGGAATTATTTCTAGTCTAATCGTTACAACAGGCGAAGCCTTTAAAAATAAAACGGACGAGGTTCAGCCTCGTCCAAACACGGGAAAGCTCTGTAGGAGCGGTATTATGGTAGATTGAAGCAATAGATGAAAACACAAAGCTCCGTAGGAGCGACATTATAATAAGACTGAAGATCCTTTCTATTCGATTGGATTTACAACCTTCTAAGAATACAATAGGTTAACCCTGTTTTTTTGATTATTAAAAAAGGCAAAGCCTTTAAAAATAGAGTGGACGAGGTACAACCTCGTCCAAACCCGGAAATGTTCAGCTTAGGTTGTACCTAAGCTGCTTCTATTCTTGCAGGCTTTGCCTGCCTTTTTTGTTTATTAAAACAGGTTTTGTTCTTTGCACCCCGCTCTATGCGCCCTGCGCCCTGCTCTTTGCTTCCCGCACCTTACGCCTAAATCCCTTGCGGTACATCCACCAGCCGGAGATAAGCAGAAACAGAAGCGCTATTCCGGCCAACGGCACCACCAGGATATAAAAGTCGCCGATGAGCGGGGCATAGATGCGTGCCGTATGCACTTCGAGCGCCAGGTTCCAGAGCGATATGGGGCTGGCATCGATAACGTTTTGAGGCATCGCCGGAAAAGCTGATTCGTGCTGCCACGGCATGGCGCCACGATCGTAATCAAAAATGAAAGCCCGGCCATGCGCATCACGCACCAATCCGGCAACGGCATTGTCCGAGAAAGGACGACCCGATGTAGGCAGCAATTGATATTCGCCACGGGTCATCACATTTTCCACGTATTGCTGTTGCGGATACCAGGCATACAACCCGCTGAACGAGCCAGCCAGAAATCCGCCGGCAGGTAGATTTTCTAATACATTAATACCCATGACGCTTATTGGCGGCTGCACCGCAAATGGCTGCAATGGTTCATCAAAGTCTGCATTGGCATAATAAAAACCTTCGGAGGTGCTCAAAATTATACGGTGGCTGGCTGCATCATAAACGCCTGCCCGCAGCTTGTCGTCCCAGGTGTTGGACGAATTCATGATAGTACCCGGAATTTTGGGAATACGCGCTTCGGCGATGGTGATAAGTAGTGGCGGCCGCAGAAATATCCCCGTAAGGGCGGTGATGATAAGGAATATGAGTAGATAATATCCAAGCCGGTTGTGCCAGCGCATCGAAAAACGCATGAGGCGCGCTGCAGGTTTTACTACTTGTCGTTGTTGCCGATAGCGCCGGATGATGCCCGGAAACAGCCATAATATTAGTCCGCTGACGGTAAGAAAAATCAGCACCAATGCAAGCAGGTCCACGAGGAGCCTGCCGGCGGTACCATATATTTTACCGCCATGGATACTCCACAAGGTGAGGAACAGGCTTGCCTTGCCATCGTCGTTGGTGGCGGGTCGCAAAGCTATTTCCCGAAAGGAGCTATTATTTTTATTTTGATAGCATTGTAACAAATTGCTGCGGGTGAGCACCATCAGCCGTCCTTCCTGCACGAAAAGATCGGTGATGCGCTCTTCTTCCACGGGCAGTTGCTGGTGTTGCCATCGGCCATCCGTAAAGATGTATAGCCCGAACAATGTCCCTGCGGCCAGAGTCCCATCCTCCGTTAGCAACACCTTGCTTATTTTACGCTGGTCGATGCCCGGTGGAAATCCCTGATTAAAATCAATCCATGTTTTCAGGTCATCCGTTACTTTCCAAACGCCAATGTTGCCATATACCAGCAGCGTGTCGTTTTGCAGATCGACACTTCCGCGCACCGCAGCCATATTCCAGTTGCGGTATTGATACTGTTGTGGCAGCCAACTCCGGTTGATGTCGATGGACGACAGCAGCGAACGGTGGTTGAGAATAATTCCCGACGAGGCAAATAGCAAAACGACCAAAGCCAGCACAATCCCAAACCATTTGTGGTATTTCTTAAACCACTTATAGGCTTTGGATGCGCGGCCGCTGGCTTTTCTTTCGACGGATTCCATGCGGGAATTAATAATTAGTGATTGTCTTAAAAGTCGAATATTTATTGACAAAATTCCAAATGACAAGTTTCAAACGACAAATAAATCCCAAAAAACAACCGCCAGTGGTCGGTGTGAATAAATTCAAAGATTCGCAAAGGTTTTTGTTATTGGGGTTTAAATATTGAAATTTATTTGTGATTTGTTCTATTGTGATTTGGGATTCATTGCTTCCTATTTTATCATCACCAGCAGCATCTTGAACTGCGCGGTAGCTTTGAGTGCATGTGGAATATTTGCAGGCATAACGATGCTTTGTCCACCTTTCAGAAAATGGGATTTACCGCCAATAATTACCTCTGCCTCGCCGTCGATCACGTTGACCATGGCATCAAAAGGAGCAGAATGTTCGCTCAGACCCTGGTCTTTATCAAATGCAAAAAGTGTGATGGTGCCTGTATCTTTTTTGGTGATGGTGCGGCTTACCACCGATCCTGCGGCATATTGTACGGAGGCTGCCAGATCGAAAGCCTCATTGAAATTATTTTGGTTGTTCATGCTGTTGATTTTTAATATTAAAACAAAGTATTTTTGATCTTATCGAAATTTCCAGTTTTAAAATCGAATCAGAGGCTTCGTCATTCCCCCGCTATCTTCTTTCAAAAAAAACCTCCGCCACCTGCCACTAGAAGCAACAGACAGCGGAGGGTTGGAGTTCATGTTAGTTTAAGAATATTTTCATATCCTCGTCCACGGTGGTAATACCGCTGATGCCGAAGTTTTCGACGAGCACTTTGGCCACGTTGGGCGAAAGGAAAGCAGGCAATGTAGGTCCGAGGTGGATATTTTTAACGCCCAAATAAAGCAGCGCCAGCAATACGATTACAGCTTTTTGCTCATACCATGCGATGTTGTAGGCGATGGGCAATTCGTTGATATCGTTGAGTTCAAAAACTTCTTTGAGTTTCATCGCTATCACGGCCAGTGAATAGGAGTCATTGCACTGTCCGGCGTCGAGTACGCGTGGAATGCCGCCGATGTCGCCCAACTGCAGTTTGTTGTAGCGATATTTGGCACAACCTGCCGTAAGTATCACGGTATCTTTGGGAAGTTTAGCTGCAAATTCAGTGTAGTAATCACGGCTCTTCATGCGGCCATCGCAGCCAGCCATAACGAAGAATTTGCGAATTGCGCCAGATTTCACAGCGTCCACCACTTTGTCGGCAAGCTGCATCACCTGGTTGTGGGCAAAGCCGCCAACGATCTCACCTTTTTCTATTTCGGTGGGAGCGGCGCAGCGCTTGGCATGCTCAACGATGGCTGAGAAATCTTTCATTCCGCCAGCGGGGCGTTCGCCGATATGCTGGAATCCGGGAAAACCCGATGCGCCGGTTGTGTAAACGCGGTCGGCGTAGCTGTTGCTTTTGCGCGGCGGCACGATGCAGTTGGTGGTGAAGAGAACAGGGCCGTTGAAACTCTCAAACTCCTCGTTTTGTTTCCACCAGGCATTGCCGTAGTTGCCTACAAAATGGCCATATTTTTTAAATACCGGGTAATAGTTGGCGGGCAGCATCTCGCTGTGTGTGTAAACATCCACGCCGGTGCCTTCGGTCTGTTTGAGCAGGTCTTCCATGTCGCGCAGGTCGTGGCCCGAAATAAGTATTCCCGGGTTGTTGCGTACGCCAATATTCACTTTGGTAATCTCAGGATTACCATAGCGTCCGGTGTTGGCTTTGTCGAGAAGTGCCATGGCTTCTACACCATATTTTCCGGTTTCGAGCGTCAATGCCACCAGGTCGTCGGCGGTAAGATTGTCGTTGGTGGTAGCTACCAGCGCGCGTTGCATAAAAGCATACAATTCGGGGTTTTCCTCGTCGAGGTTGTAGGCATGCTCGGTGTAGGCTGCCAAACCTTTTAGACCGTAAGTAATCAGTTCGCGCAGTGAGCGCACATCTTCATTTTCGGTGCTTAGCACACCCACTTCCGTGCTTTTTTCAATGAAAGCTTCTTCATTGTCGGCATACCAGGTGGCAGCTTCGGGTAATGGTGAAGGCAATACGGCACCCACTTTTTCGGCAGCAGCTTTCATACGATTACGCAGCTCCAAACCTTTGTGGATACGTGAGATAAAAACATCGTAATCGAAGTTGGCATTGGTGATGGTAGCAAACAATCCATCAAAAATAAATTTGTTGACTTCACCATCTTCGTGTCCTTTTGCGCGTGCAGCCGTGCTGTAAACCGAAATGCCTTTCATGACAAACATTAGCAAATCCTGCATGTTGGCTACGGAACTTGTTTTACCGCAAACGCCAACAACGGTGCATCCGATGTTTTTGGTAGCTTCCTGACATTGATAACAAAACATACTCATCTCTTTACTTTTTTTTAAATTAATAATTGAATGATTTTAATAATATTTTTTATTGATTAAATCCAATCTTCGCTCAGCACTTTGCCACGGCTATCGACGACGGCTTGTTTAATAGGCACTTTGCGTGCTGCAGTGGCTACGGCCATTTGCGCCAGCCTTGTGAGTCCGCCACAACACGGCACTTCCATGCGTACCACGGTGAAGCTGTTGATGCGCGCCTCGTCAATCATGGCAACGAGTTTTTGTAAATATGATTCCTGGCCACTGTCGAGCTTGGGGCAAGCGATGGCGAGGGTTTTCCCTTTCAGAAAATAATCGTGGAAGTTGCCCATAGCAAAGGCAGCGCAATCGGCAGCAAGCACTACGTCGGCATTTTTAAAAAATGGCGCATTGGGATTGAGCAGATGCAGTTGCACCGGCCAATGCGTAAGTTGTGAAGGGGCGTCGTCATGGCAATTACAACCTGCAGCGCTGTTCACTTTGTCCATGTCGATTTCAAAAGACATGGACGCTGTTCCGGGACAACCGCTACCACAACCACCGGAGGAAGCGGCGGCCATTTCGGTGGCTACCACCTCGCGTGTTCTCACCTCGTCGTCGTCGCGGGTTACGTCCAGGTCGATGTTGTTTTTCTTGATGTATGCAATGGCTTCCGCCAAAAAGTCGTCGGCGCCGTGCGTTTTGAGATGATGCAGATGCGCCAAAACGGTGTTCTTCCCTTTTTTCACCATCTGTTCCATCACGAGCGTTTCGTTGTAAGGCTCTGCTTCGCGTTGTTCGATAGTGATGGCACCTTCGGGGCAATGCCCGAGGCAGGCGCCCAGGCCGTCACAGAAAAGATCGCTCACCAGCCGTGCCTTTCCGTCGATGATCTGCAGGGCGCCTTCGTGGCAGTTGGGCACACACAATCCGCAACCGTTACACAATTCCTCGTCAATTTTTATGATATCTCTTTTCATCGTTTCTTTAGTTGTTTTCTTTTTTTAATGCTATCTCTTCAATGGTTCTGTGCATGTAATAATCTTTGTATTCTTCGAAAAGTTTCTGTTGGATATCGCCAAAAACACACGCATCAAATGGGCAGAAACCTTCGATACTGCGACATTGATCCACCTGCGGCGTGCCATCGACGATCTCAAAAATCTCAAAAATCGAAATCTCTGAAGCAGGGCGGTTGAGCACGAAGCCGCCTTTGGGGCCGCGCGTGGAAGTAATCAGCCGGTGGCGTGCAAGCATCTGAAGCACCTTGGCAATGTGGTTTTTGGACAGATGCAAAGCCTCCGAAAGCTGCGTAGCGCTAAGGTGTTCCTTGTGGTTGGCCATCATCGCCAGACTGTGTACAGCTATGTTGGACGCTTCGGATATGTTAAACAATTTCGACATTATTGCAATTCGGTATTTGAATGCACAAATTTAGAGGTTTTTCGGGAGGTGGTGAGCCTGTAAGATAAAGTTGGCGGGCGTTGGAAGAAGTTGTCAGGTTATCGAAAAAGAAGAAGTTGTCGTGTTACAAGGTTGTAAAAGTTCAGGATAAGTTCAGCTTTGGTTGGCTTCGACTACGCTCAACCACCACGCCACCACAGCCTAAGCTCTATCTATTTTTGCAGGTTTAGGAAACAAACACCAAACAACAAACACCAAACAACGAACAACAAACAATGAACAAAAATATTTCTACTCCGCCACTTTGGGATTTACCCACAGGTGGCTGTACCAATGCCAGGACTTCCCACCCATGGAAGGTGCCGTAAGCGTATAAAGCGTTCGGCGTTGGGTGAGCTTTTTATTGGATTGCAACACGACGATTTGTTCCTCGCCTGCGGTCGTTATCTTTTTGATTTCCATTTTGGTACCATCCACAAAAAACTGAGCATTTTTCAGGTTTACCTCACCTGGCTTTATGGTGAGCTGCAGCGTGGGCGGATTGTCGGTGAAGAATGGCGATGCCGGCGAAACCTTTGCTACCTCCAGTGCTTTCATCACGATTTTATTTTTAAATCCTTGCAGCGTTCCAAAGGGCCCGCCCATCGGAAAGCGCGGAATGGCCATCGCGTCGGAGCTTTGCGAAAACACACCCGACTTTTGTGCCGTGGCAGCTTCAAATCCCGCGTCGCGTAGCACCTGCTCCATGTCGGAGGTCCATTCCCCGTAAGGGTAACAATACAAAGTTGGCTTGCTGCCAAGATGCTCCTGAAACTGATCGCTTGCTTGCGCCAAATCTTTGCGAAAAGCAGCCATCCGATCCTTCCCATCCAGATTAAGAAATTGCGCGTGATCGTGGGAGTGGTTGCCGATTTCGATGCCGGCCTTTTGCATCTCCTTAATTTGCTGCCAGCTCATAAAGTCGCTGCCGCCAATGGTGCCGGTCTGGACAAAAATGGTGGCTGAATATCCATACTTTTTTAGTAATGGCCAGCCATTTTTATAAAAGCTCAGGTAGCCATCGTCGATGGTGAGGATGACGGCTTTATCGGGAAGCGACTTTCCGGCTTTCCATTTGGCGACAGCCTCACCCAAAGTGAGCACAGTATAATGGTTGTCGGCCAGGTATTTCAATTGCGATTCGAAAACGTCTGACGAAATATTGGTGCTGGGATAGCGGCTGTCGCCGAAACGATGGTAGGCAAAAACCGGAATGTCGAACGATTGCGCCTGCAGGGCAACGCTTGACGACACAAGGATAAATGATAAAATGGTGATGAAAGTTCGCATTGACTTATAACGGCTCGTTCACCAAAATGTTGAGCAAGGTGCGCTGCTGTTATTTGGCGCCCAATGCAATTTCGAGAAGCTTCGACGTACTCTTCCAATTTCGGGTGGTGGCGCCGACTTTTAGCTTTTTTTCTAAAAAACTATTACTCAATTTGGTTTGACCATAACCATTTGGACAATACAAATAAACCGTGCGGTCGGAAAAAAATATCTCTTCCTCCGGTGCTTTTTTAGAAAAGATATCCTCACGGTCAAATGGTTGAGGAGGTTCTGATAGGAAGGTCACGTGCATGAATGCCGGCTCATTTTTATTATTATCAGCAAATGGATTTTGATTGATGATGGTTTCCAACGATTCTGCGGTCAAAACAATCACTGGAACCTGAAATCCAAAAGCTTTTTCAATTTCATCCGATATTAATTGCTCCAGCCTTTTTGGCTCGGCAGTTTTACTTTTAAAAACGACATTTCCGCTTTGCACATAGGTGGTAATATCACTGAATCCCAGCTTTTCATACATTTTCTTCAGAGCGTCCATTTTGATAATATTATGACCGCTTACGTTGATTCCCCTGAGTATCGAAATGTAGGTTGTCATTTTGGAACTTCACTTTAATAAAAATAGAAGTATGAATGCTGTGCGTGATGAAGCAAGCGGATTTACTGTAAATAATCATTGAGTTTCTGGGCGGCAAGGTAGTCTTTAAAATGCTGTGTCATTTGATTGATCACGTTGCCCATGATACATTTGTCGAAAGGGCAAATCTCGTTATCCATCGGGCAGTCGTTAATCTCAATGCGACCTTCGATGGATTCGTAAATGTCGAGCAGGCTTATCTGATCGGCGTCTCTTTTGAGTGCAAACCCACCGTGGGGTCCCCGGTTCGACAACAGGAAATCGCCTTTTACGAGCCGCTGCAGCACCTTGGCCACATGGTGCCTGGACGATCCGGTGCGTTCGGCAATATGCACCACATTGAGCTTTACATCAGATTGTGCTATGAGAACCATGCTGTGGATGGCAATAGAACCGGCTTCGGAGAGAGCAAATATTTTCGACATGAGCTAAACTTACCTTTGAGAGTACATTTTTTTGATTGCCAACAAAGATAACTCGAAAAAAAAGATATTCGGTATTGAATAGCTAATTTATACTAATTCTTAATTTCAGAAGCGATAGGCAGCCTGGCGCAACTGTTTCAGGTTGGTGATCGGCGACGGTGGCGAGAGGTGCTGCGCCAGGAATTTGTAGATTTTCACCCTTATCTCATTCGCCTCGCGTGTATCGACGCGATCGAAGGAATGGCCGCCGGCAATGTTCTGGTAAATCTCATATTCAAACTTTTTGTTTTCGGCTTTGAGCGATTTTATCAGATGCTCCACCTCAAGCACATTCACGTCGGCGTCGTTGGTATTGGTATGGATGAGCATAGGAGTGTTTTTCATTTTGTGCGCATTCCAGGCCGGCGAGCGGCGGCGGTATTCAGCCACGTTGTCGTTGGCCGACTGCCCGATGTGGTAATCGGCTTCGAAGAGGTCGCGGTATGACTGGTCTTTATAGCCCATCCTGGCCACCACATCGCTCACCGGTACGCCGGCAAAAGCTGCCTGGTAGTCGTCGGGATGATCGAAAATGTTCATCAAAGCAATCATGCCGCCGTGGCTCCAGCCAATGATGCCCACACGCTTCGAATCTACAATGTCATAATTTTCGACCATGTAATCGCGGCTTGCTTTTACGTCTTCCGTTTCCAGCCCGCCATAATCGATATTCTGATAAAAGTCTTTGCCATAGCCCGTGCTCCCGCGGTATTCGGCAGCCACGATGATGTAGCCCTGCGCCACCAGCTCGCGCACGATGTGTGTGTAGTAGGTGGTAAAGTCGCCATGTACGCCGCCGTGTGGGAAAACTATCAGCGGATATTTCTTGTCGGGATCGGCATTGCGCGGGATAAAGATGTACGACCAAAACTTAATGGGATTGCCGGCGCCCTGAGCCGTGGGGTTCGCCTCTTTCCATCGGGGCGGGCCGGTTATGTAAACTTTATCTACAAAAGCTACGTCGCCCACTCGCTGCATCCACAGCAGGTCGTCGATGTTTTTGTTGACCACATCAAAACGGTGCTCCATATCGGAAATCTGAGCATTCAGGCTTTCGATCTGCTTTTGCAAATCAGCTTCAGATTGCGCTGTAGCGGATGATGAGGCTATCAACATCACAACCATCATTCCTACCCAAAAAATATGTTTCGTTGTTTTCATTTTCAATAATTTTTAAAAACCAAAAATACACATTTGGGGATTGTCCATGAATTTTCGGAAGTCATCCGCGAATTGTCGCTAATTTATTTCGCGTTCATTCGCGGATTCTTACATAAAAAAACCCCGTACCAAATGAATGATGCAGGGGTTAAGATAAAAAACATTAAGCAAGATTATTCGACCATCACTTTGCGGGTGGTGGTAAACTGTTGGTTGGTGATGCGGATGTTGTATAAGCCGCGGGCCTGGCCTCCCAGGTTGATGGTCTGGCTTCCGTGGGCATTTGTTTTGTAAATCAACTGACCTGCACCGTTGGTGATTTCAATTTTGCTGTCAACTGAAAGGCCATCAATGTAGAGCATGCCATTGGTTGGATTTGGGTAAACCCTGATCTGGTTTTGCCCGGCATCGCCAATTCCGGTTGCGCCGGCTTTCAAATCTGAAATAACCGACATTCCATTTGCTGCAAAATACCCTGACTCATTTGCGGAAGCATCAAAACTTACCTGCAACTCAAACACCTCACCGGTTGCTGAGCGGTATACTTTGAAATACATCTGATCATTTTCAAGCAATCCATCTGTTTCAATTGTCGTGGCATCGTCGCCAAAAGCGGCAATGGCTGTGCTGTTGCCATCAAATTCCACAATTCCGCAACAAATCCCTTCGGCATTGAAAACCCCCAGCCAATCGCCGGGCTTCAAGACGGATGTCGCCACCTCTTGTGGTAGAGCTATTGTATGAGAGCTGTTGGAATAGGCGGGATCATTCCAGGGAGTAGCATTTTCTGGTTGGTTCTGATGGATTGAAATCACGCCGGACTTGGCGACAAGATCAAAATCAACGGCGGTGCTCCCGGAAACTTTTACCAGATAAGCGCGTCCGGGGTTGAGCGTACCCAAAGTATTAATCGCGTAAGCAGGCCAGTAAACGCCACTGCCGGCAATATCCTTAGCAATGATTATCTGCGGCTGAGCTTGCGTAAATAATTCATTGGCTGCCACTGGTGACGAATGCAGCACCGGCAAATAAGTCCAGCCTGTATTGAGATCAACAGAGGCATCGTCGAGAGGTACGCCAATGAAATCCATGGTGGCCGCAGCCGACAGTTTAATTTGTGCACCGGTGTAGGTATCCCATGCACCGTTTGGATAGGTGTTGATATTTTGACCAGGCCAGTACATGTGTTCAAAATCATTTACCAAAATAAGCTTGTTGCTAATGCTTCCGAAAATATTGCTCACCTGTTTGTTCCAGATATCCAGATAGGTTGAAATGCCGCTCCAGCCTTTGGGAACTGTTACGGTTTGCTTGCCCAATACGGTGAGTGTTATGTTTGCGCTTTGCGCGAAGCCGCAGGTGTTTGTTACAACAACCCAATATTTGCCGGAATCGTTGAGCGTAAGATTAGATTTGGTGTAGGTACTCTGCGCTCCCGACTGAACCAAATTCCCTTCAAAATACCACTTGTAGGTAAGAGGAGCGGTACCATTGGCAGTTACGGTGAATGTATGTGAGCCTCCAACCATCTTCTGATCGTCACCTGACTGAGCAGTAATAGCAGGAGCAGTGTCAATTATTACAGACACGGATCCGGTCATCATTTTTTCGCAGCCGGTGGCGGCTTTGATTCCTCTTACTGTATAAGTCCCCGCTTGTGGAATGGTAGTAAACGTGAGCGCACCACCTGTTCCGGGTAATACATTCCCAGTCAACTGGTTGTTGCGTAGTAGTGAATAATTTACACCAACCTGAGAGTTTGCAACTTTAACGATAGGAGCCTGCACACCCGCACAAAAATGGCCACCCAATGTGAGCTGGTAAGCAATGGGTAGCGGATTAACAGTAATTTTAATCTGGTCGGTTTCCTGGCAGCCATGGCCATCGGTAACGGTGAGCGTGTAGGTAGTTGTATTCGCGGGCGAAGCAATAGGATTTGCGATATTTGGATTGCTCAGTCCGCTCACCGGCGACCATGCGTAGCTATAAGCCAACACACCACCTGAAGCACTTCCGGCAAGTGTAGCTGAACTACCGGCGCAAATCTCATCATCTGCACCAGCATTGGCATAAAGCTGTGGGTATTGCTGAACCAAAACAGAGGCTTCGCCATAGCAGCCGATGGCATCGGTGACAGTTAAGGTGTAAACGGTGGGTACCGCAGGGTTGGCCATTGGGTTGCGGATATTTGGGTTACTCAGCCCTGCAGCAGGTGTCCAGCTATAGGTGAAGGGACCCTGGCCTGAGGTGGCAGTGCCTTCAATCATCACCGATTCGTTCTGGCAGAAGAAGGCTTCAGCAGTCAGGTTGATTCCTACAGGGGTACAAATCCGGACGGTGCGTGAGTTACCTTCGTTTGTGGCACAATGGTAATAGCCTCTTTCGGCCGCAGTAATTGCAGTAAAGTCGAGGTGATTTAAAGTAGCTCCAGTTATTGCAACATTGTTTTTGTACCATTGGAAACTTCCGGTTCCTTTCATTGCCTGAAACTTCGACGGGGTGTTGATCTGGCTATTATTCAACAGGTAGATATCCTGGTTGAGCAAGCCTTTCCAATTGCTTTCGGCAATTTCCCACGTTCCCGAATTGTGCACATCGCCAAATACATTGTTATAAAGATGATAACCCCAGGCAGGCGCATTGCTTAATGTACCGGTATTGGTAAAATCACCGTTAAAACTAATGATGGGATAGTCATAGTATTTAAAGTTTTGCATCTGACCCTCCAATACACAATCAGTAAAGATGTTATATTTGGTATTAACAGCTCCGGTGATTATTACATTGGTAAATGTGGATCCATCAAATGTTGGCGCATTAGAACAATGCAGGGTAGCTGGCTCATCGCCTGTTACCAGCGTGTTTGTTACTGTGCCACCGTCGAGATCGATCTTTCCGTTACTTGGGATGAAAATAGTTTTGCCACCCAAGTTCAAATTAGCGTTAAGCAGATACAAATCATCCAGAACGGTGATATTTCCTGCGTCCACGCTGGCAGTTATGTCCGCAATATTAAATTGTTTTGAATTTTGTGACCCGATGTAGTGCATGTCGTTGCCACCGAAAATTATTTTTTGTGAAAGCCAATAACCGTTGTTGATTACCACATCCTGAACATTAAAATAGATGCTGTAGCTGCCCCATGATGTGATGTACCCATTATTAATAAAATCACCGGACGTTGTTACCGTCGGGCTATAATAGGTGTTATAATTTCTCAGAGTGTCTTCTACGGTTACGTCGGTGAAATGACTTCCATCACCGTTAACCTGGCAGTACCCTTTGAGCCGCGTTCCGGTTACCTGCATATTCGTAAATCTTGCATTTCCACTTTGGTATATGTATTTATCGGTGGAGTGGAGGGAACCATTTTGCAGGTCTCCATTCTGCATGGTAAAGTTTCCACCCTGAAGATCGATAGTAGCCCCGGCAAGACTCCAGGCGGAGTTGATAAAGGTAAAATCTGACCCAAATATAATATCGCTTGCAGCCACAGTATCATTAACATAAGGTACCGTGATGGTGCCGCTTTTTGCTGTGCTGTAAAGGGTTTGGTCAGTAGCTCCGACAAAAGTCAGGTATTGGATATCCACAGGGCCATTGTTTTTAAAATCATTGTTCAAATAGATTCTCAGGCCATAGCTATTGCTTCGTGTAATTAAGCCATTGTTGGTAAACAAGCCATCAATGGACAAAGAGGGAGTGTAGTAGTAGAAATAATTTTGTAAGGTATCTTCTACGATTACGTCGGTGAAGCGGTTTCCGTCACCATAAATCTGGCAGATTCCTTTGAGCCGGGTTGCACTTACGTGCATATTTGTAATTAATGAATTTGCGTTTTGGCGCAGGAATTTGCCATTGGAGTGAAGGAAGCCATTTTGCAGGTTTCCATTCTTCATAGTAAGATTTCCACCCTGAAGATCAATAGTTGTACCCGCCAAATCCCAGGCAGAATTGATAAATGTAAAATCTGATCCAAATATAATATCGCTTGCAGCCACAGTATCATTAACATAAGGTACCGTGATGGTACCACTTTTTGCTGTGCTGTAAAGAGTTTGATCCGTAGCTCCCACAAAGGTTAGATATTGGATATCCACCGGGCCATTGTTTTCAAAATCATTGTGTAAATAGATTCTCAGGCCATAGCTATCGCTTCTTGTAATTAAGCCATTGTTAGTGAACAAGCCATCCACTGATAAAGAGGGAGTGTAGTAGTAGAAATAATTTTGTAATGTATCTTCTACAGTTACGTTGGTGAATTTGTTGGCGTCAGCATAAATCTGGCAAATCCCTTTGAGCCGGGTGCCCGTTACGTGCATGTTGATAAACCTTGCGTTTCCGCGCTGGCGGATGTATTTCCCGTTGGATGTGAGTTGGCCGCCTTCCAGCGTTCCACCCTGCATATTAAAATTTCCTGTGTTAAGGCTGATGGTTGCTCCACCGAGATCCCATGTTGACCCGATAAAGGTAATGTCAGAATTGAAAATAATAGCGCTTGCGGCGTTGGTGTCGTTCACGTTAGCTACATTGATGACGCTTCCATTGGCATTTCCGGAAAGGGTTTGGTCACTGGCTCCGGCAAAGGTTAGGGATGCGATATCCACCGGGCCATTGATGGTAAAATTGGCTGAATTACTTAAATTAATGCCATAACCGTTGCTTTTTCTGATAATGCCATTGTTGATCAGGTTACCGGTCACACTAACTGGCATGTAGGCATAAGTACCATGATTCTGCAGTGTATCTACAACTGTTGTTGTGGAAGAAAAGATGCAATTATAGTAGCAGATGAATATCCCACCCAACTTTGCATTGTCTATCGTTGCATTTGTTAAATAAGCATTTTGTCTTAGAGCAATTTTGTGTCCGTTAGCTTTCATGGTAGCTGCTCCCAGATTAACAACTGCCTTGCGGATTTCCAAATCATTATCCAGGATTATTTTGGAATTGGCATTGCGGTCTTCAAATCCGTCGCAATTGAAATATTTTCCAGCCAGCGATGCAACGTGTTGATCAGTCGTCCCATCAAAATAGATATTGGAGCAGTCCCACTTCCCATTATTTGTAACTTTTCCTTTAAAAGAAAAATTAAAACTATAATTGGTTATCATTATCAGGCCGTTGTTAGTAAAATTGCCTTCCACCGTTAAAGTACGGTTTCCGTAGGAGAGGTTTTGCAACGTATCGGCAATGATCACCTCACCGGTTGATACATTGTTATCACCCACAGTAAATAACCCTTTAAGTGTGAGGTTGCTAAAATTTGAACCCTCTAAATAGGCGCCGTTGCGCATCATTAGAGCAGCGCTGTGGCCAATGATGTTTGCGTTTCGCATGGGTTTGGTGTAAAAGGCCACCACAATACCCGGGGCAAAATCAACAGTCGTTAAATTGCCAATGAACTCGATGTTGTCAAAGGTCAGGTTAGTGGCAAACTTAACAGAACTGGTGGGGTCGTCATCCTGAAAGATAACAGCACCTCCCGGGGCCTTGAAGATTTTTCCTGGCGTAGCCGAAACAGTCTGTGTGGTTGTTCCGGTGAAATTTAAATACGGGTCAGACCATACACCGTTAAGGTGCAGATTACCTCCTAATTTTACATAAAAGCTATAATTGGATTTTGTCATCGTGCCATCCACCCATAGGTTTCCGGCAATTACCAATGTTCGTGTACCGTATGACAGGTTTTGGACGGTGCCGGCAGGAGTTACATACAGGTGCTTGCAAATGTCGCCGTCGCTTACATTCACAAGATGTTTTACTACCACACTGTCAGCGCTGGTAGGTATGTTACCTCCGACCCACGTGGTGGCTACATTCCAATTTCCAGTTTGTGCGGTTGTTCTGGTGGCGGCATTTAAGCCACCGGATGCTGCCATTAAAGCTGCAATGACCAGAATGATTGAAAAGTTGTAAATTCTTTGCATAATGATAAAGTTTTAATTAATTCTCCTTGTTAAAAATGACTTGGTTAGCGTATTAAAACATGACGTTTTTAATTTTGTTGGTGCGGATGTCCCTTTTAGGTACCCTTTTGCTGTTATATTTTGTTAAACCTGGCGGCTTGATGCCTAACCTTCAATCCCATAAGTATTTAAATGTTGATGCGTCATTCGTCTGAAACCACTGATTGATGCTGTCCATGAAATTTCGCCAATTGAGCGAATTAGCACAATTAACTTTTCGTGTTATTTTGTCTAATTCGAGTAATTCGTGGATGAATGTTATGATGTAAAAAACACCACCGCATCACCGCTAATTTGACAATATCTCACAAACTACCCCCAAAGTCCTACATCCTTGTTATTGGCGTGTTTAAAAGCTTTCAATCCTCGTTTTTTCGTGCAAAGTATTCTACTTTTGTACCATTATTGAGGTTTGAATATTTATTCATTAACAAAAAATATTTCTGTAAAATGCTGACTAACAATTTTGCCAGAAGGCACAATGGATCGAGTGATAGCGACTTGCCCGAAATGCTGCAGGTTGTAGGTGTTAAAAATCTTGACCAACTTATCGATGAAACCCTGCCGGCAGCTATCCGCATGAAGCAGCCACTGAATCTGCCGGATGGCATCAACGAATACGAATACATCCAGCACTTGCGTGGGCTTGCACAAAAGAATAAGATTTTCAAAACCTACATCGGGCTGGGTTATTACAACACCATTCTTCCCGGCGTTATCCAACGTAACATTCTCGAAAATCCGGGCTGGTACACTTCCTACACACCTTACCAGGCTGAGATTTCGCAAGGACGGCTGGAAGCTTTACTAGTGTTTCAAACCATGGTTGCCGACCTTACCGGACTGCCGCTGGCCAACGCTTCGTTGCTCGACGAAGGCACCGCTGCCGCCGAAGCCATGATCATGGCTTTCAACAG
>CAZTCX010000028.1:0-11407 GCA_964612515.1 uncultured Lentimicrobiaceae bacterium | reverse complement strand
GACTTCATGACGAGTGAAGTTTTTAATACCTATCATTCCGAAACGGAAATGATGCGGTACCTGAAGAAACTCGAAAACCGCGATCTGGCGCTTAACCGCACCATGATTCCACTGGGATCCTGCACCATGAAACTCAATGCAGCAGCGGAGTTGTTCTCACTCTCATGGCCGGAGTTTGGCAGTCTGCATCCCTTCGTTCCAATCGATCAGGCGGCAGGTTACCAGGAGCTGATAAAAAATCTTGAAAAAGATCTTTGTGAAATTACCGGCTTTGCAGCAATGTCTTTCCAGCCCAACTCGGGCGCTTCGGGTGAATACGCCGGACTGATGGTGATACGCGAATACTTGAAAAGCATCGGACAGGGTCATCGCGATATCTGCCTGATTCCTTCTTCGGCGCATGGCACCAACCCCGCCAGCTCGGTGATGGCCGGCATGCAGGTAGTAGTTGTAAAATCTGACGACAACGGAAACGTTGACCTCGTCGATCTGCAGGCTAAAGCTGAAAAACACCGCGAGAATCTGGCAGCACTCATGATTACCTATCCTTCCACGCACGGCGTGTTCGAACAGGAAATCATCCACATTATCGATACCATCCACAAAAATGGTGGTCAGGTATATATGGATGGCGCCAACATGAACGCACAGGTAGGGCTTACCAATCCCGGACTTGTCGGTGCTGACGTTTGTCATCTAAATCTTCATAAAACTTTTGCAATTCCTCACGGTGGCGGCGGCCCCGGCGTAGGACCTATCGGCGTTGCCAAACATCTTGCGCCGTTCCTGCCCACCAATGCATACATCAAAACCGGCGGTGATCAGGCTATCGAAGCTATCTCATCGGCACCTTATGGAAGCGCACTCATTCTGCCCATTTCTTATGGTTACATCAAATTGCTGGGTGGCAATGGCCTGAAGCTGGCTACCGAAATGGCCATCCTCACAGCCAATTATCTGAAGGATGCCCTGAGCGATCATTATAAAATTCTCTATACCGGCCGTAACAACCGTGTGGCCCACGAATTTATCCTCGACTGCAACGACTTTAGCAAATCTGCCAACGTAACTGTGAGCGACCTTGCCAAGCGACTTATGGATTACGGCTTCCATGCTCCTACGGTAGCTTTCCCGGTACACGGAACGCTGATGGTAGAACCTACCGAAAGTGAGCCGTTGGGCGAGCTGAAGCGGTTTGTCGAAGCTATGATTAGCATCCGTAAAGAAATTGCTGAGATAGAAGAAGGCAAAGCAGCGCAGGAAGACAACGTGATCAAAAATGCGCCACACACGTTGTGTCTGCTCACCAGCGAAACCTGGGAAAAACCCTACTCACGCCAGCAGGCAGCCTTCCCGATCGAATGTAGCAAAGCCGATAAATATTGGCCACCGGTAACTAAAATAGACGACGCGTGGGGCGACCGCAACTTGCTTTGCACCTGCCACGAGTTTAGTGTCATCGGTGAAATGGAATAGCCCTATTGGTCGGGGAGTGCTGCGGCAAAATCCTGATGGAGCAAAATTCCCTGAAGGATGGCGGCAATAGTTTCCGGACCTAGATTTTTAAAAACATCATGCAACTGCCTGGATTTTTCTTCGGGCAGTTGTTCTGATTTTAAGAGCTTCATCAACGCTTTGTATTGCGTGCCTGTAAGCTCGTCGTTGAGCGCATCGATGATAAGATCGATATCTATTTGCCCTTGACGCGCTTGCGGCGGTTGCACCATGTCAGAATCTTCAAGCTCCATGATGGCCACCTGAAGGATTTCGCGTCCCAGCTTTTTGCACGACTCCAGATACGACGAGTGCCCGGTAGTATCGCGCAGCGACCAACTGTTGTATTCATACTCGATTTTTTCCACCTGCTTTATTTTCTGGCTCTCGTCGCCAAAGATGGCGCTCAGAAGCACGATGGTGTATTTTTTCCAGGACTCCAGGTCGAAGGGCTTCTGATCGAGCTTGTCGATTTGCCCTTGAAGCATGTTGATGTGTTTCTCTTTCGTTGTCATAGTAGTGCGTTTGGGGTGTAAAAGTAAGCAAAATGTAAGTTTCGCAGATGTTGAGGCATAGAAATCTCCAGGGTTGCCATCCCTGCGAGAACGAATCGAAACATCAAATCACAAACAAACAAATCACAAGTAAATTTTGAAAGTCACCCTTCAAAAAGATTAATAATCTTAATGAATTTGGCGTTCCGTGCTCATCCTTAAATTAGCCCTTTATTAAAATCAAATAAAAATCCCCAACCGTGATCTGGTTCAGATTTAATGGAATTTGTTAATTTCGCGGCTCAAAAAAATTCACGGAATGTAGCCACCACCACACTACCACATCCTAATACAGGGGGACTCATGATAGAGACTATTAAAATCGGAACCATCAAATGGCACCACATTATCGACCCTAAAGAGGAAGATTTACAATATCTAAAAGATAATTTCTATTTCCACCCCCTCGATATCGACGACTGCCGCAGCAAGATTAACCAACGCCCCAAAGTTGACGTTTACGACGACTATTATTTTATCATCCTCCATTTTCCGAAATTCGATCGTATCAACCGTTTTCTGAAAACCAAAGAGGTAAAGATTTTCTGGGGCGAAGACTACGTGATTACCATCGGAAATACGCACTGGGTTGTGAAAGACCTCTTTAATGAAGCCATGGATCAGCACCGGCGCAAGGAAGAGTTTGAGATTGGTACCAGCGATGCTTTGCTTTATCATATCCTGGAAAGGCTGATGACCGAAACACTTTCGATGATACGCAAAATCGGCAGCGACGTGGAGTTTCTTAACCGGGATTTGTTTAATAAAAATTCCCAAAAGACCATCGAGCGCATCTCCGTCACGCGGAAAAATATCATTCTGCTCAACACCATCTTTAAGCCGCAACTGCCCTTGTTTCATAAGTTCGAAAGTGGCGCAATAGAAGGCTATGCCGAAAATATGGAAGACTATTGGGGCAACATTCTCGACTATTATCAAAAGCTGTGGGACATGACCGAGGATTACGCCGAACTCATCGAAGGACTTTCCAAAACCTTCGACTCGTTGCAGGCCAACCGCACCAACCAGATCATGAAAATCCTCACACTCATCTCATCCATTGTACTCCCGCTTTCGTTCATCACCGGCCTTTACGGAATGAATGTCGTGCTGCCCATTCAGGAAAATCCTTACGCCTTTTGGGGTGTGATGGGTGTGATGGCAGCATTGGTAATAGTTATGCTTCTGTATTTCAAGATGAAGAACTGGATGTGAACTCCGCTATTTTGATTTTGATCATCAGATAATGCTGGATATTGGCTTCCGTAAACATGTCGCCCTGTTTGCAAAATCCCTGACGCTCATAATAAGGAATGGCCTTGAGTTGGGCATGCAGATAAAGCTCTTCAGGTCGGGAATCGAGTTGTTTCAGGATATGCTCCAGAAGTATGCTGCCATAGTTTTGGTTGCGAAATTGCGGCAGCACCGCAAAGCGCTCCAGCTTTATGCCGCGGCTGGTTTTGCGCCAGCGCCCGGTGGCAATGGGAAGCCCGTCGAGCAGTAGCAGATAGTAATGCGCCTGCGCTTCATTTTCTACTTCAAGCGCCCGCTCCACCTGTTGCTCTTCAATGAAAACCAGCTCCCGGATGGCCAGCGCCTGCTGATAATGCTCTTTGTCAGAAATATCAAAATCGATAACTTTAATCATGGCGAAAAAAATATTTTGGTGGCACAAATTTACAAACTACCTGAGGTGGCTAGGGTTTTTATTTAAAAATTATTTTGCCTGTTAAACATAATTTTCGAAATACAGATTGTAAGAGACTTAAATCAGGTCACCGTTAACTTCCTTTTTTCAATTTTTTTCAATTTTTATTTAGTTTGATTCTAAACAAATTTATTTTATTTGTCCGCGCCTTTTCATAGCGTCACGCATACTTTAGCGTAAATTTTTTAAAATCAATTATTTTATAAACTTTAAAACATTAATAATATGAAGATTACATTTCTTACCTGGTCGCTTTTAATTCTGTTAGCATTCACGAGTTGCAGCAAAAGCGACGATGAAAAGCAAACGCAGCCTGATCCTCCTGCTCAGGATGACATTACCGCCATCGACAACAGCGTGAATAATTTCCTGACGAAATATAATATTCCCGGTGCCTCACTGGCGGTCTCTAAAAATGGGAAACTGGTTTATGCCAAAGGCTATGGTGTTGCAGATCAGGGCACAGGTGATAAAGTTACCACTGCCAGCAGATTTAGAGTCGCCAGCGTATCTAAAACTTACACCGGTGCTGCAGTTAATAAGCTGGCACAGGATGGCAAGCTTTCGTTGGATGATAAAGTATTTGGTGAAAACGCGATTTTGGGAACCGAGTACGGAACACCTCCTTACAATGAAAACTTGAGTAATATGACCGTCAGACATCTGCTGACGCATACTTCAGGCT
The DNA here is from genome assembly GCA_964612515.1 of uncultured Lentimicrobiaceae bacterium. Taxonomy (GTDB): domain Bacteria; phylum Bacteroidota; class Bacteroidia; order Bacteroidales; family 4484-276; genus SABY01. The sequence goes on along the minus strand of CAZTCX010000028.1, from coordinate 6,966 downwards.
CGTGGGGCAGTGCTACCGGAACTGACGTAATTGATTACAACCCTTCTTACAGCACCAAAGAATTCATGGATTGGGTTCTGAATACAAGGCCAAATCCAAAAGTTCCGGGAACATTCTATGACTATTCTAATGTTGGATATTGGATTGCCGGCAGAATCATTGAAAAGGTTTCAGGAAAATCATATCTTAATTACCTTAAAGAGGATCTTTTGGCTGGAACCGGTTCTACACAAACCGACCTGGCAGGGCAAAAGGAAATCGATAGAAAAACAAACGAAGTAAAATATTACGGACAGGGAAGCGATGCTTCTTATGTTTACAACATTGCATTTCCGAGAAGGGACTCCGACGGCGGATTAATTACCACATCTACCGATTTACTTCGGTTCATCACTGCTGTCGACGGTTTCCCGACACGACCTGATGTGCTGAATAGCGCTGCAATAAACGAATTTACCACCGCATCCGACGCTAATCCTGGCTATGCATGCGGTATTGGTATCTGGGATGCAGAACATGTGTGGTTTAACTATGGAAGCCTTCCCGGCACCCGCTCAGGATTTATGCGACACGACAATGGAAAATGTGTTGCATTAATTTTAAACTCAAGAGCCGATCCATCCTCCAACGATCTTCCTTTCGTGTATGCCATGCAGGATTTAATGTTGGATATGGTTAAAAATTCTGCCTATAAATGGCAGGATATTGACCAATTTTAAGCCATTCAGCCATAGTATTAATGGCTGGATTGATCACATTCCTACCAGCTAAATGATTATAAAAAAAGCAACTTCCCGCCGAAACGCCGAAGTTGCTTTTTCCATTCTTAAAAACAAAGTGTTATTCTTTCTTCCCGTCGTAAGCCCATTTCAGATAGATGGCGCCCCAGGTAAAGCCGCCGCCAAAAGCTGCGAGGATGATATTGTCGCCCTTTTTGAGCTGACTTTCCCACTCCCACAAGCAAAGTGGAATGGTAGCCGATGTGGTGTTGCCGTATCTTTCTATGTTGATCATCACCTGCTCGCGGTTGATGCCCATACGGCGGGCGGTAGCTTCGATGATGCGTAGGTTGGCCTGATGCGGAACAAGCCACGCCAGATTCTCCGGCTCAATGCTGTGCTTTTTCATCATCTCTACCGACACGTCGGCCATTTTTGAAACAGCAAATTTAAAAACGGCTTGTCCCTCCTGATAGATATAATGTTCGCGTGCGTCCACCGTTTCATGCGAAGCTGGTTTTGCGGAGCCACCAGCTTTTTGGTGCAGATGAATGCGACCGGAGCCGTCCGATTGATGAATGGAATCGATGATGCCAACATCTTCGGTGGTGGGTTCGAGTAGCAATGCGCCGGCAGCGTCGCCAAAAATGACGCAGGTGGCGCGGTCAGTGTAATCCACTATCGACGACATCTTGTCGGCACCTACCACAATAACTTTTTTGTATTTTCCTGATTCGATGTACATCGCAGCGGTGGTGAGCGCATAGATCTGGCCGGAACAGGCGGCATTCATATCAAAATGAAAAGCGTTTTTTATGCCAGCCTTGTCGGCGATAATATTGGCTGTAGCCGGAAACTGCATGTCGGGCGTAACGGTGGCGCAAATCACCAGGTCGATCTCGTCGGGATGTGTGTTGGTTTTTTTGAGTAGACCTTTCACCGCTTCGGCGCCCATGTCGGAAGTGCCTTTACCTTCACCTTTGAGAATGTGGCGCGTCTTGATTCCCGTACGCGTCATGATCCATTCGTCGGTGGTATCCACCATTTTGGCCAGCTCTTCGTTGGTGAGCAAATAGTCGGGGGCAAATGCATGGATTCCTGTTATTGCAGCTCTTAGTTTATTCATGAATAGATATTTTGATAGTAAGGTTAGCGAGAAAAGTGATGAAGCGCCCTTCGGATTTTGTTGGTGACCCTGCCGCAATAAATTTGACGTGTAAGCACAATCATGTTCTTGATGGCGATGGCACTGGAGATACCGTGGCCGATAACTATATTTCCATTAACACCCAGCACCGGGCTACCACCGTAGTTTTCGTAATTGAACCGGTCGAAATAGGAGTCCACCAAATTATGCTTTTGCATCAGCCTGTACATGGCTTCTATTTGCTTTAGTACAATGTTGCCGGTGAAGCCGTCGCAAACCACAACATCTGTTTTCCCCCTAAAAATGTCGCGGCTCTCCACATTACCGGTAAAGTTGAAGTCGGTAGTATCTTTCATCATCTGATATGCCGACTGGCACAGCAAATTGCCTTTTCCTTCTTCTACGCCAATATTGAGTAGTGACACGCGGGGATTGTCGATTTTAAGGATTTCCTGACAATAAATTGAACCGAGCAGTGCAAACTGGTAGAGTACGTCGGCTTTGGTGTCGGGGTTGGTGCCAATGTCGAGGATGATGCTTTCGGCTCCGTTTTCCTGTGGGATGTGCGCAATGGTTGTAGGGCGTATCACACCCGGGATGGTGCCCACGCTGTACATGGCACCCACCACCATGGCACCGGAGTTGCCAGCGCTGCAAAAGCCCTGAATCTGCCGGGACTTGATCATACGAAACCCGACAGAAATGCTCGAATCGGGTTTGTGGGTGAGGGCTTTCAGTGGCTTCTCGGCCATGCCAATTATTTCTTCGGCATTCACGATCTCGAAAGTATCGATTGGGACATCGATTTTTTCGAGGTAATTTTTTATAACATTGGCCTGTCCTATCAGAACTACGCTGTCGCTTTTATCCAATGCTTCACGGGCGAGGATAGCACCCTCGATGGTAGCATCGGGAGCGAAGTCTCCGCCCATTACGTCCAGGCCAATCTTCATTCTTTAAATAAAATCTGAGGGTTTATTCATGCGAGGTATCCCGCTTATTCCGCTTCCGATTTCTGCATTACCACTTTTCCTTTGTAGTACAAGTCGCCTTCGACCCAGTAGGCACGATGGTACAAATGTACCGTGCCGGTGGTGGGGCAGGTGGCAAGGGTAGGTGCATCGGTTTTGTAATGTGTTCTGCGTTTATCCCTACGCGTGGTGGAAGTTTTCCGTTTTGGATGTGCCATTTTATCTCTGTTTTAAAAAATTCATTAATAACTTATTCTATGTTCAGGTTTTTCAAAGTGTCCCATCGCGGGTCGTGTTCTTTGTGTACTTGCTTGTTTCTCAAACGTTCGAGCATCTCACTGTTGCAGGTGCTGCGGCCGTTTTCGTCGTCAGGATGGATATGCTGCATGGGGAGCATCAGTACGATGTATTCGTAAAGATAGCTGCTAATGTCAAATTCCGAAGCCGTTTCCGGGATGATAACTACATCGTCAGAAGGCTCTTCGTAATTTTCGCCAAATTTGACGATCAAATTTTCAACGGCCGAAATGGGCAGGTCGAAATCGTCGAGGCAACGGTCGCAGGGAACCACAACAGTTCCCCTGATGTCGAAGTTGAAAATCAGCATCCGCTCATGTCGGTCCAGCGTTACATCCACTTCTACATTGCCATCGGCAACGTCAGCATATTCCATTGATTCAAAGAACTTCATGTCGATCACCAAATGATAGTGATGAATATCAATCTGTAACCCGCGGAAAGGGATTACATATTTTCTTAGATAATCCACTGTTCTTTCCTCCCAAAATTTGGGCGGCAAAATTAGAAATTTTATTATGATAACCAAAACATTACGCTCATTAAATTTGGAGCCACCTGCTGCTTTGTATGAAAATGAAGGGTTTCAGCAAATTGATTTTTTTCGACGAGCTGTGACAAATCAATCTCAACACCGGTAATTGTTGGATGCTTTCGCAAAATTGCGCCTCCTTTTCCCGACAAGGGAGTTTATGAACAAATTCCAACCCACTGAGGTTTCTGATTGAAAAGACTTCAACTATGGCCGAAACACCAACCAACCAAATTCCATTGGGCTTCACAGCGCCCGACTTCAACCTACCTGATGTTGTCACCGATACAAATCGCTCACTCGCTGAGCTGCGCGGGAATTATGCCACCGTGGTCGTATTTATCTGTAACCATTGCCCTTATGTGCTGCACATCATCGATGAGTTGGTAAATGTAGGAAATGAATTTACACCCAAAGGAGTTTCATTTGTCATGATCAGCTCCAACGATGTGGAGAGCTATCCGCAGGATTCACCCGAAAAAATGAAGGCGTTTGCCCACGATCACCAATTCCCATTCCCGTATCTTTATGACGAAAGCCAGCAGGTAGCCCTCGCCTACGATGCAGCCTGCACGCCCGACTTCAACGTTTTCGATGCCGACATGAAATGCGTTTACCGTGGCCAGTTCGACGATTCACGCCCATCCAACGGGAAACCCGTCACCGGCGAAGACTTGCGACGCACGCTCCGCCTGATGCTCGAAGGGCAGCCCGTGCCAACCCGTCAGCAGCCCAGCGTTGGTTGTAATATTAAGTGGAAGAAGTAATAAAATTCCAAAAAACAAATCCCAATTTGCAAATAAATTACAAGAAATAAAATTCCATTATTCAAACGATTTGGGCATTGGATTTTAGTCTTGTATTATTTTGATTTATTTTAAATGTGCTGTAGTCCAGCAAAAAAAAGGAACTCCGACTTATCACTTTTTCATATCTTTGCTCTTAAAAAAATGAAATGAAAGTCTTCGGCGGAGTAAATCTTATTTTTCTTTTAATCTTCTTGATGCCGGCTGCATCAGGCTTGCGGGGGCAAGGCTTTATAAGCTTTGATTTATTCCCTGAAGAATTTGAAACAACTATTTCTTTAACGGCACCATGCTGGAAACTGGCCAGCATCCCGCAGAAGCAGCCGGAGCTATTTCCCGAAGCAGCAGTGGCAGAGGGTTGCACAGCAGGCTATAACCGCGCCTGGCTTTCGTGGTTTATAATCGATCCTCTTTTTTACACTAACGCGCGTCCACCTAACGTCACGCTTGGTCAACTGTCGGAGCACCAGGTGCGCAGGGTATTTAGTTATGAATTATTGTCAGATAAATTTAACCAAAACCGGGAACTATTTTACCCCGATATTTTCAATCTTGCATATTACCCATCGAGACGCGGACCTTATAATTATGACGCCAATAATCAGCCGCTTTATGCTGCCGGCGTGACATCCGAAGGCCACCTGCTGACTCCGGAAAGCCGTTGGGGCGGCATAATGGGGAAAATTCCTGCACCCGAACTGTTTACAAAAAGGGATATCCGATACATCGAATTCTGGCTGATGGATCCTTTTATGAATGGTCAGGAAAGTGGTGGAACTTTGTATTTTAATCTCGGCGATATTTCTGAAGATATTACCCCCGACTCCCTGCCTTTCAACGAAAGCGCCTTGCCCACTCCCGGTTGCAGTATTGATGTAACCTGGACGGCGTGGGGGCGGGTGCCTACAGTGGCTGCGGGACAAAACGTTTTCGATTGCTGGTGGGATCGCGAAAACCCACAGATGCAGGATGTCGGCTACGATGGGCTGGCAGACGAGGCAGAGGTAATCTTTTTCGATGAATATTTGCAACACCTGGCGCAGCTTCATGGCGATACTTCGCAAGCTTACTTGCAGGCTATCGCTGACCCTTCAAGCGATAATTATCACCATTACAGAGGGGATGACTATGATTGGGATATTAATTATGAGAGCATCCTGCAGAAGTATAATCGGTACAATGGTTTTGAGGGCAACACACACGATCTGCAAACCAGCTATTCTACCAGAGCTACTAACGAGCCTGACAATGAAGATATCAATAACGACGAAGTGTCAAGCCGTGCGGAGAATTATTTTCAGTACAAAATCCCATTGCATCCCGACCAAATGACGGCTGGGCAGAACTTCATTAGTGAAGCCAGGCATGTTCAAGGGTTGCCTTTGCCAAACCAAAGCATCGGGGAAGTGTATTGGTACCGGTTCAGAATTCCGCTTACCGACTATGAAAAAGTTGTAGGAGATATTCAGGATTTTAGTGCGATAAAATTTGTCCGGTTGTTTTTGAAAGATTTTCAGGAACCGGTGGTGCTGCGATTTGGAACCCTCGATTTTGTAGAGATCAACCAAAATCCTGAGAATCTTAAAGTAAATATCGCTCCAAATCCTGCAAAAAATCTCGTTCGCATACTTTTTCCCAAGGCGATTTATCAAATGTTTTGGATAGATATTTACGACCACGTTGGCCGGCTGGTTTATCACAAAAAATATTTTCCCTCAGTTTATTTAGAAGTCGACATTGATTCGTCAACGTTTGACCCGGGTCTTTATATCGTGCAACTTTCCAATTCGAGATACGAATACATCACGAAATTGATTATTGCGAAATAATGTCATTTGCTATTCTTCCACCACCATCATATAATTGTGATTTTTATAATAGAAATGCACAAATTTACGTTACTCTTTGCTAAACTAATTTCGATTTCAAATTAGATTAATAGTTCCTTTTTCTTTTTAAAATGCAGTGAAATAAATTTAACCACTTAATATTGATAGCCATGTCAGAAATTAAAGGAAGAATTTTAAGCAAAAAGAACCTCCAGGGTATCCCGGGGATGATCGTTTATGCCTATCTCAAAAGCTTTAATGAGGATAATAAAACTACTATCGGTGACCCCTCTACCGAAACTGGTACCGATGGCACATTCACTATTTCAACCACTCTTGCATCGGATAATATCAGGAAAAACGATCTTTACTTCGAGGTAAGATCCGCCTTGAATGGCAAACTGATAAAGTCAACAGAATATCAATTGGTGAATGATTTGATTTTAAACAATCTTGATGTTGAACTGGACGATATTTCGACTGACATTATTAACACTGAAGATAATTACAGGGTAAGAGGAATAGTAAGGAATTTTGATGGTTCGGATGCTTTTAACGCTGTTAACACCTTCCGGGTTAAAGCCTGGCATGTAAATCATCTTGATGATTTAACTCAAGTTTGGCTTTTTACTAGATAAATCGAAAAATAATTAGTTAAATAATGG
>CAZTCX010000027.1:4145-30785 GCA_964612515.1 uncultured Lentimicrobiaceae bacterium | reverse complement strand
TTCTTATTTCTCCCTCCACCGGCCATCGTTTTTGATCATTTGCACCAATGCATCTACGGCATGCTCTTCGGATACGTCGTGCTGCACCTGCGTGTGGCCGCGGTAGAGGGCTACTTTTCCTGCTCCCATGCCCACATAACCATAGTGGGCGTCGGCCATTTCGCCGGGGCCATTGACGATGCAGCCCATCACTGCTATTTTTAAACCTTTCAGATGGTCGGTGGCGGCTTTTACTTTTTGCAACGAAGTCTGGATGTCGTAGCGGGTGCGCCCGCAAGAAGGGCAGGCGATAAATTCGGTTTTGGTGATGCGTGCGCCGCAGGCCTGCAAAAGTGTAAAGGCAAGGCTCACAAAATCCTGCCGGTGCGCTTCGTCCGACCCAAGCCAAATTCCATCGCCGAGGCCATCAAGGAAGAGTGGTCCAAAGTCGATAGCTACAAAGATGGCTGCTGTGCTTGCATCGCCGGAATAGATTTTATGCAAAATAACCGGGACGCGTGATTCGTCGTGATGGAGTGCTTCAAAAAACCGGCGGAAGGAATATACTGCCGGAACCTCCTGGCTGGCAGCCACCACAGGATAATGATAGTCAGCATCAGCGTCCGTCATTTCATCCATTGAAACGTGGTGCCACGACTTTTGTGATGCGTTGTTGGCATCAATAACTAAATCCGGTTTTTCAGCATTATAACCTCCCGCCGCCGCCAGCACCAATGGTTCGGCGATGGAAGGCATGAGCTGCGATCGCTTGGAAAACCGTGGGTTGTAGCTAAACGGATCGTAGAAAAAATCTTCAAAAACATTTTTAACCAAAATCTTTTTTTCGGGCTGAATGTAATTGATGATATTTTGGGCTACCGGAACTTCATGCACTGGATCTTCGGTAAGCGAAACTCGGATAGTATCGCCAATGCCATCGGCCAATAATGTGCCGATACCCACGGCTGATTTTACGCGGCCTTCGATGCCGTCGCCGGCTTCAGTTACGCCCAGGTGTATCGGGTAATCCATGCCTTCGTCCATCATCTTTTTTACCAAAAGCCTTGTGGCATGCACCATCACGCGCACATTGCTGGCTTTCATCGATAGGACGATCTGATGAAAATCCATTTCGCGGCAAATGCGCACAAATTCCAGAGCCGCCTCCACCATTCCTTCGGGCGTGTTGCCATAACGATGAATGATGCGCCGACCAAGCGAGCCGTGGTTTGAACCAATGCGCATAGCCGTATTGTGCGCTTTACAGATGTTGATGAGTGGACTAATATTCTGACGCACCTTGTCGAGCGCCTTTTGGTATTGCTGCGGGGTATAGTTGATGTTGCGGGGTTCAGCACCGGTGTAGTTACCCGGATTGATGCGTACTTTTTCGACAATGGCTGCGGCTACTTCGGCAGCTTTGGGACTATAATGAATATCCGCGATAAGTGGAATTTCGTAGCCACGATCAAGCAGCGCTTGCTTGATCTTGGCCAGGTTCGCGGCTTCTTTTACGCCGGGAGCGGTAATACGCACCATTTCACAACCCGCTTCATAAAGTTGAATAGCCTGTTGAGCTGTTGCGTCGATATCCATGGTGCTGGTGTTTGTCATGCTTTGTACACGCACCGGGTTGCTTCCACCCAAGGCTAAGTTGCCCACCATCACCTCTCTGGTCATGAAACGCTGATTCATCTGTAGATTTTTGATCATTAGCAAATATAAAAAAACCTGCCTGCAAAACTACAAAGCGAAACTTTTGGTGTGGTAGTAGCACGAATTTGTTTGGTTTCCAAAAGAGCGCGGGACGCAAAGAGCAAAGAGCATGGCGCATGGCGCAAAGAATGTGGCGAGGATCATAGGACTTGACGCAATTAAATGATCGGAACCCTTGGCATTCTAACCATCGCATTGTTTTATTGATTATCGAACCGCAGAATGCAGCAGGGCAACTATGTGAATGCTGAGAATTCGATTACTTTTGTCAGCCTGTGAGATGGCCGGATATTTTCGGCCGAATTAGCACGGACAATAGGAACTCCACATTAATAAAAGCACATGAAAATGAATCTGCCCGAAGAAATCACCAATCTGTTGGATCATTGCCGGAACTATGGCTACGACCTGCTGCTGGAAACCGGCGAGCTGTTTCCGTTTGGCGCCCTCACCGATGCCAGCGGACGCACCCATCACCGCGAGGAGGAAATCGAACCCAGGCACATCCCAAGTAACGGGCAAATTATGGATCGGCTACTCGAATATTTCCAGACAGAATTTGAACAGCACGAAGCCCGGGGGTACGCAATAGCTTACGAAGCTAGCGTGCAACTCGACGCAGATACTTCCACCGACGCTCTGGCCGTGGACATTCGTTACCGCGGCCACGAGGAGTTACCAATGTTTTATTTCCCATTCAGCATGGAAGGAGATGATCTGGTGCGCTTTGGGGAAGCTTTTGCCGTGAAGCGGGTAGTTGAATAAAGCGCTTTGGTGCTGTTTCCACATTGAAAACTTAACAACCTTTTTTCTTTATCAAAGCAAATGCCTTAGCGGCAAAAGGAGCCACTCAAAAAATCGCTGAATACGTGGGCGCCGCATCCACGCTTCATAGTCGAAAGGCTCACACATGCTTAAGGTGTGGCTGATGTGCTCGCTTATCATACCGGTAATGTGGGCATCTTCACCGGTAAGCAATATCTCGTGCATGTAGCGGAAACTGCGGTAGTCGAAGTTGGGAGAGCCCAGGCAAAATATCTTTTCATCCACCAACATGAGCTTGGAGTGCAGGTTATGGACGGTATAATATAAAAATTGGATGTTGTGTGTGTGGAGCATCTCCAGGTAACGCCCATGCAGGATATCCACCATCCGCACATCACTGTGGCGCGGAATGATCACGCGCACCTTTACCCCACGGGCAACAGCATCTATCATTGCTTTGCGCAAAAAGAAGCCCGGAAGAAAATAAGGGCTTTCGATGGTCACTGATTGCTTTGCGTGACGTATCAGATATACATACCGCTTTTTTATCTGTTGTCGTGTCACGCTGGGAACGTCGCGCAGTATCTCCAGATTGTTCCATCGCATGATCCGTGTGTAATGCCGGCGGTAGCGGATGTAACTGTTATAAATTTTAAAATCCTGATAAAAGATTTTCTTAAAATTTGTAGCAATTTCGCCCTTAATGCGCAACATACTTTCGCGCCATATCAAGTTGTAGTCGGTAAGGTTGGAAGAGCCGATGTAGGAGATGTCGTCGTCGATGATGAGCAACTTTCGGTGGTTGCGGCGATGGCTCCGGGTAAAGAAGTCGATGTTAATTCGTATCTTTTGAAAGAAACGTACTTCACCACCAGCGGCTTGCAGCTCGACAAAAAAGTCTTCGGGGATTCCGCTGCCACCCCACGAGTCGATGAGCAGCTTTACCTCCACTCCCGCTCTTGCCACTGTTGTGAGCGCATCCCTGAAGCGGATGCCAATAGTTTGATGGCTAAACTTGTATAATTCGATAAAGACGTACTTCCGCGCTGCCAGGATGTCGTCGAGCATGGCATTGTAATATTTGATGGGATCATCGTAAAGTATGGCGTCGGTCCTCTCTGCGCTCACAATAATTATGTTTTTTGTTCTGCCAAAGGTAAGTGTTATTCGTCAATAAAAAATATTCCACCACCATCAAAAGGCATCGCATTGGTAAGCCAATGAATCTTATATCTCGCGGCAGCGACAAACATTTCTATTTCGGCGCTTTGCGCAAAAGTATCGCGCCCGGCCAGCACATACAGGGTGTCTTGCCAAATCCCACAACAACCACCAAAAAATCCATGGTCGAAGCCCGGCAACTGCACACTGCGCGGATCAACGAACAATGTTTTAATCCCCAACGGCTCCAATGCCTGCCCAATGCCCGGATCAGAAATCAGAGCATGCTCCTCTCCCACCATCATCAGGTTGCAGCGTGTGTAGCCCTGTTTTACGGCAACTACTTTTTTATTAATACATAGGTTTTTAATAATCTCATCGGTGATGGCCGGATGATGGATCAGATATTCGTGAGTAACAACGGCATTGTAATGTGCTGTCGCGGGATATTGAGAACCCAACGGGCTTTTGCCGATCACCGTTTTAATACCATTTTCTAAAAGTTTTTTATGATAATCATTCGGAAGATTGGGCGCTACCACCAGCTCCTGCCCCACCCTGCAAAAGAAAACATCAGGATGTCCGGAAATGGCCGGATAAACAATTCCGTGGGTCGCCAGCTCCAGCAACTGACCCATTGCGCTAAGCGCCTCTTTGGCCATAGCCGGTATTTTAGCATCAACGATAATCAACATAAAAGTCGCGGGATTTTAATACAGCATCTGCTACAAAACGTACTTTCTTAAAATGCTTTTCCAACATCTGCCGATTGGATGCTCTGTGGCCGGTAGCAGCATTGCGCGCCTTTACAGCTACATGGATAATAATTTCATCATGGTTTTTTGGATTGTCGATTTGTACCAACTTTTGTCGCCAAAGCTCTGTTTGCACCAGCTCCCCAAATGCCACGTGAAAAGGGCCGGCCATCAGCGCGCTGCCATCCAGCAATCCTTCCGAAGGATGTAGCCCCATGCGAATAATCCGGATACCGGCATCTTCGAATAACGGTACCAGTGCTGCCACCAGCTCCACAGCTTCCTGCAAACTTTGAGGCGCATACTCCCCGCGAGCATAAATATCGGCCATAGAAGTTCCGCGAACTACCACGGCCGGATAAATGCGCACATCGTCCGCCTTCAGAACCACAAACTTTTTGGCTGTAGCCAATGATTTTTCTGGTGTATCGCCAGGCAGCCCCGTCATCATCTGCAGGCCCAATCGAAATCCTGCAGATTTTATCATACCTGCAGATTTTTCAACGCAAGCTGCATCGTGGCCGCGTTCTGAAAAGTGCAGCACCTCGTCGTCCATCGACTGTGCACCAAGCTCAATAGTGCCAACATGCATCCGTTGCAAAAGCGCCAGCACCTGCTCATTTATCATATCAGGGCGCGTCGAAATACGAATACTTTGTATCTGACCGGAAATCAAAAAAGGCTGAACTGCCTGCAGCAATGCTTCCTGACGCGCCAATGCCAATCCCGTGAAGGTGCCACCAAAAAATCCTACTTCTTTCAAAGCATCCGCTGGAAGCGTAACCAAATGATCGTCTATAATTTTTGCTACAGCTGAAGCATCGGGCACCGCGTTATGGCCGGCAATGGCGTGCTGGTCGCAATAGATGCAATGGTGCGGACACGCCTGCATCGGAATAAATATCGGAATGGTAAAATGGCGCATCTGTTAAGGTTTCTCATCCGGCTGCTGCGTAGCAATCTCGCTCAGACAGTCGGGACACAGACAACTGGCGTAAGTGTCGGTAAGCTGGTTAAGTTTGTCGGGCGGCACAAAAACGCTGTAGCACCAGCATTTACCAGAAGGACTACACGCGAAGGCTTTGCCGCAGCGCGGACATTGCGTCGGTTCCGGGGCGGGATGGGGGCTATTCGTCATCGGTATCCAGTGTTATGCTTACGCTGCCAACCTTTCCGCCCAGCGGCGGATTCATTTTCGCTATTTTTATTCGCGCATGCGTTATCTGATCAAACTGCGCCATCACCGCGTCCAGAATACGACGCCCCACATGTTCCAGCAGGTTCGACTTGATGATCATTTGCGCTTTGGCCACCAGATACACTTCCTGGTAGTTGATAGTCCGGCTCAGCTTATCGCTGGCTTCCGCCTGCCGCGTATCGGTTTCCAGCTCCAGATCCACCACAAAGCGCGTCCCGATAATTTGTTCCTCACTGAAACAGCCGTGATACGCAAAAAACTCCATTCCTTCAATCGCGATTTTTCCCATAGCAACGATTTTTTTAAAATAATCATTATTAATCTTTTTTGGGCGGCAAGGACAATAGAATGTCAAATTTCAAAAGTCAAAAAACCAAACTCCAAATAAATCTCAATCACCAAACTCCTGCAAACAGATTAGGGTTCCTGACTCCGGCAACATTGACTTTCTTTATTCGTGTTAATTAGCCCTTTTCGCGTTAATTCGCGGATTCCTATTTCGATTATTAATTTTATTGCAGTCGTTGCAGCGCCGTATCAATGCGTTGCTGCACTTCTTCTTTTCCCAGCAGCTCAGCTATCATCATCAAATCCGGGCCAAAACTGCCACCCACCAGCACCAGCCGCAACGTATTCATCGCCACGCCCATGCCTGTTCCGCTACGTTCGAGATATTCTACAATCGCAGCTTTTATTGCTTCTGCTTTATAATCTGCAACGTCAGCTATTACTTTCTTCAAATCGCATAAAAGGGTAGGGGTAGTTTCCTTCCATTGCTTCTTCACCACCTTTTCGTCATATTCTGCGGGCGCTTCAAAAAAGAAAGAACTCTGATCCCAAAGTTCATAAACGAAAGTTGCACGCTCTTTTACCAATGAAACTATTTGTTTAACAAAATCAAAATCTGCATAAACATCTTTTTGTTTCAAAAATCCCTGGTACAGCTCAGCAATCTCTTCATCAGTTCGTGCAACCAGATATTGGTGGTTAAACCATTTGGCTTTAGCCGGGTCAAATTTAGACCCCGATTTTCCTACCCGGTCTATTGTGAATTGCTGTACCAACTCCTGCATTGTAAAAATTTCCTGTTCGGTACCGGGATTCCAGCCAAGCAATGCCAGCATATTCACAAAAGCATCAGCAAAATAACCGGCTTCGCGGTAGCCGCTCGAAATATCGCCACTCGACGGATCTTTCCATTGCAACGGGAAAACAGGAAAGCCAAGCCGGTCGCCATCGCGCTTGCTTAATTTGCCGTTACCATCGGGTTTGAGCAACAGCGGAAGATGGGCAAACTGTGGAGGCTGCCAACCAAAAGCTTCGTAAAGCATCACATGCAGCGGCGCCGAGGGCAGCCACTCTTCGCCGCGTATCACATGGCTGATTTCCATCAGGTGGTCGTCCACAATATTGGCCAAATGATACGTGGGCATCCCATCGGATTTGAAAAGCACTTTGTCGTCGAGCTGCTCCGACTGCACCTCCACGCGGCCACGAATCAAATCCTCAACAACGATGGTACGACCTTCGGGCATCTTAAAACGAATTACAAAATTATCATCTTTGCTCAACAGCTTTTGCACCTCATCGGCGGGAATTGTCAATGAGTTTTTCATTGTGCTCCGCGTCGTTGCATCATATTGTTGACTGCTGGCACCGGCGGCTTTCTGCCTTTCGCGCAAAGCGTCAAGATCTTCGGAGGTATCAAAAGCATAATAGGCATTGCCTTCGTCAACCAACCGGTCAGCATATTGGCGGTACAATTCCTTGCGATCGCTTTGGCGGTAAGGACCAAAGCTACCACCAATGTCTGGCCCTTCGTCGTAAAGGATGCCCGCCCAGCGCAGCGATTCTATGATGTAAGCTTCGGCGCCCGGCACATATCGGTTTTGATCGGTATCTTCGATGCGCAGGATAAAAGCTCCATGATGGCGTCGGGCAAAAAGATAATTGTATAGCGCAGTACGCACGCCGCCAATGTGCAGCGGTCCGGTGGGACTGGGAGCAAAGCGCACCCTGACATTCTTTTGTTCATTCATAAATTCAACCTTTCGTCGTATTAATTTTTCAGCCAGCAAAGATAATGTTTGGTGGGGATTGCAGCGTGGTGGCGGAGTCATCCCATGCTTGGGATAGGGGAGGGGGCTAATCCTAATTTTGAAAATAGAAATTCCGTTTTTAATTGTAAATCAAGCCAACATTCTACGGAATTCTATCGCAGCAAAGTAGTTGTGGCGAACAATAAAACAGGCAAATACGTTACTGGCATCCAGAATATTCAGATTTTAAAATAATAACCGATAGGGTTTCGTTCTCATCTGCTGCATATTTGGGCATTATTGAGGGATTTATTAAAGCACTTTGCGTGATTTCGTTATTATGACCGACAATTACACCATCCTTATTGGAAAACTCGACGCATTCATACGTAAGTATTACAAAAATCAGATTATCAGAGGTTTGTTGTACAGCGTGGCAATGTTGCTGTTGTTTTTTCTCACCATAACATTATTGGAATTTTTTGCCTGGTTTGGAACAACATTTCGTACCATAATCTTTTATTTCTATCTCATTGTCAGCGGAATAATCGTTTTCAAGCTAATTTTAATTCCTGTTTTTAAGTTATTTAAAATAGGAAAGATCATCTCGCACAAGCAGGCAGCACAAATTATTGGAAAGCACTTTACGAATGTTGAAGATAAACTACTCAATACGTTACAGCTTAAAGAGTTGTCTGATTCACAGCAAGGCGATGTAGCACTTTTGCAAGCCAGCATCGACCAACGTATCTCACGCCTTCAGCCTATTCCATTTAGCAGCGCCATCGATCTTCGTGCAAACCGGAAATATCTGAAATATGCCATCACACCGATCCTTATCCTGGTGATTCTCCTGTTTGCCGCGCCTGGAGTAATTACCGGCCCAACCGCACGAATCATCAACCACAACCAATTTTATGAGCGGGAGGCACCCTTTAGATTTGTATTACAAAACGAGCAACTGCAAGCCATTCAACAGGAAAATTTTACAATAGAACTATTGATCGAAGGTGGGACAGCTCCCGCCATCGTTACGATTGATCAAGGTGGTTCTTCTTCAAAAATGAAGAAAGATGACAACATTCATTTTAGTCATACTTTTCGTAATCTCACCAACGACATCACTTTCTCGTTTCAGGCCGAGGGTTTCCGGTCAGAAAAATATACGCTCAAAGTTCTTCCAAAGCCCATCATTCTTAGCTTTGATGCCGAACTAGCTTATCCAAAATACACTGGAAAAAGTAACGAAACACTCGAAAATACGGGTGATTTGGTTGTTCCGGAAGGCAGTCGCATTCGCTGGAAATTTTATACCCGCGACGCCGAGGAGATTGATATCAGATTTATCGACAGCACACATCAACTGGGCAGAAGTGCAGGAAACGTTTTCGCTTATGAAAATCAGTTTTTCAAAAGCCAGCCCTACTCTATTAGCATTAGCAACCAATATCTTACCAACAACGACTCTCTGTTATTTGCTATCAGTGTAATTCCAGACATTTATCCAACCATCAACATCGACGAATTTACGGATACTACTTTGTCCGATCGTCTTTACTTCAGAGGCCTGATAAAAGATGATTATGGTTTCAAAAGACTTGCGTTTTTTTATCGCGTAAGCAACCCAAACGCACCACAGGAAAAGCCTTACAAATCGATAGATTTACAGCTACAAAATCAAACTACGCAACAGCAATTTTTCCATGCCTTCGATTTAGATGCAATTCAACTAACGCCTGGTGAGGAAGTTGAATATTATTTTGAAGTTTGGGACAATGACGCTATCAACGGAAGCAAATCATCGCGCTCACAAAAAATGATTTATAAAACTGACAGTTTTGAAGAGCTGCAGGAGAAAGCCAAAGCCGCCAGCACTGAGATAAAAGACAACATGGAAAGCGCTATGAAAGACCTAAAACTCTTACAGCGCGACATCGACGAGTTGAATAAACAGCTCTTTGAGAAGAAGTCGATATCATGGCAGGAAAAACAACAAATAGAAAACCTGCTGACCCGACAAAAGAACATACAACAGCGCATGGAAGAGATGCAGAAGCTCAACGAGCAAAAGATGCAGGACGAGCAAAAGATGAACAATACCAGCGAGGAGCTACTCGAAAAGCAGCGTGAACTCGAGAAAATGATGAATGAGCTTATGACGGATGACATGAAGAAAATGATGGAAGAAATTCAGAAACTCCTCGATGAGCTTGACAAAGATAAGGTGAACGAAATGATGCAGGAGATGAAGATGAGCAATCAGGAACTGGAAGAACAACTCGACCGGAATCTGGAACTTTTCAAGCAGCTCGAATTCGAAAAGCAACTGCAGGAAACCATTGATAAACTTAAAGAGTTGGCTGAAGAACAGGATAAACTTGCCGAAGAAACCAAGAATAACTCAGATGAAAATGCCAATGAGGAGCTGAAGGAAAAGCAGGAGGAGCTTAACAAGGAGTTTGAAAAGGTGAGAGAAGATTTAGATGAACTGAAGGAGAAAAACGAAGCGCTAGAACAGCCAAATGAAATGGACGATACCGATAAAGAACAAGAGGAAATTCAGGAGTCGATGGAGCAAAGCAGTGAACAGCTTGAAAAAAATGAAAATTCAAAGGCTTCTCAAAGTCAGAAAAAATCATCGCAGAAAATGCAGGAGCTTTCGCAAAAGATGCAGCAGATGATGGAAGCAATGCAGATGGAACAGATGGGAGAGGACATTAATACTTTGCGTGAGATACTCGAAAATCTTATTCAGATTTCGTTTGATCAGGAAGATCTGATGCTTCTATATTCCGATATGTCGAACAGTGATCCCAAATACAACCAAACCATTAAAGAACAAAAGGATTTGGGTGATGGAATGGATATAATCGCAGATTCACTTAAGGCTCTCGCCAAACGTCAGATAATGATTAAACCATTTGTAATCAAGGAATTAACCGCAATAGACGGCTATTTTAATACTATCCTCGAATCGATGGACAAGCGTCAGAAAGGGCTTGCTTTGCGCGATCAGCAATTGGCCATGACGAGCATTAATAACCTGGCGCTATTGCTCGGTGAATCATTACAACAAATGCAGCAGCAGATGATGTCGATGCAATCGAGTGGTGAGTCTTCGTGCCCCAATCCAGGCAAGCCTGGGGGCGCCAAACAAATGAAATCGATGCGGGGACTGCAGGAGCAACTTAACCAGCAATTACAGGAGCTAAAAGACGGTCAGAAGCCGGGTAAACAGGGACAACAGAGCCAGCAGATGAGCGAACAACTGGCGCGTATGGCAGCGCAGCAAGCAGCGATTCGTCGTCAGATGGAGGAATTTAGGGATGAGCTCAAAGGTGAAGGCCGTTTTAGTGATGGAAATATTTCCAAAATGATCGACGACATGGAGAAAACAGAAAAGGATATTGTAAACGATCGTATCTCGCAGCAAACACTCGAACGCCAGCAGGAAATTCTAACACGACTGCTCAAATCAGAAAAAGCCGAGCAGGAACGTGAAGAGGAACAGCGCCGTGAATCGAAAGAGGCAAGGGATATAACGCCACAAAATCCAGGTGAGTTTTTTGAATACAACAAACTTAAAAACCGGGAGATGGAGCTACTCAAAACCCTTCCTCCCAACCTGAAACCTTTTTACAAAAATAAAGTTACAGAATACTTCTATCGCTTCGAATAACCCATTAGCAAAGCCATGGCAGCAAAAATTAATTTTTATAATGAGGAAGCCTCCTATTTAGTAAAGCATAAAATGCAACTCCGCAAATGGCTGCAGATGGCAATTACAGAAGAAGGATTTGTAACCGGCCCCATCAACATAATTCTTACCAACGACGAGTATCTCGCAAAAATGAACTTGCAGTATTTGCAGCATGACACACTCACAGACATTATCACTTTCGACTATACTGAGGCGGATAAAATTTCAGGGGATTTGTTTATTAGCATTGAGCGAATAGCGGACAACGCTAAGACCTTTTCCAGAAGTGTTGCTGAAGAGTTACATCGGGTTATGGTTCATGGGGTGTTACATTTGTGTGGATACACAGACAAAAAACCAATAGAAAAAAAAAACATGACACGCATGGAGGATCATTACCTTTCGCTTAGGCCTGACGGACTAAAGGATTCGGCTTAATGTTCCACGTGAAACAATTTTTGAATAGCATGTTTGAAACTTATGATATTATAGTGGTCGGTGCCGGCCACTCAGGATGTGAAGCAGCAGCGGCAGCAGCCAACATGGGCTCGCGGACATTGCTCATCACCATGAACATGACCAACATGGCGCAGATGTCCTGCAACCCTGCAATGGGTGGCATCGCCAAAGGCCAGATCGTGCGAGAAATTGATGCGTTGGGCGGATATTCTGCCATCGTTACCGATCATACCCGGATTCAATTCAGAATGCTCAACAAGAGCAAAGGCCCGGCAATGTGGAGTCCCCGCGCTCAAAGCGACCGCATGCTCTTTTCAATTAAATGGCGCGAGATGCTCGAAAATACGCCTAATCTTGATTTCTGGCAGGACACAGTAACCGACGTGATTGTAAAAGATAATCGTATTACAGGTGTTAAAACAGCGATGGGTCAGGAAATCTCAGCTAAATCTGTAATTCTTACCAATGGCACGTTTCTCAATGGAATTATTCACATTGGAAAAAAACAATTTGGAGGTGGCAGGATAGGAGAGAAGTCCTCGAAGGGATTAACGGAGTGCCTGGTAAATCTGGGCTTTGAATCGCGTCGGATGAAAACGGGAACCCCGGTTCGTGTGGATGGTCGGAGTTTGGACTTTTCTAGAATGGAAGAACAAAAGGGAGATGAACAACCACAGCGCTTTTCTTTTACCGATACACCAAATATCACCAAACAACGGAGCTGCTACATTACCTACACCAACAAAATTGTACACGACACCTTACGAACCGGGTTTCTCGACTCGCCAATGTTTACAGGACGAATCGAAGGTATCGGCCCCCGCTATTGCCCATCCATAGAGGATAAAATTGATCGGTTTTCGGATAAGAGCAGCCACCAGCTTTTTATAGAACCGGAGGGCTGGCATACAAACGAATATTATGTAAATGGTTTCTCATCATCGCTGCCCGATTATATCCAATTTGCTGCTTTACGCAAAATAGTAGGATTCGAAAATGCAAAGATTTTCAGACCGGGATACGCAATCGAATACGATTATTTCCCGCCAATGCAGCTAAAATTCACGCTCGAAACCAAACTGATCGAAAATTTATATTTTGCCGGACAAATCAATGGGACAACAGGATACGAAGAAGCTGGCGCGCAAGGAATCATAGCAGGGATGAACGCCCATTTAAAACTTAATGAAAAACCTGAATTCGTTCTCAAACGCTCTGATGCTTACATCGGCGTGCTGATAGACGATTTGATTACTAAGGGTGTTGATGAACCTTATCGCATGTTTACATCACGCGCCGAGTATCGCATTTTGCTACGCCAGGATAATGCCGATGAACGGCTTACACCCATGAGTCATGCTGCTGGGTTGGCGGATGATGACAGGCTTAACCGAGTATTGGAAAAACAGAAGATTATTAATAAAATCAGAACTTTTCTAAAAACAACAAGTATTGCCCCTGACGAAATCAATGGCTATCTCGAAACCATCGGTTCCACTCCGCTTTCGCAAAAAGTAAAAATGGAGAATTTGATCCTACGTCCGGAAATAAGTTTTGAAGAATTGAGAAAGCGCGTTTCCGTTCTGCAAGCTTTTCTCGATACGGATGTTACAGAACACAGGGATGAGGCTGTGGAATCTGCAGAAATCTTGATAAAATATGGAACTTACATTCATAAAGAGGAGGAGCTCGCAGCAAAGATTTCGCATCTTGAAGATATCCGGCTTAATGATGATTTTGATTATCAAAAGCTCAAATCACTGAGTTTTGAAGCACGCGAGAAACTGACCAAAATCAGGCCGAGTACCATTGGTCAAGCCTCACGAATAAGTGGTGTAAACCCTTCAGACATTTCTGTACTGATTGTGTTCTTAGGCCGTTAGCCCGATTGTTCCACGTGGAACAATTTTATTTGTAATATTTTAATGATGGAGAATATCGTTCGGTGTCCAATTTGTGGAAATGATCAACTTACTGATGCAATGCAGGTTACAGATCATTTTCTAACCAAAGAGCATTTTCATCTGGCGAAATGTAGCCCGTGTGGATTTCTCATTACAAATCCGCGTCCTGATGCGCAAAACCTTTCAAAGTATTATCAGTCTGATGATTACCTGTCACACGGCAAGAAAAAGAATAGTTTGACCAGCAGCCTATACAGCCTTGTGAAAGATTATTCACTTGGTAAAAAATATCAGCTCATCAACAGCATTAAACCGAAAGGTACTCTGCTCGATATAGGCAGCGCCACTGGGGAATTTTTGAATTTTTTCAAAAAGAAAAAATGGCAGGTGACCGGCATTGAACCCGCTGAAGCACCGCGTCAATATTCCATCGAAAATTATGGTTTAAAAGTCCTGCCTGAAGAAAAAATTGATCAGCTTTCTGCCGGACAATTTGATGTGATCACGCTGTGGCACGTTCTGGAGCATGTGCCGGATTTGAACAAACACATGGAACAAATCAGCAAATTGCTGGCTCCAGATGGGCTGTTGGTGGTTGCTTTGCCAAATCATTTGTCGTGGGATGCACAACATTACGGTGACCATTGGGCCGGTTATGATGTGCCTCGTCATCTTTACCATTTCACGCCTGGTACAATTTCAAAATTGCTGTCGAAATATAGTTTTGAAATTTTCAAAACAGAACCGATGAAATTTGATGGGTTTTATGTGAGCTTGCTCAGCGAAAAATATCAATCGGGCAAGAGCAACTTTCTAACTGCTTTTCGCAATGGATTAAAATCAAATAAATGGGCCAAACAGCACGATGATAACTATTCGAGTCTGATTTACCTGGCGAAAAAGAAAATTATTTAATTAAATGCGATTTGAACAACTTTAACCTCATTATGGAAGTCCCGGTCGATTAGATTAAAAAAACGTGTTATAAAGCATGTAAAAAAACGACCTTGTAACTATTTATGACACTGTAGTTTAATATTGTTTTTACAACAAAATGAAGCTGATAAACGACAAACGACATCTTATTACTGCCTATGCCATCCTTTTTCCATTGGCTGTAATTCTTCTGTTGATTTTGTCGTGGAACTTTAATAAAAGTCTTGATACCGAGAAATACGTTGAACATTGTCAACATGTCATTAAACAAAAAGATCAGCAGCTTCAGGATGGACTAAAAGAAATTACAGATCATTATGATTTCAACAGCGATAGTATTTTCGAGCATCTGTCATCTCTCTCGCAGCAATTCGAAAAGCAGGGATTTTTATTTTTAATATTTCAACATGATTCAGTGGTTTTCTGGAGTGACAACAGCATGCCCACCGACGTGAATTTTAAAGATGGTGTAGTTGACAGCGGAAATGGCTGGTACCGATGCATCACTCTGGAAACGACGAAAAGAAAACTGGTAGGACTTTATCTGATCAAGCGCGATTACAATTATGAAAATAAATACCTCAGCAACAACTTCCACCAAAGCTTTGGATTGCCAAATACCGCAAAGTTTTCGTCAAGTCCGAACGATACTTTTTCGATAGACGATGCAAACAATAATTTTCTATTTTCTCTTTCCCTTCCGCCGCATGCGCCTCTTACCAGTGGCCAATCCAGTGTTTTATTTATAATTTATATCGTCGCAATACTGTTACTTTTAGGGCTACTTTATGAGCTTTTCAGGCTGTTTTACATTCGTACGGGGCGTCACAAGATTTTCATCATTGGATTTATCCTGGATGCAGTGCTTTTTCGTGTTCTGCTTTTTTACGTAAGAAAACCGGAACCATTGTTCCAAAGTCAAATTTTCACGCCCCATTATTACGCTTTTTCTGACTGGATTCCTTCCATAGGCGACCTATTTCTAAATGTTCTTTTTGTGCTAATCATCGGATACTTCTTTTATTATCATGTAAAATTTCATCAAAAAGGCCTGAAAAAAAATAGCGCTCATAAAGTGTTCCTTATCCTCACACTGTTTCTTCATATCTTCATTTTCTTTAAAGGAATAACATTCATTTTCGACAGCCTCATCATCGATTCCAATATTTCGCTTGATCTAAACAACATCTTCGGGCTTTCATGGATGAGCCTTTTCAACTTTATTATCATCGCTACAGCCATTCAGGCGTACCTGTTCATCAGCGTCAAGCTGGCATTTTTTGCTTATAAATACAGTCTCAAAATTGGGCGCTATATTCTACTGGCAACGCTGATCTTTGTTTTTCTGTTGGCGCTAAGCCTGCTTTTCGACCGGACCGATTTTTACAATCTGATATTTGTTTGGATTTATATTCTATCATTCGGATTCTTTTTCCAACAACGAGTTTATCAATTTAATCTTCCCAATATCGTATTTTTTGTATTAATTTTTTCGCTATTTTCTACGTATGCCGTGCATAAATACAATGACTTACGCGAGCATGAAAATCGAAAGCTCCTTGCTGTGCAACTTGCCAGTGAACAGCGCGATCCTATGACTGAATATTTGTTTGGGCGTGAGCGTAAAATGATTCTCGCCGACACGACCTTGCAAGATATTTTGCACTATTACGGGAGGCCGGAGTTCGTTCAGCAAGATTTTGAATCCTATTTTCTTAAAAAATACTTTACGGGATATTGGAAAAAATATGAGCGCCAGATTACTTTGTGCGATGACGACGATATATTGATGATTCAGCCCGAAAATGTAGCGGCCGGATGTCATGAATATTTTGATGATAAAATAGAAATGGACGGGGCCACCACAGAAACTCCCGGGCTGGCGTTTGTGAACTACGGCCCTGGCGAAAACGGATATATTGCAGCAATCCTGTTGAAACCATCTGGCGATAGCCGTAGCACCGGAGTAATGCTTTACGTTGAGCTGTTTCCAAAATATAATGCGCGTGATCTTGGATTTCCCGATTTGCTCGTGGATACAGAATTAAGTTCTACGCCCGATTTGTCGCAATATTCTTATGCTAAATACAGCAATGGGGAGCTTTATAAACGTGTTGGGAACTATTTCTATAATTTCAACCTGTCGCGCCATACGCACACCAATGGCCAGTTTGACTTTTTTAATCAAAACGAATACAATCATTTGTATTATCAGGTTAATGAAGCCAAAAGCCTTATCATCAGCCGAAAGCAAAAATCTTTATTTGATATCCTGGCGCCTTTCTCCTATTTCTTTCTGCTCTTTGGCGCATTTTCATTGTTAGTTTTCCTGATCTTTATCTTCCCATTTTCACGGCGTAAAATAAAACTCAGCTTTCGCTCGCGTCTTCAGCTCTCAATGTCGGCGGTAATATTGTTTTCTTTTATAGTAATCGGAATTTTTACCTTGTTTTATATTTACAATCTCAACGACCAAAAAAACAAAGATCTGCTTAGCGAAAAGACCCATTCTGTGTTGGTAGAAATGCAACATAAATTTTCTGATTTGAATAGTTTCTCTGCACAAAACGCCGAAATAGCCGGAGAACAATTGATCAAATTTTCTAATGTTTTCTTTACGGATATAAACATTTTCGATCCGAAGGGGCGGCTGCTCGCATCGTCCCGACCTCAGATATACGACGAGAAACTCATCAGCCGACTGATGAATCCTTTTGCCTACAAAGCACTCACTATTGAAGGTAACTCCCTCTATATCCACAACGAAAACATCGGATTGCAGCGCTACCTGTCGGCGTATATTCCATTTGTAAACAATCACGGCAACGTTATCGCCTTTATCAATCTTCCTTATTTTGCCAAGGAAAACGATCTGAATAGGGAAGTATCGGCCTTTCTGGTGGCTTACATCAACATTTATGTAATTCTTATAGCTATTTCGGTATTGATAGCTTTGATCATTTCAAACTACATTTCGCGTCCGCTAAAGATGATTATGACCCGCATCAGAGAGGTGAAACTTGGCGGACAAAACGAGATGATCGACTGGAAACGACAGGATGAAATAGGGCAGTTGGTAGAAGAATATAACCGAATGATTGCCGAGTTGGCACAAAGTGCAGAGCTGCTGGCGCGCTCGGAACGTGAATCGGCATGGCGCGAAATGGCGCGGCAGGTAGCGCATGAAATTAAAAATCCGCTTACGCCAATGAAGCTAAGCGTGCAGTATTTGCAACGCGCCTGGAGCGATAACGCTCCGGATTGGGAGGCGCGGCTCGACAAATTTACCGCCACGATGATCGAACAAATAGAAACGCTTTCAGCGATTGCATCCGAATTTTCTGATTTTGCCAAGATGCCCGTTGCACGTAAACAGCCAATCGATCTTGTAGAAGTAATACAAAGCACTTTTAGCCTTTTTAAAAATTATCAAAATATCAGCTTTGATTTTGATTACGATAACCAAGAGGAATTTACCGTTTTTGCTGACAAAGAACAACTGCTTCGCGCGCTTAATAATCTTCTGAAAAACTCAGTGCAGGCCATCGGCGAGGAGAGTACGGGACGTGTCGAACTGATGCTGCAGCGGCAAGGACTGATGCACAAGCTAACGATAACAGATTCGGGAGCAGGCATCTCACCGGAAGTAGCTGAGAAAATATTCTCGCCCTATTTCACCACCAAGTCGGGTGGGATGGGGCTGGGGCTGGCCATCGTCAAAAATATCATCACCAGTTCGGGTGGCGATATTTCCTATCAACCTGCCACACCACGAGGAACTACCTTCGTGGTGCGATTGCCGGCAATGAATTAAAAACTAAAAAGACTTTTTACAATGGAATATTCCCGTGTTTTTTGGGAGGATTCTGCTCGCTCTTGTTTTGGGTCATCTCGAGCGCCTGAATGAGCTTTTTACGGGTTTGGCGGGGATAGATGATCTCGTCGATGTAACCAAGCTCAGCAGCCTTGTACGGACTGGCAAAGGTTTGTTTGTAATCATCCACGGCTTTTAGTCGTTGCTCATCGTCGAGCTTATCGCGATAAATAATACTAACAGCGCCTTCAGCACCCATTACAGCAATTTCGGCAGTATGATACGCCAGGTTGACGTCGGCACCAATGTGCTTGCTCGACATCACATCATAAGCGCCACCATAGGCTTTGCGCGTGATGATGGTAATTTTTGGAACGGTAGCTTCCGAATAAGCATAGAGCAACTTTGCACCATGCTTGATGATGCCACCAAACTCCTGTGTGGTTCCAGGCAGGAAACCCGGAACATCCACGAAAGTGATCAACGGAATATTGAATGCATCGCAGAAGCGCACAAAGCGGGCTGCTTTCAGCGAAGAGTTGATGTCGAGCACGCCAGCCAGAAACTGTGGTTGGTTGGCCACAATGCCCACCGATCTGCCATCGAGGCGCGCAAATCCAACAATAATGTTTTTGGCATAATGCGGCTGCACTTCAAAGAAGTTGTAATTATCAACCACCGAAGAAATGATTTCGATCATGTCGTAGGGCTTGTTTGGATCGACAGGCACTACGTCGTCCAGCTTTTTGTCTTCACGATTAATGTCGTCAGTGGATGGATGTCGTGGCGCATCCTCCATATTGTTGGAGGGTAAATAACCAATCAGCTCGCGAATCATTTGCAGAGTTTGCTCGTCGTCGTCGCCGGTAAAATGCGCTACACCACTGCGGGAGTTGTGCGTCATGGCGCCGCCAAGTTCCTCTTTGGTTACCTCTTCGTGGGTCACGGTTTTGATTACATCAGGACCCGTGACGAACATGTAGCTTGAATCTTTTACCATAAAAATAAAATCGGTGATGGCAGGCGAATAAACCGCGCCGCCGGCACAAGGTCCCATGATGGCCGAAATCTGTGGGATAACGCCGGAAGCTTTGGTATTAAGAAGGAAAATATCGGCATAACCTGCCAGGCTTTCCACACCTTCCTGAATACGTGCACCGCCGGAGTCGTTGAGGCCTATCACCGGAGCACCCATCTTCATGGCCAGCTTCATTATTTTTACAATCTTATCGGCGTTGGCGCGCGAAAGTGTACCGCCAAAAACAGTAAAATCCTGTGCAAAAACATAAATAAGCCGACCATCAATTTTTCCATAGCCGCTCACCACACCGTCACCCAGGATACGGTTTTCCTGCATATTAAAGTCTGTGGCGCGGTGGGTCATAAATTTGTCCATCTCCACAAACGAACCCGGATCGAGCAAAACCTTGATCCGTTCGCGGGCGGCCATACGTCCGGCGGCATGTTGTCGCGCAATCCGGTCGGTTCCGCCACCCTGCTCGGCCAGCAAATTCTTTTCTTCAAATTTCTTTATTTTATCTTCTAATGAGGCCATGTTTTCTGTTTTTTTTGTATTAAAATCTATTCTACAACTATCAAAACCTGATTACCATCCACGATGTCGCCTTCCTTTACGAGTATCTCGCGCACAATGCGATCCTTTTGTACTTTGTATTCGCTTTCCATTTTCATGGCCGAAACGATCACCACCGTGTCACCGGCTTTAACCGAATCGCCAACCTTGACGGGAATTTTTACAATCTTTCCGGGCATCGGGCTCGAAATCTTTCGAATATCATCAAGCTCCTCCTTGCTGCGATTGCGCTTGTATTTTGTTTCGGCATCTATAATTTCAACATCGTACGAATGATACAATGTGTTGACATTAAATTGGCGATGATCATTCTTTTCGATAAGCTCGACGTTGTACGAAGTATGGTCGTGCAAAATACTATAAACGCCACGTTCCACCATCAGTGCATCGAGGTGATACACTTTGTCGTCCACTTCTATTTCGTAGATGTGGCCTTCTTTTTTATGCATCTCCACACGTGCAGTCCGTTCGTTGATTTTTATTTCGAGTGACATGTTATTTCAGCTTTTAATGAATTAAAAGGTTGTCCTTGCTTTTCGTTTGCCAAATTCTTTCCAGGAATTAAGTGCGGGTGCAGCGCCGTTTTTGAGTGGCTTAACCTCGTCAAGTTTATTGTTGTAATGAATGTAAGCCGTTATCAACGCAATGTCCTCACAGATGTCGCCGCAGGGCTTAGTCTCCATTAGAAACTTCATATTGTTCTCGATGAAATGGGTGGTGTAGTTTCCGCTGCGGAATTCCTCGGCATCCATGATGCGCGCCAGGAAAGGGATGGACGTTTTAACGCCGGTAATTTTGTAAGCATACAAAGCCCGCTTCATACGCTCGATTGCATCTTCACGGGTGGACGACCACACGATAAGTTTTGAAATCAGCGGGTCGTAATAAATCGGGATTTCGTAACCTTCATAAACGTAACCGTCGTGTCGTACGCCCAAACCCAAAGGTTCGGTGATGTGTCTGATGACGCCCGGTGATGGCATAAAATTTTTAGATGGATCTTCGGCATAGATGCGGCATTCGATGGCGTGACCGTCCTGGCGCAAATCTTCTTGTCGCAGTTGCAATACTTCGCCCTGCGCAATTTTTATCTGCTCTTTTACCAAATCCACACCCACCACACGCTCGGTGATGGGATGCTCCACCTGCAGTCGGGTGTTCATCTCCAGGAAATAATAGTTGAGATTGTCGTCAACGATAAACTCAATGGTGCCGGCGCCGTGATAATTTGCTGCGCGTGCTGCTGCAACGGCATGTTGACCCATTTCGTTGCGAAGCTTTTCGGTCATCAGAGGTGAAGGCGTTTCTTCGATAACTTTTTGATGACGTCGCTGCACGGAGCATTCTCTTTCAAAAAGATGAATGGCATTTCCGTGTTTGTCGGCCAGTATCTGGAACTCAATGTGGTGAGGCGATTCGATGTATTTTTCGATATAGACGGCATCATCGCCAAAAGCGGTTTTGGCCTCGGAGCGCGCACCACGAATAGCTGCTGCAATAGCTCCTTTTTCTTTTACCATCCGCATCCCTTTTCCACCGCCACCTGCCGATGCTTTTATCATCACCGGAAGGCCTATTTTATTAATCATTTCGATGGCCTCTTTCTCGTCGGTGATAGGCTCTGTGGTTCCCGGAACTACCGGCACGCCAGCGGCTATCATTCGTTTTCGCGCTGTTATTTTATCACCCATACTCGAAATGGAGTGGGCATCAGGTCCAATAAAAATAATGCCCTCGGCAGCGCAGCGCTCCGCAAAAGCAGCATTTTCCGAAAGGAAACCATAACCCGGATGAATGGCGTCGGCGCCGGAGCGTTTGGCAACATCAATTATCTTGTCGATGTTGAGGTAACTTTCACTTGAGGGGGATGCGCCGATATGATACGCCTGGTCAGCGTAACGCACATGCATGGAGGTACGGTCAGCATCCGAAAAAACTGCCACCGATTGTATTCCCATTTCCCGGCACGAGCGCATCACGCGAATGGCTATCTCGCCGCGATTAGCAACCAATACTTTTTTTATCATAAGTTATTTTTGATTTGTTATCGTGCTGATTGAATGACGGCAAAACTAAAAGATTTTCTTTTTGATAAATATGATTATCAAACTGTTAGCAGCACTACATATTTACCTTCTATTGAATATCAATAACATAACAACAAAATGTGCCTGTTAAAAATGATTAAAGCCCAAATCAGATCAGCCCGGCCTGACGACTTATTTCCAACATCCGGTCGATTGGCTTGCGTGCTTCCCTAATTACCTCATCGCTCAGGAGAATTTCAGGCTTTTCGTCGCGCATACAAGCCAAAATTTTGGGAAGGGTATTTAATTTCATGTAAGGGCAATCGTTGCAGGAACAGGTGCTGTCAGCAGGTACAATGAGAAATTCTTTGTCAGGCGATTCCTTTTTCATCTGATGCAAAATGCCGGTTTCGGTGGCCACAATGAATCTTTTTGACGAATCGTTTTTAGTAAAATTGAGAAGCGCAGTTGTAGAACCGGTAAAATCAGCCAAGGCAAGCACTGCAGCTTTACATTCGGGATGCGCGATGAGTTTTGCATCAGGGTTATCGGCCTTTAGTTTTATCACAGCTTCAGCAGTAAGCAGATCGTGCACCTGGCAAGTGCCATCCCACAGCACCATGTTGCGACCCGTTAACTGGTTGATGTATCCTCCAAGATTCTTGTCGGGCGCAAAGATGATTTTCTGATCGGGCGGAAAACTCTCTACAATTTTTACCGCGTTGCTTGAAGTACAAATCACATCTGACATGGTTTTTATGGCTGCCGAGCAGTTGATGTAACTGATTACAACGTGGTCGGGATATTTCTCTTTGAAACGTGCAAAATCATCCGGTGGACAGGAATCGGCAAGTGAACACCCGGCATCCAAATCAGGAAGCACGACTTTGGATTTAGGATTTAATATCTTTGCCGTCTCAGCCATGAAATGAACGCCGGCAAAAACGATCATATCAGCATCGCTCTGCCGGGCCTGCTGCGCCAACCCCAGGCTGTCGCCAATGTAATCGGCAATGTCCTGTATCTCCGGTATCTGATAATAATGCGCCAATAGCACTGCGTTTTTTTCCTTTTTCAAAGCCATAATTTGTTCGACAATATTCGCCTTTTCTTTTTCAATCGATTTTGTACCGCTGCTTTGCATTGTATTATTATTTATTTATTTAAAAAAGAATATTAATGTATTTATCCTGTTCACAACGTGGATAAAAAACACTTCTGATATTTGGTTAATCTGTAATTAATATGTTGTTAACAATTGTTTAACACGGTAGGTTTCGTTAATCGGTTGATTGTGTTGTCAAAGGTTTTTTCTATCAACATTTCAATAATGGTTTTTAGATTTATTAACTAATAAGTTTTCCCTAAAGTTATGCCCTGCACTGTTCACATCCCCCTCAACAATTATTAATAATTCGGGTCAATTTCATGGTAAACTCTGCAGTTGGGTCTTAATTGTTGATAACTGCAAAAGTTGTTGTCCGTTGATCACAATTGACCAACAGAAGTTGACAGTGTATTGTTGACAAGTCGCAAGATATTGATAATGTTATCGCTACCAGAAATCAGGAAATTGCCGCCGGCACACCAAATCATTTGTGGCATCAGCAAGTTACAACCAGAAGAAACATTTTTGAAAATTCATTGTGAATGCTTTACCATCCCACAAAAAACATTTATGTTTGACCGCTGTAAGCAGAAGGATGAAAATCTTTTGATAGCTTTTAGCAAACAAAAATTTTTAATTTATTAACAAACAGATAAATGACACAGATACAAGGAGTTATACCAATTGGCAGCGATCATGCAGGTTTTCGCCTCAAAGAGTATCTTATTACAGATCTTTCCGAAAAAGGATACCGTTTTCACGATTATGGTACTATTTCCGAGGCCAGCGTGGATTATCCTGACTTTGTGCATCCGGTAGCTTCTGCAGTTAATAGCGGCGATGCTCCGATGGGTATTATTATCTGCGGAAGCGGGCAAGGTGCGAATATGACCGCCAATAAATACCCGCATGTCCGTTCGGCGCTGTGTTGGGACATAGAGCAAACCATGCTGGCGCGCCGGCACAACGATGCCAACATCCTGGCACTTCCCGGCCGTTTTATCAACTTTGATCTGGCGGTGCGCATGGTGAAGGTATTTTTAGAAACTGCTTTCGAGGGTGGACGACACCAGGAGCGTATCGACAAAATGAATCCTGACCTTTAAAAAAATGAACGATGGACGATCTGAACAAAATATTCAATCAGCAGGCCGAGAAAATAGCTTTTGATAAAGAACACCGGCGCAAGATAAATTTTAATATCGGCAAATACGATGTTGCGGTTGTAAACGGCAAGAAACAGTTCAAAAACCTTGAGCTTGCCCGAAAGCGCGCGGCATTGATCAAGCATCGTTCTATCGAAAATCTGGATAAATATCTTAGCGAATTCGAGATAAACTTTGAGCGTAATGGTGGCAAGGTGCTTTGGGCGCCAACAGCCAAAGATGCGCTGACAGAGGTTACCCGAATCCTTAAACGTCATGAGGTGAAGCTGGTGGTCAAATCAAAATCGATGATCACCGAGGAGCTGGAGCTAAATAAGCACCTTCAAAAGGAGGGCATCAAATCGGTGGAGACCGACCTGGGTGAATTCATTGTTCAGGTGGCCGGCGAAAAGCCATACCATATCGTTACTCCGGCGATGCACAAATCCAAAGAAGACATCGCTGCTTTGTTTCATGAGAAATTTGGTTTGGAACCCAACAGCACGCCCGAAGAGATTACTGCTTTTGTGGCGCACAGGCTGCGGCAGCAATTTCTCGATGCTGGCGCCGGCATTACAGGAGCAAATTTCCTCGTAGCCGACACTGGCTCGGTGGCACTCACCGAAAACGAAGGCAACGGATTGATGTCGGTTTCGTTTCCCAAAGTACACATCGTCATCGCTGGCATTGAGCGGGTCATTCCTTCGTTGCGCGATCTGGATCTTTTCTGGCCATTGCTTGCCACCCATGGAACTGGCCAAAATCTCACAGTTTACAATTCAATTCTTTCCGGCCCGCGCCAAAACGGTGAAATAGACGGTCCCGCCGAAATGTATGTAGTATTGCTCGACAATCGTCGAACTGAAGTGCTGCGCCACAGCCAGCAACGGCGGGCATTGTCGTGCATCAAATGCGGCGCTTGCCTCAACGCTTGCCCCGTTTATCGCAACATTGGCGGTTATACTTACGCTACCACCTACACTGGCCCCATTGGCGCTGTAATTTCACCACATTTGTTGGGTTTTAAAGAATACAAACATCTGAGTTACGCTTCTTCTTTATGCGGAAAATGCACCGAGGTTTGTCCTGTAAATATCAACCTGCACGAGTTGTTGCTCTACAATCGGTATGAAGCTGTAAAGCTTGGTTTCAATCGTCGCAGCGAAAACAGAATGCAGTCGGCTGCCGCCAAAATGATGAAGAAACGGTGGTGTATGGACTTTGGAAGCGGCAAGTTCAAAAACATGGCGTTGCGTATGGCCATTAAAAAAGCCTGGGGACCGCGAAGAACATTGCCAGTATTTGCTCCCAAATCTTTCCGACAGATGTGGGAAGAGCAGCGGGGCAGCAAAACAGAAGAATAGCAGTTTTATTAAAATAAAACTTTTCTATCTTTGTTTTTGTTAATCAATTTTAGAACATGAAAAATCTGATCGTCATATTATTTTTTCTAAACCTTACCGCCGGGGCATTTGCCCAGGTGCAGGAGGTTCCGTTCACGCTGGACGATCGCGACAGAATCATGCGCACCGAGGAACAAATCAAATCGCTCCGCAATGAAATGAATGCTAAGTTTGACGCTGTTGATCAACGGTTCGATGCTATTAATCAGCGATTTGAAACCATGGAATCGAAATTTGATTTGATTTACTGGCTATTCGGGATTTTATTTGCATTAATACTTTTTTTTATTGGTTTCATTTTGTGGGATAGGCGCACAGCTTTATATCCCATCCAGGATAAGACACGTAATCTCGACAATCGAATGGTGAAGCTGGAGTCTATTGCCCGTGAGCAAGCCAAAAAGGATCCCGATTTTGCTGAACTTCTTAAATTAGCCGGATTTCTTTAAAAAAGCACTTTGAAAAATCTGATCGTCATATTATTTTTTCTAAACCTTACCGCCGGGGCATTTGCCCAGGTGCAGGAGGTTCCGTTCACTTTGGATGATCGCGATAGAATCATGCGCACGGAAGAGCAAATCAAATCAACAAACGAAAAAATTGAATCTCTTCGCAATGAGATGAATGCTAAGTTTGAAGCTGTGGATACACGTTTCGAAAACCTCGAATCCAAATTTGAATTGAATTTTTGGCTTTTTGGGATTCTATTTGCCCTGATACTTTTTATTATGGGTTACATCATTTGGGACAGGCGAACAGCATTGTATCCGGTACAAGAAAAGACACAAAATCTCGACAATCGAATGGTGAAGCTGGAGTCTATTGCCCGCGAGCAAGCGAAAAAGGATCCCGATTTTGCCGAAATTCTTAGGTTAGCCGGACTTCTTTAAAAAAGCACTTTGAAAAATCTGATCGTCATATTATTTTTTCTAAACCT
>CAZTCX010000027.1:0-4045 GCA_964612515.1 uncultured Lentimicrobiaceae bacterium | reverse complement strand
TGGAGTCTATTGCCCGCGAGCAAGCGAAAAAGGATCCCGATTTTGCCGAAATTCTAAGGTTAGCCGGACTTCTTTGATAAAAACTTTTTACATGGATAAGCGGCGCATCAATCCATCTCGTTATCCTATCACCTCCATTGCCGCTTCATTCCCGATCATTTCTATTAAAAAGACTTTGTACTTTTGCGTGTGTTTTTGAAAAATAATATACCAGCCTTTAGCTGGCTACCCGGCTACAACCGCAATTTTTTTAAAGGTGATGCCATTGCCGGCATAACGCTGGCTGCTTATGCGTTTCCGGTTTCACTTGCTTATGCTTCGCTGGCTGGTTTGCCTCCACAATACGGTGTTTACGGCTACTTTTTGGGAGGCTTTTTTTATGCCCTCATCGGAAGCAGCAGGCAAATGGCCATTGGACCTACTTCGGCAATATCCCTGCTTATTGGCGTCACCATTGCTAATATGGCTGATGGCGACACGCAACGTTGGGCCGATATCGCTTCGGGTACAGCGTTGGTCTTTGCAATATTGAGCTTGTTGGCTTATTTGCTGCGTTTGAGCAATGCGATCAATTTTATCAGCGACACCGTATTATTGGGCTTCAAGGCTGGTGCGGCGTTAGCCATAGCATCCACGCAATTGCCTAAATTATTTGGCGTTTCCGGCGAAGGTATTAATTTTTTTGATCGATTGCTGGTTTTGTGGCAGCAGTGGCCGCAGTACAACTATTACGTGTTTGGTTTTGGGCTTGTTGCGCTCATCTTGCTTTTTATAGCTGAAAAGAAATTTCCCGGGAGGCCGATCGCCCTGTGGGTGATGGTTGTTTCCATCCTGGTCATTTCGTTTACGCCACTCGGCGCAATGGGTTTCAACACTGTTGGTCTAATCCCTTCTGGTTTGCCCAATTTTCACATGCCCGTTATCTATGCATCAGACATTGGCGCAATTTTCCCGTTAGCCTTTGCCTGTTTTCTATTGTCTTACATCGAAAGTATTTCTTCGGCCAAAGCCATGGCACAAAAGCATGGATATAAAATCGATCCGCGGCAGGAATTGTTGGCGCTTGGCGTTGTGAATCTGGCTACTGCATTTGGTCAAAGTTATCCTGTTGGTGGCGGTTTATCGCAGACAGCCGTAAATGATAAAGCTGGTGCTAAAACGCCGCTCTCACTTGTATTTGCCTCCATTGTAATCGGCTTGTGCCTGATTTTCCTGACGGGGCTACTTGAAAATCTTCCCAATGTTGTATTGGCTTGCATTGTGCTTGTCGCAATAATTGGATTGGTTGATTTAAAGGAGTTTACCCATTTGTGGAAGACCAACAAAACAGAATTTCAGATTGCGTTGGTTGCGTTGGTTGGCGTGCTGGTTTTTGGAATATTCGAAGGGGTAATCATTGCCGCCATCGTTACTTTGGTATTAATAATTAAAGCAGTTTCAGTTCCGCATGTTGCTATTTTGGGCAGAATACCTGGCACCCGGCGCTATTCAGACGTAGTGCGAAATCCTGACAACGAGTTATTCCCGCAGCTTTTGTTGTTCAGAGTCGAATCTTCCATCTATTATTTTAATACCGATTACGTCGAAAATCTGGTTATGGCAAAGGTCAACGAGGCCGGAGCTTTGCTGAAAACGGTAGTTTGGGACTTGAGTACTTCTCCGCAGGTGGATAGGGCGGGAGCTAAAATGATTGGTCAGCTTTATCTCGATTTGCAGGCCAAGGGTATTAAACTTCACATTGCCGAAGCGCGTGCCGGTGTTCGTGATATTTTGCGAAACGAAGAAATCGACCTATTGCTTGGAAAAATCAGCCGGCAGGTATCGCTCAACGATATTGTAAAAGAGCAATTAGGTTTGAGTGCGGATTTGAAACAAACTGAGTTTTAACTCTCGCCCATTCAGGCCTTCGCACTCAATTCAAGCTTAATCTTGTCAGGGAAACGTAAGCGTGGTGGCGGCTGAAGTTTTAATAAAGTAAGCTTTGCCTGGCTGAAGTGCCGTTAGGGTTTGAACATTCTGTTCAGGCCAAAAAACATTCGTACCTGCCGTTTCTGAGATAATGATCAGATCATCGCCTAACTGTAAAAGGATTTCTGTGCACAGCATCCCGTCAGCACAAAGTACAGGTGTAAGATTCCAACCTTGTTTCAAAATAATCGTTTTGTTTGGGATGTCGGCGCCTTCCATGGTGAGATTCGCGTTAGCGTTGAGCTTAATTAAATAGCCAGAAGAGTAGTCCCAGTTGCCGAGCGTATTGATATTGTGCTCTGGCCAAAACACGCCTGTATTGTTGTGAAGGATGACGAGCTGATCCATTATGGGAGCAAACATGTCTTCGATATTTGGGTTTTGTGGAATAAAGCTGCTCGAAATTCCGCTCCATCCTGCCGGAATATTCAGCGATTGTACGTTGTTCCATCCCGCCATTTTTGCATACATCCACCAGGCGGCAACGCCTTTCATATTGCAATTGGCCGCTTCGGAGTGGGCGCAGTAGCAATCCCAACAATATTCTGAACCAGGATTTTCGCCACAGAATTCGGTGGCCCAGTTGCCCAGATAACCCCAGCCGGCGCCCTGATAATAACCGCAGTCGTCGTTGGCAAATTCGTAGTAGGTTCCACTGGGGTCATAGCTTTCGATATCGGCAAAGTCGAAAAGGATTTTGTTGTTGGCTATGCAGTAATCCCTGATTTGCTGGTTTCGGGCTTTTAGGTTGGCGTCGGCCCAAATATCGCGGTGGCCGGTCATATACACAAATTGCACATCCGGAAAATCCAGTTCGAGCTGGTTCATGGCGTTGAGGTAAATGTTGATGCCCTGCACGGTATTACCCGAAACTCCGCCGCACCACGACCACATCACCACGTTGCGGTCGTTGGCCGGATCGTTAAGCTGCTCGCGGGTCATCACTTCCCAGCCCAAATCGCCAGTACCTCCCAGGTCGCCATATACTTCCTGATACGACAGAAATCCTGATGAGCCTGCAGCGTTGTAACCAAACAAATCGCCCACATAACCGTGGAGATTGTTCATGCCGGTAGTTATCTGGCTTCCGTGCGAGGTGTGGCCATACCAAATACGCAGATCGGTTTTTGCTGCCTCGATCCAGGCAAAAGGAATATCGTTTCGATGAATACATTGGTGATTGGCTACAATCGGTTGTGACTGCAGCGTGGGCAAGCAAGCGAAAAACAGCATCACCAGACTTGTGCGAAGTAAATTTGTTTTCATAGCATGTTATTTTTAAAGATGAGGAATAGAACCTAAAAAATGTGCGAAAAAAGGCTCTGTAAAGATATTAAAATATCCGTAAAGTTCTAATACATTCCGCTCACGGGTTATCCCAAAATGGTTAGGATAAAGGCTTATCTTTGTTTTTATTAAAAAATTTGATACTAAAAAGTTATGCATTCATTCGTTCAATTTTATAAAAAAGAATACATCGCCTCATTGATTAACTACCGGGAAGGTGAAGAAAAGTTTGGCGAGACTTTGCAGGTTGCAAACGATGGCGATTTGAGTTGCTTCCACGGAAAATTTGTCATCCTGGGAATCGCTGAAGATATTGGCATCCGGGCAAATCATGGGATGGCCGGCGCGGCTTCTGCGTTTCGATCTTTCATCAAAAGCCTTGTAAACATTCATAATTCCCGGGATTTGAACGGAGATCAGTTTTTGCTGTTAGGAAAAATCCGTACCGGCGACCTGATGGAAGAGAGCCAAAATGCCGACATTGAAACCTTGCGGCAGTTAACCGAAAAGTTGGATGAACTTGTATTCCCGGTTATTCAGCAAATCGTGCAGGCGGGAAAGATTCCAATCGTTATCGGAGGCGGACACAACAATGTTTTCCCGATATTGAAAGTCTGCTCATTGGCCTGCAACCAATCGATAAACACGATAAATCTGGATGCCCAGGCCGACTTTCGGCCCACCGAAGGACGGCACAGCGGAAATGGTTTCAGGTACGCGTATGAAGCAGGTTTTTTAAAAAAATACGCACTTCTGGGTTTGCACCATGCCTACAACAATGAGCTTATCA
>CAZTCX010000026.1:0-30890 GCA_964612515.1 uncultured Lentimicrobiaceae bacterium | reverse complement strand
TCCAATTGGAGAGGGGTCGGGGGTGAGGCAAAAAAAGTAATTCTCCATGTCCTTATGATTCAACTATTCAACAGCAGCTAAATAGTTACTTTTATTTTAATAAATCAATTAATACCTCTGCCATTTGTTAGTTGGGTAGGCTCTGGCCGTAGAACTGTTGCATCTGTGCGTTGCCAATTAATCCATACAGATGGCTCAGTTTGCTGCGGGCTTCGCTGTTTTTCGGTTCTTTATCAAGTACCTGCCTGAAAGCGGCAATGGCATTATTGTAATCCTGTAGCGCATAATAGGTATTTCCTAGTTGTATGAACGCGGCCGTAAAGTCGGGTTTCAGGTCGGCAGCCTGGCGAAATTGCACAAGCGCCTCCTGGTAATTATTCATTTCGAGGAGCAGGTTGCCCAGATCGTAGTGATGCTGCGGGTCATTGGAAGGCTTGCGCTTGAGCATCTGTAGCTTTTGGTTGAAGGCATTCTGCACCAAGGGCAGATTGGCGCGGGCAGTGGCATTGTAAGGATCCAGCTCCAGCGCACGATTCAGCAGCCGCAGCGCCTCGCCATGTTCAGCTTTCATGTAATAAGCCAGCGCCATATTCGACACATTCATCGAGTTGTTTTGGTTTGTCTTTTTATAATATTCTATCGACTTATCGTAATCGTGCAGTTGGTAATAAGCATATCCGAGCTTGAACCATGCCTCGCTAAAGGCGGGATTAATCTCCAGCGACCGCTCCACCTGCGCAATGCCCTGTTGCATCAGCGAGTCTTTTTCTGCCTCATCGGTTGCTGCCACCGACTGATTGATAAGCTCGCTGCCATAGTGTTTGGTGAGCAAAGCGCTGTTGCTCCCATAACGGACATCATGGGAGAAAAGCGTGAAGTTATTTTTCCAGTCGGGGTTGCGGGCTATGGTGCGGACGCTGTAAAACACCAGAAGCAGCAGCAGCGCACCGGCCATTACTTTGGAAGCCATCGGGCGAAAATCGTAAATGATTGTCTTGGTTTTAGCCTCGCGGGGCAAGAGTTTAAACAGCAGATAAGTCACCGCCAGCGAAAAGCCCAGTACCGGCGCGTACAAAAAACGCTCGGCCATGATGCCGCCGCGTGTGAGCACAAAAGCCAATCCCACCGAAAGGGTGATCCCAAAATAAAAGATGGAGAAGGAGATGATGTCTCTTCTTTTTAATCTTTTAATAGCTATAAAAATAAGCGTTAGCGCAATGAGCAGACTCAGCCAAACAACAGGATTGGCCCACGTTGCTGCCGGAATCTGATTGTACGAATAGTCGTAAAGTAGCCGCACCGGCACAACCAGCCGCCATAGATACATCCCAAAGATGTAAAGCGTTGTCGGGATTCGTACTGCCGTTTCCTGATAGGGATAGACGTTAATTTCGTTGGGCGGATTGCCGGACAAGGTGCCAATGAGCGCGTATTTCAAAATTAAAAATAATACCGAGACAACTACAAACGAAAGGGTGATGCTGGCAATACTTCCAGCTTTTTTGGGTGTAAAAAAGTAAATCATAAATGGCACCAAAGCCAGGGTTGTCATGGCGGTTTCTTTGCTCATCAACGCCAGAAAATAAAAAACCCATGAAAGGATGAGCGCCGGCAGATATTTGTTCTTGCTGTAGTTGAAGGCAAGCCATAACGCCAGCGTACCATTGAGGAAACTCAGAATTTCATCACGGCTCTTGATGTTGGCCACCACTTCGGTATGAACAGGATGCGCCATAAAAAGCAGCGTGGCCACCAGCACAAACCACGGCATGCGCCTGAAGAGCGCCGACAGAAATAAGAACACCACCATCCCCGTAAGGGCATAAAGCAGTACATTAATAAAATGCATGATGTGCGGATTGTTGCCGTGCAAAGCGTTTTCGATGGCGAACGAAATGTGTGACAGCGGGCGGTAATAGCCCAGGTTTTCGTTGCTGGCGCTCCAGTAGTTGGTGCTTGCTAATTTGCCAATGCCTGCCCAGCCCTGCTGCACGTAGCGATGCCCCGTGATCTGTGGGATGTCGTCGAGCGCAAACTCGTTGTTGATGCTGTTGGCATACAATACAAAAGCAAAAACAAATGGCACCCATACAAGATATTTGGTGAGGCGCATTGGCGGCTCCGGCGGCATTTGCTGCTGCGTTGTACGCGTTTTTTTCGTTGTCGTGGTTTTCATATTAATAAAAAAACAGCATTAATATTTCTTTTTACAAATTACCTGGTGTAACGCCGACGGCGCAGCCATGCTTGAATAATTCCAAAAATTAGCACCAGTAAAATGGGCAGCCCGATGTTGAGCACCTGCCAGTAAAGGCGTTCGTTTTCTATTTTGGCCTGATCGAGCAGCCGGATCTTTAGCTCGCGCGAACGGATTGAAATCAGCCCGGAGTCGTCGGTGAGGTAGTTCATCATGTTGAGCAACAAGTCTTTGTTGCCAAACTGCTGCCCTGTATATTTGTCGTAGCCCAGCGGTAGCGGCAGGTATTTGCCAGCAGTGCGTTGCATCTGGTTGCGGATCACATCGCCATCGGCCATCACAATCATCTTGTTATCGGGGCTTTCAGATTTGAAATCGATCTCCTTGCTTTGCAATATTTCCGGTGGCATTCGCTGGTCGTACATCGATTTAAATTGTCCTTCGATGCGCGCCGCCACAGGAATGTATTCTTTATCGTAAAGCCTTTCATCCACCGGTTTGCCCAGCATTTCGAGTGTGATGAGCACTGGTGTGTTCACCATTCGCGCGTGGCGCGAGCTTGTAAGGAGTATTTCTTTCTGCAAGTCGGCAGTGGTTTCTACAAAATCGATACTGCTGATAAATTCCGTTTTTATCGCGTTCAGATTTTTCACAATGGGATCGTCGATTCGGGGGGTGAGAACGGGAAAATAAAACCACGGATAGAAGTCGTATTTTGGTTGTCCTGCGGTTTGCCCCACTTTCACAGGAATGGGCAGGGCGCTCAGATCCATCACCAGGTTGTTGTTGATGCGAAAGCCATAATTAAAAAGCAGGTCGGTAAGGTTGAGGTCTCTGGCCATGGCGATAAATTGCGGATTGGCCTGCAGGCTGTCGAGGCTGGCGGCCACCGGGTCGATGAGCCACAATACGCGTCCGCCGCGCATTACGTGCTGGTCGATGATAAATTTGTCTTTGTCAGAAAAAGCCGAGTCAGGTTTTGCAATGATGATGGCCTGAAACTTATTTCGGATACGGGAATTCACCGAATCGACGCTTTCGCGCTCGCTCAAGCTGGTGAGTTTTCCATCGAGGCGCACGCGCTGTACGTTGTAATATTCGCTCAAAGCCAGATAGGCGTCGGCGGTTTCTTCGGCAGTAAGTTCGCCGTGTCCTTCGATAAAAGCAATTGAGGGGCGCTTGTTGCTGACGAGCTTGCGGATGGCGTCAGCCAAAGCAAACTCAAGGT
This sequence comes from uncultured Lentimicrobiaceae bacterium, assembly GCA_964612515.1. Classification (GTDB taxonomy): domain Bacteria; phylum Bacteroidota; class Bacteroidia; order Bacteroidales; family 4484-276; genus SABY01. The sequence goes on along the minus strand of CAZTCX010000026.1, from coordinate 27,465 downwards.
TTTGAATGGAACTATTTAGAATCTCTTCGGGAGCTACTCCACGTTGTGATGCAAGCAGCGAAACCGCAACTTCACGATTCTGGTAGGTAGCGATGGCACCGGGAAAAATCATAGTCTTGGACGTGCCTTCTTTGGTTTTCACCTGCAGGTCGGTTGGTTCCAAACCTTTATCTACGAGCATTTCGAAGATGCGCTGCCGCTCCGTCGCGTCAACGCTTGCTGTTGGATTGATAAATTCGTATTCGATATTGGAATTGTAAGCTCTGAATTCGTTCAGCATATCAATGGTTTCACGCTGCAACTTTTTGAAACCAGCCGGAAATTCCCCTTCCAGATAGACCCTGAAATAAACCAGGTCGTCAATTTGCGCAAGCATCTCTTTGGTAGCTTTTGATAGTGTGAATCGTTTCTCGCTGGTAAGATCGAAACGTGTGAAGATGCGCGCACCGATGATATTGACCAGGATAATGATGACAAGACCAAGCGAAAGCGCCGTTAGATTGCTGCGTCGCAATTTCTGCAAATTGGTTACAGATGGATTTTTAGAATTTTCTTTTACCATTTTCTGCTTTCGAGTGAGATGCGCGTGATAAGGATAAAAAAGGTGATGATGCTCACGAAATAAATGAGGTCGCGCGTATCGATAACGCCGCGGCTCATGGAGATATAGTGTGTGTTGATGCCCAGCGATTTTACAAATAAATCAACCGAACCAAACAATTCGAGCGAGTGGATAAAATCAAAACCAACGTAGAAAAACAGGCTTAGAAACACGGCGATGATAAACGAAACGATGACGTTGCTTGTGAGTGAGGACGAAAACAGTCCGATTGCCACGAAGGTGGCGCCCAAAAACAGCAGCCCGATATAAGAGCCCCACATGGCGCCGGTGTCGAGGTTTCCTTTGGGCAAACCCAACTGATACACCGACCAGGCATAGATAAGCGTGGGTAAAAGCGAAAAAATTACCAGCACTACGCCGGCAAAGTATTTCGCCAGGATGATGCTGTTGTCGCTCAGTGGCCGGGTGAAAAGTAATTCGATGGTGCCGCTGCGCTTTTCGTCAGCAAACGACCGCATCGTGATGGCCGGAATGAGAAACAAAAACACAAACGGAGCCATCATAAACAACCCTTCCAGGCTGGCATAGCCAAAATCCGGAATGTTGAAGTCAGAAGCAAAGACCCACAGAAACAAGCCATTGATAAGCAAAAACACCGTGATGACGATGTAGCCGATCAACGAACTTAAGAAAGTGCTTACCTCCTTTTTGAGCAATGTGATCATAATTTATCTCTTCTATTTTTCTTTAATAAAAGGCGTCACTTGTATCGCGTGCTCAGAAAATACCTGACGCGCCGCCCGCTTTCAATTCGTCTGCGAAAATAATTTTAAAAACGGCACCAGCCGCCACCATTAATCGCTCATGCTCCAATACATCTTTAAAGAAGATATGGTTTTCCAGTACCAGAGCCTGTTGCGGCAACTCCTGATCTATAAAAATAACTCATGTGTGCCAACGCTGACAAGGGAGCATTATTACAGATAGAAAGCATAAGGGAGGAGTTTTGAAAGCAATGTGCTTTGAACAGGGCAGGATTAAATCTCAGATTGAAAACAACTAAATCACAGACGATAATATCCGCCGCTGCTTGAGCGTCGGTTGGTGAGCGGAGCCGAAGCAAGCCGAACTAAGTCGAAGCCAGAGTCCGGATAAAAGGTCGGACGAGGGCTTCGACAAACTGACTTCGACAGGCTCAGTCACCACAGCCACCGAAACCTCGTCCGAATTATTTTTATAGTCTTTTGTCTTTGCTAATCAAAGAACAAAATAATCAGCCTTCGAATGACATCATTTGAAGCTGCAAGCCGTCAATTTTTTCCAGTGCAGCTTTCAGGCCTTTTATCTCCGCGCGATCACCCGAAAGCTCAAGCAGAATAATGCCATGTGCGCCGCTGCTTGCGGTTAGTCCAAGTCGGGTGCGGATAACGTTGCCATATTGCGTAAGCACCTGCTGCAGTGGGTTTTTATCGGCTACGGTGTTGCCAACATGCAATCCCAAAATTTCGATCTTTTCCATAGTACTCATTTTAATATTGAAACAACATTTCCTGAATTTCTATTCCGCCAATGGTTTTCAGCTCTTCTTCCAAAGCCCGCCATTCATCGGGTACATCGTGAAGTACCAGCGTGATAATGCCGGCTCTGCTACATGTTGCGTCATCCAGCTCATGGAATCCCAGCCGCGACCGGATGATTTGGTGATGCCTGGAGAGTACCTGCTGCGTGCGTCCTGCCTCCTTGATGCGATCCTGTATCAGGATGCCTAAGATCTTGGTTTGCTTCATGACGATTAATGTTTTATTAATAAAAAGGAATCCATTTTAACTTTAAAAATAAAGATCGCGCTCACCTTTTTTAATGCGATCTATGCGCAAGTTGAGTTCATCCAGCCGGTCGAAACCGGAAAGCTCTTTTTTGTTCTCTTCGATTACCTCCCAGCCTTTTGCCACCACCTCGGGTTTGGCGTAGTCTTCGAGGTATTCGGCAAGGGTGAGGATGGCGTTGGGGGTGCAGAACCGTTTGATAAATCCCGGCACCGAGAACTCCATGAAATGTTCGCCGGTGCGCCCTTTGCGGTAACAGGCCGTGCAAAATGAAGGCAGGTAGCCATGATCGAGCAGTTCATCTACAACTTCACCCAGCGAGCGATCGTCGTTTATTTTGAACTGTTCGCGGTTAAGGTTTTGCTCCTCGTTGAGGGTGTCAGAGTAGCTGCCAATTTCGAGCTTGGTGCCGCCGTCGATCTGCGAAACGCCAAACTGCATCACCTCGGTGCGAACCTGCTGCGTTTCACGAGCCGTCAGTATCATCCCGGTGTAGGGAACTGCCAATCGGAGGATGGCGATGATGCGCACAAAGTCGTCGTCGCTCACCTCATATTTCGGATTGATATCAAATTCGGAGGCGTCTTTGATCCGCGGAAAAGAAATGGTGTGTGGACCAACATTATAAACTGCTTCGAGGTGGTTGGTATGGCGCACCAGTCCCATCACTTCAAAACGCCAGTCGTAGAGACCAAACAGAGCGCCGATGCCTACATCATCCACGCCGGCTTCCTGGGCACGGTCGAGTGAAGTGAGGCGGTATTCGAAGTCCTTCTTGGGACCGCTGGGATGGTATAATTTATATGCCTCCGGATGATAAGTCTCCTGAAAAACCTGGAAGGTGCCGATGCCACTTTCTTTCACAGTGCGGAAACCTTCAATTTCCAGTGGTGCCGCGTTGATGTTAACACGCCGTATTTCGCCATTGCCTTTCTTCACACCATACACTAGTTTTACAGTGTGCGCAATGTATTCGGGGCTGTACTTCGGGTGCTCGCCGTAAACCAGGATCAGCCGCTTTTGGCCGTTGTCTTCGAGGGCTTCGGTTTCTTTTATAATTTCTTCGTCGGTAAGGGTTCGCCTTACGGCAAATTTATTAGAAGCTTTAAAGCCACAATATTTGCAGTTGTTGATGCAATGGTTGCCGACATACAAAGGGGCAAAAAGCACGATGCGGTTGCCGTAAACCTTTTTCTTCAGCTCGCGTGCACCATTTTTTATTTCATCTATCAGTTCTGGTTCGTCGGCCAGGATGAGCGCCGCTGTTTCCGCCAGAGTCAGCCGTTCTTTGTTAAGCGATTTGGCAATAATTTCACGCACACGCGCTGCATCTGGTTTGGGTTGCTGCAGGTGTCCCCACAGCTCGTCAGCATCGATAAATGGTTTCATCCGTTCATCGGCAATGGCGCATTTTTCAGGATTGAATTTCATTATTATTAATATCTAGTTTTGCTCTAACAAAGGAACGAACATTACAGCAAAGCCAGGCGAAACGTGCATTACAAAATTGAACGATGAGCTTGGTTAATCTTGCAAAGTAATTTTCAATCCATCGTAGGCAGGCTGAATATGGGAGGGAAGGCGTTTGCACAAATCGGCATGTTTGCCAATGAAATGGCTCATGTGGGTAAGATACGCCCGCTCGGGTTGTATGCGATCGATGATTTCTATGGCCTCGTCCACCGAATAGTGCGAGCAGTGTTTTGAATTGCGCAAAGCATTTAGCACCAATATTCGCGAGCCTTTCACTTTTTCAAGTTCGTCGTCGTCGATGCGGCTGGCGTCGGTGATGTAGCTGAAGTCGCCCAGGCGGTAGCCGGTGATGGGCATTTTGTCGTGGTAAACGGTGATGGGAATAAAGGTATGTCCGAAGATATGGAGCGGCTGGTTGTCGATCTCATTCACATTGATTTGTGGTGCGCCAAAATAACGTTGTTCGGTAAAGATGTAGGGAAATTCGGTTTGAATCATTTCCAGTGTCCGTTTGCGGCCATAGATGTCGATGCGTTTGTTGAGCACATAGTTGAAGGCGCGCACGTCGTCGAGGCCGGCGATGTGATCGCGGTGCTCGTGGGTGAAAAGGATAGCCGATAGATTCATCACTTTTTCGCGGAGCATCTGCATGCGGAAGTCGGGACCCGAGTCGATCACAAACACCTCGTCGCCACTTTCTATCATTACCGAAGTGCGTGTGCGGTTGTCGCGCGGGTCGGTAGAGGTGCACACCTCGCAGTCGCACGTTATCACCGGAACGCCAATGGAGGTGCCGGTGCCCAGAAAAGTGATGGTGGTGATTTTCTCTTTTTGCAACATTAGGTTTTGTCTTTTAAAGTTTTACTGATCTCATCAGCTTTTCGGGAGCAGGTTTCAATAAATCATCTCATCAATAATTTCGCGAAGCTGGCTCAGATAATTGCGCAATTTATCAATATCCTGCAAAGGCATGTTTTGACTCAGCTCGCGGTGGACGAATACTTTTCCGCACTTTTCGCAAAAGTCGTCGGGCCGTTCAAAAGGCATCACCTCTACATCCTGATTTAATAGTGGATGTTGTAATGTCCCGTGATAATTGTTGAGCATCATCCCTTTGGTATTGTTGCCATTGCTTTGAATGCGTACGGCGTAAATACCGTCGGGTGGTATTAGTTTGCTCTCCTCATCTATGCGCACGACAAAGGTTTCGAAGCCAGCTTGCGCAAACAGAGGGCTGCCTGTGCAAAATCGGGTGTCGATAAAATAGATGTGATCCAGGTAGGCATTGGCATGCATGATCTTGCCATCGTTGAGCGACTGTCGGATGCGGGTGGATCCAACCGTTTCGTTTTCCAGATCCTGGCGCGGTATCTCCACCACCGAAAAGTTTAACTCGCGTCCCAGCGCGGTTAGGTTGTCGTAGTTGCCTTCTTTGTTGTGACCAAAATAATGGTTGTAACCTACCACCACAACTTTAGCGTGCAGCTTGCCCACCAAAAGATGGCGCACGAAGTCCTCCGCCGAAGTCTTTGCAAATTCCAAAGTGAAATTGATGATCACCAGATTGTCGAGTCCGGCTTTTTCGAGCAGCTCTATCTTTTCGGTTTGTGAGTTGATCATCTGCAGGCTCTTGCCTTCGGTGGCGGGGTAGAGTACTTTGCGCACATGCGGATAAAATGTGATCAGCACCGACTCGCCATCCACCGAGCGCGCCAGCTCGTTGAGCCTGTTTATTAAAACTTGATGCCCGATGTGCACCCCATCAAAAGAGCCGGTAGTGACCACGGCGTTGCGGATGGGTGGCAGGCTTTCTATGTCTCTGTATATTTTCACTAAAAAGCTATGGTTGAATTAGGTTTTTAAAATTTGATTTCGAAATGATAATGATGTCGCCCCGTTGGGGCTTTGAAACCCAATTTATTCATGTCGTCGTTTTATCATAGCCCTTCGGACTATGCTGGTGATGCCGCCCCTTTGGGGCTTTTAATTTCAAACTATTCATATCGTTATTTTTATCATAGCCCTTCGGACTATGCTGGTGATGCCGCCCCTTTGGGGCTTTTAATTTGTTCGATGATTAGCCCCAAAGGGGCGCTATCATTAGCCCAGGGCATAGCCCTGGGTTTCAATGTTGCGAATACCTTCAAAGCCCCAACGGGGCGATATCCCTTGTCTTTTTTCAATCCCAAACATAACGTTCATCATATTCACCACCATTATTTTTTATAAATTCCAGGTACTCTTCCTCAAAAGTTGTAGAGCGATGATGCTCTTTCTGATTCTCGATGTATTTTTTCACAACTTCAACATTATTGTAATGTACAGAAAAAGCTGCATAGCCACGCTGCCAATAAAAGTCTGCACATTTCTCGGTTTTTGTTTTTATCCATTTCGATGAATTTGTTTTAGTCAATTCTATCAATTTCATTAAAGCGATCTTTTGTGAAAGAAGGCAAAGGATATGAACATGATTTAAATAACCACCGACTATTTCTGGATAACATTCCAGGTTTCTACAGGTTCCACCGATGTAACTGAACAATTCATCTTCGATTTCAGGAAAAATGAGTTGCTGCCGGTGTTTTGTGCTGAAAGAGATATGGATGTAATTTCTTACTAATGATTGTGGCATTTTTTATTCCTATTGAAATTAATATTCTAAAGTTGGTGCCGCCCCTTTGGGGCTATGAAATTCAATTTGGTCATTCCTTCATTTTTATCATAGCTTCGGACTATGCTGGTGATGCCGCCTCTTTGGAGCTTTTAATTTGTTCGATGATTAGCCCCAAAGGGGCGCTATCATTAGCCCAAGGCATAGCCCTGGGTTTCAATGTTGCGAATACCTTCAAAGCCCCAACGGGGCGACATCCAATTCTTTTTATTTTTAAATCCAAACAAAATCATCATTAATTTTTTGTAATAAAAACCAATATTATGAATCTACATCAGCGCCTTCGCATGGTAGGCTACCTTTTCGATGGAGGTTACCATATCATATTCCTCGAGGTACACATGCATGGGCACGCTGAGCGGACGTGAGCTGTAGTTGAGGAGACCCGCTACTCCTGCGTTGACGAGTTTTTCGGCCACCTCCTCGGCTTTGTCTTCGGGTACAGCAATTATTCCAATGGAAATCTTTTGTTGCCGGATCACTTCGTTGATTTGCGACATCGGATAGGTGCGCACGCCGGCAAAGAGCTGACCGTATTTCTCCGGGTCGTTGTCGAAGGCGGCGATGATGCGTAGCTTGTTGCGCTTGCCGTTGAAGTGGCTGATGATGGCTTTGCCCAGGTTTCCAATTCCTACAACGGCCACGTTTTTCCCGTCGCGGCTATCGATAATGTTGCCGATGCGTGCCATCAGATTGCCGATGTGATAACCTTTGCGCATGGTGCCGCTATATCCTATCAGCATAATGTCGCGGCGCACCTGCACAGGCGTACTGTGCATGATGGCTGCCAGTTGGTGCGAAAACATATATTCGGTGCCGTTGTCCATCACGGTTGTCAGGATGCGCCGGTACATGCTCAGCCGTTCGATGGTTTTGTCAGGGATGGGTTTCATTGTTGCGAACTTAGGCTGTCGGACGTTGATACAGACTCTACAACTTTGCCGGATGATGCCGGTAGCCATACACTAAAGGTGGATCCCTTGTTGGGTTGGCTTTCCACCTTAATGTTCCCTTTGTTGAGTTCCACCACTTTTTTAACGATCGACAATCCCAGGCCACTGCCAGTGATATGTTTTGTTTGGGTGTTTTTGATGCGCACAAAATCTTTGAAAAGCATCTCCTGGTCTTCCTGGCTTATGCCAATGCCGGTGTCTTTTACACTTATCAATGTTTGCTGATCGTGGTGTTTAATAGTGATGTCAACAGTGCCGCCCTGGTGGTTGTATTTGATGGCGTTAGAAATAAGGTTGTTGAAGATGATCTCGATTTCATCAGCATCAAACATTTGCACGAGCTTTTCGGGCGCATCGAGATTTATCGTCACTTCTTTTTGAATTGCAAAAGGCATCATGGTATCGATGGCTGTACGGGCAATCTCCACCAGATCGGTATTTATGGGGCGCTGGCTTGGTTTTCCTGATTCTATCTTGGTCAGGTCAAGCAGGTCCAGGATCAGGTTGCGCATCCCCTGCAATCTTTTTAACGAACGATCCACCAGATCGTTGTAGTCGTTGAGATTGTTTCCGAGTTGGCGTTCTTTAAGCATATTAAGATATCCTTCGACGGCATTGAGCGGAGCTTTGAGTTCGTGTGAAAGCACCGACAGAAACTGAAACCGAACCTGCTTGCCTTCGTGTTTCATTTTGCGCGCCATGCGTTTGAGGTAGATCTGTTTGGTAATGGTTTCGAGCGACGACTTGAGCTCCTGTGGCGTGAAAGGTTTGGGGATAAAATCCACCGCACCGTCGTGCGTCACCTTAACGGCCAGCTCCAGCGAGGCATACGAAGTGATCATCACCACAAAGATGTCGTACTTCTTGTTGCGGATATCTTCGAGTACCGTCACTCCCTGAATGCCCGGAAGCTTGTTGTCGAGCAGCACAATGTCGGGCTGGTCACGGTCGATTTGCTCAATGGCATCCTCGCCGGTGGCAGCCTCCGTAACTTCAAAATCGTACAACTGATCCATAAAAGGATAATCAACTTTGAAATTGCGTAGGATACGTGTAACCCCCGAGCGTATGCCCGGCTCATCGTCCACCACCAGTATTTTTAAAGTTGCCATAGCTGCTATATTTTTAATAATTTCTTGATCTCTTTTTCAAGCTGGTCACCGCGGATGCCTTTGTCGAGAAACAGGTCGGCTTTGATCCACTGCTGGTTGCTTTCTTCGCTCAGGTCGAACGACATCCCCGTTTCCGCAGTTACTGCGGTGGCAAGGATTACAGGTACGTCAGGATACTTTTTCTTAGTCTTGTAGCTGAGCACAAAGCCGCTGTCCTCATTTTCCATCATCAAATCATAAATCGCCAGGTCGGGCTTGAAGGTTTCAATTAGCTGTTCGCCTTCGCGCTGGCTGTCGGCAGTGATAACCTCAAAACCGAAACGCTCTATCTTCAGCCTAAGCTGATACAGATAATCCATGTCGTCGTCAACAATAAGAATGGTCTTTTTCATCTCATTAGTTATTTATTGATATTCGTTTTCATTTATGTCAAAGTCTCAGGCACGGGGCAATTCGATGCGAAATGTAGTCCCGGTTTGTCCGGCCTGCGGATCGGCATTGGTGGTGACATCGATTTGTCCTTTGTGCATCTTTACAATTCCATACACCAGCGGCAATCCCAACCCCGTCCCTTTACCAATTTCCTTGGTCGTGAAAAACGGAGTGTAGAGATGTTCCAGATTTTCTTTGCTGATGCCGACGCCTTCGTCGGTAATGCTGATAATAATATTGTCGGCATCATCGGCAAGGGTTATGGTGAGCTTCCCACCAGCCGGCATCGCTTCCACGCCATTTTTCTCCAGGTTGGTAAGCACCTGCATCATTTGGTCGTTGTCGATATTGGCAAAGGGATTTTTGATTTTATTTTTAAAATCAATCAAAACATTTTCGGGTTTCATAATCGAAAGGAAGCTCGTGCGCACAAAATCGATCATGTTGGTCTCGGTGAGGTTCACTTGATTTTTGCGTGCAAAGTTGAGCAAGCCGCCTACAATCTTCTTGCATCGTGCCGCTTGTTCCACGATTAGGTCAAGGTCTTCGCGCAACGGATTATCTTCAGCAATTTCATCTTTTACAATATTACTGTACATGGTAATTACGCCCAGCGGATTGTTGAGCTCATGGGCAATGCCGGCCGAAAGCTGACCCATGCTGGCCAGTTTCTCTGACTTTTTTAAAGCTTGCTGCGTGCTGGCCAACTTCAGGTTCGATTCGTTAAGATCTGCAACGGAGCTATGCAGCTTCTCGATGCTATGTGGCAGGCACATCTCCGTTTCAGCATGACCTTGAACAATGGCCACGGCGTGTTCGTAGCAGGTGTCGTAGCCACATGCACCACAGTTCAGATGGTCTTTTTCTTCAAATTTACCAATAGAGCGCAGCACCTCTTCAATCTCATTTTCCGAGGGCATCGGATGGCTTCGTACCTGCACTTCAAAAGATTGTGAATAGTCAAGTGTGCTGAATTCTTCTACATCGCGCTGCCATTGATCCAGATCGATTTCCTGCAGGCGTTGCCGTACAAACTGGCTCACCTCCGAGCGGCGGCTGTAGCGCGATCCTCGTTTGGTCATTCCAGGTCCCATGATGCAGCCGCGACAACAAAGCAGCTCCAGATGATGCCGTTCGTGCGCTTCACTCTCAAACTCACGCACGGCCTCGCGGAAGTTGATGCGCCCCGAAGCAACGATTACATTTTCGTTGAGCAGGTCTTCGGATATATTTGCTGTTTGCAGTAAACCGCGGCTCACCGGGAAAATGGCGCCTTTCCCGGCATGCGGCGGGTCAAAATCAGTGGCAGCAACACGGTCAGGACGGATTTTGTTCTCTTTGAAAAGGGCACGTAATTCCCTGAAAGTGATCGCCTCGTCGATTTCGTCCGATTCGGCTTTCTTGGCAATGCACGGGCCGATGAATACCACGCGGGTTCCAATGCCGTATTTTTTGCGTACAATGCGCGTCATGGCAACCATCGGTGAAGCAACTTTCGCCAGATGATTCACGAGGTTTGGGTGGTAATGTTCGATATAAAATACGATGGCTGGACAATCGCTCGAGATGCTCCCTTCCGAAGAGGTAACCTCATGGAGTTTCTTGTATTCGCGCGCCACCATGTCGGCACCAAAAGCCACCTCGCACACATGGCTGAAACCAAGGGCACGCACCATTCCTACAAACTTTTTGTAGTCGTCAATTTCGGGAAACTCCGCCGGAAAGCTGGGCGCCACGATGGCAACCACATTTGATGTGTTGTCGAGCATCAGCTTCATATCGTCGGCTGTTTGCAGAAAAACTTTAGCACCCTGGCTACAAACGATGGTGCAGTTGCCGCAGCCGATGCAGCGCTCGTTCATCACCTCGGCCTGTCCGTTTTCTATGCGGATAGCTTTTACCGGACATTCGCGTACGCAGGTGTAACATACCCTGCAACGGTCCTTTACCGTAAATACCAGTTGCTTGCGTTTGCTGTGGCTCATCGTGGGTTATGTTTTAGTTTTTAAAAACCATATTATTTATTAAAAATAAAATGCCTGCTGGCGATGATAAAACCCTACCGCATCACCTCGCGTGGACGGAAAGTGGTTTTAAAATTCTCCCGGAACGACTCGTATTCCCGTCCCTGATATTTTTCGAGCAGATCGATGACCGATGGGTTTTTGTGCGCCACCTTTATCGATTCTTTCTCGTCGATGTCGTAAAGTGTTTTCATTCGCGCCTTGATGGCCTCCGTATTTCTGGTGAGCGGCTGTCCGCCACCGCTGATGCAACTTCCCGGACAGGCCATCACCTCGATAAAATGCAGGTCGTCGCGTCCGGCTTTGATTTGTTTTATCAGATCAAATGCATTGGCCAGCCCGTTTACCGCTGCAAATCCAATTTTGGTATTTCCTACCCGCGCATAAAATTCTTTTACGGCTTTGTTGCCACGTAAGGCTGTGATTTTAAAATTGACCAACTGTTTGCCGGTAAGTTTGAAATATAGCGTTCGGTAAACAGCTTCAGCCACGCCGCCGCTAGCGCCTACAATCTTTCCTGCCGAGCTACGGATTGCAAATGGTGAATCAGGTAATTCGGGTGTTACCTGCTGTATGTCGAGGCCATAGAGGCGGATGAGGCGTGCCAACTCCCGTGTGGTGAGCACCGTGTCCACATCAGTGATGCCGCGGTGGGTGTTTTCTTCGCGCTGTGCCTCAAATTTCTTGGCGGTGCAGGGCATCAGCGACACCGAATGAATGGACTCGGCCTTGATCTTTTGCTGCCGGGCAAAGTGATGTTTGATAAGACTACCCGTGATCTGTTGCGGCGATTTCGTTGTCGAAAGTTGGCCAAGCAGGTCGTGGTGATACTCTTCCATATATTTTACAAAGGCAGGGCAATCACTCGAAAACATGGGCAGCAGCGTATTGCTTTCGATGCGCTGCATTAGCTCCTCCACAATTTGAAGTACCATCAGGTCGGCACCAAAAGCTGATTTAAAAACCTTACGGAAACCAATCTTTCTTAAAGTAGCCACCAGCAGACCGTCGAGTTCACGGCCGGGTTTTACGTTAAATTCTTCGGCCAACGACACTGACACTGTCGGCGACACCTGTACTACGGTGTATTTTTCAGGGTCTTGCAGGGCGTGTTGAACCTCGCTGATGTTGTCTTTTTCGTGCAGCGCACCTGTTGGGCACACCATGATGCATTGTCCGCAGGTGATGCAGTTGGAAACGTTGAGCTGGTTATTAAAGGTAGGTCCTACCAGCGTTTTCATGCCTTTGCCAATAAAATCTAAAGTAGAGATGCCGATACGTTCTTTGCAAAATCGTACACACCGGCCACACAGAACGCACTTAGCGGGATCGCGCACCACGCTGGCGCTGGAGGGGTCTTGTTTTATAAAAGACTTCACCATGGGAAGTCGCCGCTCCCGGATGCCCAGTTGTTCGGCCAGATCTTGCAGTTCGCAGTTTCCGTTACGGATGCAGTAGAGGCAGTCGTCGGGATGGCTTGACAGCAGTAATTCTACAATCGTTTTGCGCGCATGAATTACGCGCGGAGAGTGCGTGCATATTTTCATCCATTCTTCCACAGGATGCGAGCAGGAAGGAACTAAATCTTTGCGCCCTTCGATCTCAACCACGCAGATGCGGCAGGCTCCCGTGGGCGTAAAGGTTTCCAAGTTGCAAAGCGTAGGCACGGTGATGCCATTGCGCCTAAGCGTCTCTAATATCGTGTCGCCTTTGCGCGCTTTTATTATCTTATGGTTTACTTCTATGTTAAATATCATGAGCTTTCTGCCTTATTGTTGTGAAGCTGGTATGGTGAAGTTCCCTATTCGTCAGGAGTTTTTTATAAAATATCAATAGCTGTAAATTTACAAACGTCGAAGCATATTCCGCAACTGTTGCATTTTTCCTGAATGATATAGTGTGGCTGAAGTGCAGCGCCCACAATGGCATCTTCGGGGCATTTGCGCAGGCAAACCATGCAGCCGGTGCAGCGCTCGGCGCTGATGAGGAAGGTGCGCAGATCTCTGCACACGTTGGCACGACAGCGGCGTTCATAAATGTGTTCTTCAAATTCTTCTCTGAACCATTTCAGGGCGGTCAGTACCGGGTTGGGCGCCGTCTTGCCCAATCCGCACAACGAGGTTTCCTTAATCACCCATGCCAGGCTTTCGAGTTGCATGATACCTTTGAAACGCGTCAACGACTCATGACTGTCCAACTTTGCGGGCCGGTGTGTGATGGCTTCAAGAATTTTAAACATTCTGTTGGTGCCTTCGCGGCATGGGATACACTTGCCGCACGATTCCTTTTGCAGGAAATCGATAAAGTATTTCACAATATCGACGATGCACTTGGTTTCGTCCATCACCACCATGCCACCCGATCCCATGATTAGGTTTTCGGTATCAAAACTTTTGTAGTCGATGGTGATGTCGGTCTGGCTTTCCGGTATAAGGCTTCCTGATGGGCCGCCAATCTGAACTGCTTTGAGTTTTTTGTTTTCTTTTAGTCCGCCACTGATGTTATAAATAATATCATGAACTGTTGTGCCAAAAGCCACTTCCACCAACCCGGTGTGGAGCGTGTCGCCGGTAAGGGCAAACAGCTTGGTGCCGGTGCTGGTGTCAGTTCCTATTCGCCGGTACCACTCAGGGCCATGTAATAATATCAGCGGCACATTGGCCAGCGTTTCTACATTATTAATAGCTGTTGGTTTTTTAAAAAGGCCACTTTCACTGGGGTAGGGGGGCTTGTTGGTGGGAACGCCGCGCCGGCCTTCCAGGCTTTTTATCAACGCCGTTTCTTCGCCACACACAAAAGCACCCGGGCCCTCGCGCAGATAGACCTGCAGCTTGAAGCCGCTCTTGCCGATGGTGCTGCCCAGAAAACCAAAGCTGTAGGCTTGTTCGAGTGCCAGCTTCAGTCGTTTCACAGCTACATGATAATCGCTGCGGATATAGATGTAGGCTTTGGTGGCACCGATAGCGTAAGCAGCAATGGCGATGCCCTCAATCAGGCGATGGGGATTTCCTTCCACCAACGCTCTGTCCATGTATGCGCCGGGATCGCTCTCGTCGGCATTACAAATCAAATATTTTTGGTCAGCGGCATTGCTGCGCACCTTTTTCCATTTATCGCCTGTCGAAAATCCTCCGCCTCCACGTCCGCGCAGCCCGCTCCGTGTCACGATGTCGCAAACTTCCTCCGGCGGATAGCTAAGAATAGTCTTCATGAAGGCTTTGTAGCCGTCGCGTGCCAGGTATTCATCGAGACTGGCGGGTGCTATTTCACCACAATCATAAAGCAGAATGCGTTTTTGGTGTTTAAAAAACGGCAGGTCGTTGATGATGGGCAGGTTGTGATAATATTCATGGCTTTCGTTGCGCATTTGTCCCAGCACATGGCTTCCCGAAAGTTGGTTGTGAAAACATTCATCAAGCAGGTCGGCAACGTCAGCAGGGTGAACTTTCTGGAAACTGACACGCGCTTTTCCAGGCATCTGAAAATCCATGAGTGGCTCAGCGCTGCACAACCCAAAACATCCTACCTCAACTAGATCGGCATCAATATGGTTTTTGGACAAATATTCTTTTATGGCTGTAAGGGTTTGAGCGGCACCGGCAGCAATTCCGCAGGTTCCCATTCCAACATAAATTACAGGCTTCCGCAGATGGTCGCGTAGCAGCAGCTCACGGCGACGATGCACCTCATCACTATACTCGTTGGTGAAGTTGAGCACCAGGTTGTCAATCAAAAAATGGGTATTGGCTGTAGCGTCTTCCATTATTTCTCCTCCTGGTTTTTGATCGAGGCAAGTAGTTCGGTGACCTGATCTATGGTGACGCCTGTGTGAAAATCCTGGTTAATTCTTACTATCGGAGCTTTCCCGCAGGCACCCATACACGGTGAAGTGCTAAGGCTAAAGAGTTTGTCGCGGGTAATTTGCCCGGCGGTTATGCCCAGTTGTTTTTCAAATTCTTTGATCAGCGATCCGGATTTTTCCATGTGGCATGCTGTGCCATTACAGAGGCAGATGGCATATTTTGCGCCGGGAGTAAACCGGAATTTCTCATAAAATGCCGACACAGAATATACTTTGCTGGTAGGAATTTTCAGGTAGTCGCTGATCATCACCACAGCATCCGCAGGTATATAGCCTTCGCTACTTTGTACGTCCTGAAGGATGGGCAACAGCAAGCTGCGATCGGGAGTTGGGTAGTTGAGTAGAATGTTTTCGATAGTGCTCATGCAGCCGGTTTTATCGTTTGTAAATTAAACACTGCCAAAATTAATATTTTTATGTTATCGTTTTCACAATGTTATTTTTTTAACGTGATAAAACCTTGCATTGTTTTTTTGTGGATATTTGCTCACGCAATTTCATCGTTACATGCTACAGAAAACAGAAATAATAATTTGCCTCGGCAGTTCATGCTTTGCGCGTGGAAATAAGCATTTGGTGCAGGTTGTCAAGAATTATTTAGCCGAACATCAATTGACACACAAAGTAAATTTTAAAGGAAAACACTGCTTCGGCAATTGCGAAAGTGGGCCGGCAATGGAAATCAATCAGCGGCGCTACGAAAATATTTCATCAGAAACCATCATCGAAATACTCGATAAAGCTTTAATCGATAAAACATGAATCTTATCCGGATCGACGTAGAGAAATGTACCAATTGTCAGCAATGTGCGCGGGCATGCCCCGTTCATGCCATCCGCATTGTTGCGGCCAACGAGCCACCGGTGGTCGAGCACTACAGATGTATTGGGTGTGGCACATGTGTGCGCGCATGTGCGGATGGGGCTATCACCTACGTTGAATCGATAAGCCAGGTGCGGCAAATGTTGCAGTCCAGTGAGAAAGTGGCTGCTTTGGTCGATCCAAGTATCTCCGGCGAGTTTCCCGACATCACCGACTACCGGAAGTTTGTGGAGATGATTCGTCAGCTTGGCTTTGAGATAGTAGCCGATGCTTCCTTTGGCGTTGATCTGGTGGCACGTGCCTACAGAAATCTATTCGAACGCGCCCGTGGCAAGTTTTATCTCACGGCCAATTGCCCCGCTATGGTCTCTTTTGTTACAAAATTTTACCCACATCTTACCGATAACCTTGCGCCTATCGTCACTCCCATGGAAGCAATGGCGGGCGTAATGCGGCAAAAGTTTGGGAAAGAGCTTCGCACGGTTTTCATTGGTCCGTGTGTTGCCGCCAAGGATTATGCTGGTAAGGATGGCGAAAAAAGTGTGGATGCGGTGATTACTTTTACGGAGTTGCGTGCTTTATTTCTCGAAAACAACATAAACGAAAGTCAGCTTGAGTATTCTGATTTCGATCCGCCACACGGACGTATGGGTTCGTTGTATCCCATCAGCAGTGGTATCCTGGAAGCAGGCGGCATTAGCCAGCATCTGATTGATGGCACAGCATTGACGGCGGAAGGCGATCCCGAAGCTTTGCAGGCTGTGGCTTCCTTTAGCAAAAACATCGACCAGATCCGACATCATTTCAATGTATTTTATAATCAGGGATGCGTAATGGGTCCCGGTATGACGGCCGGTGGCGACAAGCATCTGCGCGATGCATTGGTGACAGGATATTCGCAACGGCGCCTGGCGGGTACCGATGAAGCTGTCTGGCAGATCGCGATGCAAGATTTTGCAGAGCTCAATCTCAGCCGCCTTCACGAGCCCGATGACCAGCGGCTGCCCGATCCTCCCCAAAAACGTATTGATGAGGTGCTGGCGCTACTTGGAAAATCGGATAAGGATATTTCTACGGAGTCATGCCACGGATGTGGATTTGAAAGTTGCCATGCCTTTGCCAAAGCCGTGGCACAAGGACTTATTCGCACCGATATGTGCCAGGAATTTAATATCAAAAATAAGAATAACTACATCACCACGCTGCGCGAGAGCAACACCCGACAGACCTTAGAGCTCGACAAGCTAAAGCTGGATCTGGTAGAGCTTCGCGCTAACAGTGAGCTGATCAATGATAAACTGGAAACTTCACGTGCCATCCTAAATCAGATTCCTTCGGGCGTGGTGATAGTGGATGAAAAGCTGAAAATACTTTCGTCAAATCACAGCTTTATAGAGCTGCTGGGCGATGAGGCACACGAGATCGACGACATCATTCCCGGACTGCGTGGTGCCAACCTGAAAACCCTGGTGCCGGTGCAATTTTATAAAGTTTTTCAAAATGTGCTCGACACCGGTCAGGATATTCTGAGCCGTGATGTGAAGATTGAAGAGGCTTTTTTAAACCTCAGTGTCTTCTCGATAAAACAGGGCAAAGTGGCCGGCGGCATCGTGCGCGACATGTTTTCGCCGGAGGTGCGCAACGAACAGATCATCCAACGCATGACCGAGGTGATCGATCAAAACCTCGAAATGGTGCAGCAAATCGGTTTTCTTTTGGGCGAAGGTGCTTCCAAGACCGAAGCCATGCTCAACAGCATCATCCAGTTGCACAGGAAGAAGAAAGGAGAAGCAAGAGGTTAAAAATTAATAAGTAGCCGGTAGAATGTGAGAACCTTTGCTATTTGCACTTTGCGCCTCGTGCCATGCGTTTAAGATAATATTGAATTGTTTTTTGCCTTTTGTTTTTTGGATTTTTAAAAAAAGATGTCTAAGAATTTCCATATAGAAGTCAACTGCCAGCAACGCAACCACCAGGGCGAGCGCATCTGCGGCGACGTGTTTGTAAACCGGAAGGTTAAAGAAGAAAACAGACTCATCGCGGTGCTGAGCGATGGCATGGGGCACGGCGTAAAAGCCAACATGCTGGCAACGCTCACCGCCACCATGGCGCTCAACTTTACCGAGGAGCACCAGGATTTCACCAAGATTGCCGAGATTATCATGAAAACATTGCCGGTGTGCAGCGAACGCAGGATTAGCTATGCTACTTTTACTATTGTAGATATAGAAATTGGCGGCCGCGTTAGTATTCTGGAGTACGACAACCCACAGACTTTCATCATCCGCGACGGTAAGCTGTTCGATCCCGACTGGGAAGATGTAGTGCTCGAGAGTGAAAAAAACCAGGGCAAGGAATTACACGTCTGTTCTTTCATTCCTGAAAAGGAAGACCGCATCATATTTTGCTCCGACGGCATCACGCAATCGGGGATGGGCAGCGAGAAGTTTCCTTTTGGCTGGGGACGCGACGATTTTATGGAGTTTATGTTGGGTGAGGTCAACAAGCAGCCGGTTATCTCGGCTTATGAGCTGGGCGAACGCGCTGTTAAGCGTGCCACACTCAACGACTCCTTTACGCTGAAAGACGACACCAGTTGTGCTGTGATTTATTTCCGTGAACCACGCAAGATGCTTATTTGTACCGGCCCGCCTTACGAAAAGGACAAAGACCAGGAATATGCATCGCGCGTCAAAAACTACAATGGATTGAAAGTGCTCTGCGGCGCCACCACCGCCGATATCATTTCACGGGAGTGGGATAAAGAAATAATCGACTCCTTCGAGTTTGAAGACCCTGAACTGCCGCCCACTTCCTCCATGGAGGGCGTCGATTTGATCACTGAAGGCATCCTTACGCTGACCAAAGTTGCTAACCAGTTGCGCCAATACAACAACCAATGGGTACCGGGCAAAGGACCTGCCGACAGCATCGTGAGGATGATTCTGGAAAGCGACGAGATCAACTTTATCGTGGGCACGCGCATCAACATCGCCCACCAGGATCCCAACCTGCCCGTGGAACTCGAGATACGCCGCACCGTGGTGAAACGCATCGCTGCGCTGCTCGAAGACAAATTCCTCAAGACGGTGACGATAGATTATATTTAAAAGAGGCAAGGCACAGCGCGCTAGTCACGTGACGTATGTCGTAAGCAGGAAAAAAACGGATGTATTTTTCATATTCATCACAAAGAATTTTCTTTTTGATGGTTATCCCTTCCGGCTTTCATAAAAAAAGCCCCGATCCATTCCGCTGGTATGGCAGAACGAATCGGGACTTCAAAAGTCAGGGTATGACTCAAAGTCATGCCCTGACTACGACATACAGTCATGCCCTGACTACGCTATGCTAAATTTACTCAATCACCAGCTTTTCGGTCATTACATTGTCCTGTGTGAATATTTTTACAAAATAGATTCCTGAGTCGAATGTTGAAACATTCAAATTCAGGATTTTTGAGTTGGATTTATCTTCGTAAACAATTTGTCCGGCCTGGTTGATTATGGTAAGATGTGTGATCTCAGCTCCGGATTGAATTTCCACCTCATTGCTGGAAGGATTGGGGCTGATTCTGACTTGTGAGTATTGCGCTTCATCAAGGCCGGTGATCAGTTTTGCAGGCTCCAGGTAAAATGTGTGATTTGTAATTTCACCACCAGCAATTACTACATCAGTTATAGTATTTGTTTCGTAACCAGAAGACTCGCAGGAAACTGTATAAAGACCTTCCAGTAGCAGCATACTGTAATGTGAACCAAATGGTGTTTCAGCAGTATATACCAGATCATCTGCATTTGTAGCAGTAATCACGGCAGCTCCAATGGCTAGGTTGGTTTCGGCATCGCGCACAAAGCCCTGTATTTTACCCTCTGTCAAATTTGTCTCAACCAGAATGGTATAATCTTCCACCTCACCATAGGAGAAGTTATTTTCGCAGGCACCGGAAGGGTCTGAGCCGTATTTCAAAAACGCC
Organism: uncultured Lentimicrobiaceae bacterium; assembly: GCA_964612515.1. Taxonomy (GTDB): domain Bacteria; phylum Bacteroidota; class Bacteroidia; order Bacteroidales; family 4484-276; genus SABY01. The sequence continues at coordinate 7,752 of CAZTCX010000026.1, read as the reverse complement.
CGCATTCTTACTGATCCGGGAACTGCATCATCAGGCACCAACACACTGGCAGTTAGTGTCCCCGGTCCACTGGTTTGTCCTAAGTCATAAATTTCTCCCGGATCATTAAAATCACAGTCCTGATTCCAATCAAAAAACACCCAGATATTCTCAGTCCAGTTTCCTGTTGATCCACAAGATATGGATATATCATGCGTTGATCCTGGATCAACTTGTGTAGATATGGAAGTGTAATCTGTGTAACCTGGACCTGCCACCGAAGAATTATCTATAGTATTGAAACTTACATTGCTGATCCACTCATCCGTACCATTATTACTCGCAGCAGGACAATACACACAAGTAATAACATTGATATAATCTTCTTTTGTTTCACTGTCTGACCCGGCAACATTTGATACCTCAAGAGTTATTGTATAGAAGCCAAGTTCAGCAAATTGAACTTCAGGGTTTTGTGAATTTTCATCAGTTCCATTAACAAAGGTAAATGTTTCCGGAGTAATTGTCCACGTCCATGCTGATGGCCCACCGTAAGTGAGATCAGTAAAAATAACATCTGCATCCGGTACCGGGCTTGTGTTGTCGGCTTCAAAATCAGCAATTGGTGCCGGGATACCAATGGTAAAATTGCGAATAAAATCATCGCCACCCGTTCCGTTTGCGTCGCCATCCAGGGCTGTGCCAAAGGGATTGCTTAAGCCACCGGAGAAAAAGGTAATACGATGTAAACCATTGATAAAGGGAGGGCCGGAAACTTCAAAAGTCACCCAATTTGTCCCATACATATAAGGAGCAGAAATACTAAGTGTGTACAAAACATCATCAGCATTTCCAAAGGTATCATCAGGGCCGGCACCTCTTAGCTCGTAATTAGCAATATTATTTACCGTTGCAGGATCCATTACCTGTGAAAAAGCCACGGTGAACTCATCAATCTCATCGGGAGGAACTGTGCTTCCTTCGTTTGGCATTCCTTCGGTTGATTTAAGGATAGGGGAGCCAAGCATAGTTGACATGGCCGAATAGGTGTTAACCCTACCTGCTCCGAGCAGCCCGGCATAGGCTGGATTTATACCGTCAATATCATCGGCAGTAGCTAAAAGCTGGGCTGCAACCTGATAACTATTCCAGCTCGGGTTGGCACTCCATATCAGAGCTGCTGCACCGGCGGCATTGGGTGCTGCCATACTTGTACCTGATTTATAACCATATCCATTGGATGTTATGGTAGAATAGATGTCGCTACCCGGAGCAGAAATATCTATACCTGTTCCGTAATTGCTAAAACTACTTCTTGCATCCGAAGCAGTTGTACTCGCTACTAATAATGTCTGGTGAAAAGCCTGACGTGCTGGATTTAATTCGTTACCATTTCCACCCGAATTAAAGTGTAGCACCCCGGCATCGTGCATGTATTGCATGCCTGCAGTAAAAACAGGATCGCCCACAAAGCCATCAATATTATAACTTGTGTTGACAATATTTGCTCCATTGTCGGCTGCATAGGTAAATGATGCGTTACATACTGTTGCTGTCCACGAACCAACGCCATAAAATTGTATAGGTAAGATAGTTGAATGTCCTGAAACACCTGCAATACCGATTGAATTATTGGTGCGTCCTGCACTGATACCTGATACGTGTGTTCCATGATCATCGGATGAATAATTTGGATTGGGGTTATTGTTTCCAGAGGAAAAGTCCCAACCATTCACATCATCAATATAACCGTTATTGTCATCATCAATTCCATTACCGGGTATCTCGCCGGGATTTACCCAAATATTAGGGTTCAAGTCGCTATGCGAAAGTTCTACACCATCGTCAGTAATTCCTATGATGATATCAGGATTGCCATAGGTATAATCCCATGCCAGGTTGTTTTGCATCAAAGGATGGTGGTATTGGGAACCATAAAGGGGATCATTGGGGATAACTTCACGTGGATCTCCCTCAAAATAAAAATTTGGGGAACTCCAAAGTATATCGGGCTTTCCATCCAGCATTTGCATGGCTTCAAAAACGTCCATATCCTTAGTGAGGGATAAGTGTACCAGCGATACACTTTTGTGTTCAGTTTGTTGCTTCGTCATTAGATAGGCGATAGGCGTTACATTTTTGTTTCCAAAAAATTGTGACCAATCATATTCCCGAATTTGCAAATTTGCTTCTTCCTTTGAGGCCTCAAGCACTACTGCTACTACAATTTCGCCCTGCATGTATGGATGATATTTGGCACGCTCGATCATATCCTCCTGAGTAACAGCATTCCTTACAAAAGCATCACTTATCGCTTTCGGGGTGTACGATTTTACTGCGGATTTTTCCTGTCCAAAAACGGGAATACAAAATAGACTAATTGTTAAATAAAAAATGACTGGCAATGAAGTAATTGCCGCTTTGTAGATCTGTTTCATCATAAAATAGAGTTTTGAAGATTTAAATATTAATATAGAATTTCAATTGTTAATGTTTTAATAAGAAATACGAAAATTGCTGCAATTTAATTTTAACATAATAATTCTCATAATTGACTTGTTTGATTTTCTTGATTTTGGGCTAAAATACATTATTTTGTCAATATGACAAAGTCAAGAAACAAGCAATTGAAACTATTGTTTAGCTACAATAAGGATTATCCTTTCGGCACCATAAAGTTATTATCTTCCTCATGTGTTTCAGAAACCGGCGATTTACCCGGCTTTCCCTATGCTTAGAAATCCTTTGATACTTCTTCCTGATGAAATAATATTCCGGTGCGCTGCAGCTTAAATTTCGTAGTATTGTATGTTGCTTCGCCAAGGATTTCCATAGTTAGCGAATTACTATGGTTGGATTTAAAGAAGATGTCTTGTTTACTAAGGTTAAAAAATTAGGACAAGGTTTTCAAATCTTCACCAAAACAAAATCACGCTGCGCTGCAGCTCAAGAAAAATTACAACCTCTTGAGAACTGAAAACTGATGCGTGACGGCTAAAAACTGAGGCCTGATGACCACCGACTCCCTACTGCCGACTTTCCTTTTCTACAAAATACATCTCGAAAGAAACCCCGTTTTTCACTTCAATTTTTCCGCGGGAGGTGCACCTGAAATGATCTTTCACCAGCAGCCAGGTGGTGTGCGAAATATTTACCTTACCCACTTCGCCGCCCGACTCCATGCGCGAGGCAATGTTGACGGTGTCGCCCCAAATGTCGTAGGCAAATTTGCGATTTCCTACGATGCCCGCTACCACCGGGCCGGTGTGCAATCCAATGCGCGCCTCAAACCAGGGCATTCCGGCAGCTTGCCGTTGTTGCTTGTACTCTTCCATAAACTGGCGGAGCGCGCAGGCAGCCCGAACGGCATCCAAAGGGTGGGTGTCGTTGGCAACAGGCAGGCCGGCAGCGCACATGTACGAGTCGCCGATGGTCTTGATTTTTTCGACGTGGTACTGCGTGATGATGTCGTCGAAATGTTTGTAGCAATAGTCGATTTCAGCCACCAACTCTTCCGGTGACATCTGCCCTGCCATTTGAACAAATCCTTTGAAATCAGTAAAAAGTACCGTCACCTGATCGTATTTGCGGGCTTTGGATGTGCCGCTGTTTTTGAGCTCTTCAGCGGTTTCCGACGGCAGGATATTCAGCAGCAGGTCATCGGACCGTTTTCGTTCGTGTGTTATCACCAGGTTTTTGCTTTCCAGCTCACGACGTGTTCGTTGCGCGTATCGGTAGCGGTTCAGCAGCAGCAACGCGATAGCTAAAAATAACGCTCCAATAATCATGATCAGGTTACGCAACTGTTTTTGGCGTTGGAGCTGGAGTTTTTGTATTTCAATATTTTTAGTAAACAGCTCTATTTCCTTATCCGTCTTTTCTTTGACGTAAGCATTTACACTTATTTGCGATTTACTCTTTTCGATGTTTACCAGGGAGTCACGCAATGCAATGTATTTTTCGTTGTATTCGAGCGCGTTTTTAAAATCACCAACACCGCGATAGGCTTCACTTAGACCCTTGTAAATATCCACCAATATACTACGGTAGTTCATCTGGAGTGCTTGATGACGTGTTTGGTTGAGTATCTGTAAAGCTGCCTTGAAATCGCCTTTTTGGTTGAATAAATCGCCCCGGGCAATCATCAGGTTTAGTAAGCCATATTGGTCATTCACCTGATGCGCAAGATCAAGCGCTGTATCCAAAACGCTGACAGCAAGTTCGATTTCATTTTTATTGATATAGAAATAAACGAGTGCCTGGTAAGCATATTCGAGTTTGTACAAGTCGTGGTTTCGCCGGTGCAGCGTAATGGCTTTTTGATGGTAATAAAATGCTGAATCATATTCTTCGAGTGCCTGAAATGCAATGCCGATATTAGACAGGTTGGTGGCATACCTGGCTGTGTCAAAAACTTTCAGGTTGTAATCCATTGCTTTGCGAAAATAATCCAGCGCCACATCCGGGCTTTTCATTTCCTGGTAGCGAAGGCCAATATTGTTGAGGGCTACTGCCATGCGCATGGTATCTTTCATGCTTTCGGCCAACGAAAGCAATTCCAATAGGTAATTGATCGACACGGAATAGTCGCCCATAACCGAATAGACAATGCTAAGATTGTTATAAACGGAAGCGGTAAGAATATTTAGATTATTCTCTTTGGCAATCCTAAGGCTTTGCTTGTATTTTGCAATTGCTGCCGGATAATCACTTTGTTCGAGCAACATCCCCTGCAGGTTGAGAGCGGTGGCTATTCCACGATTGAAATTTTGCTTCGCCGATAGGTCGTATAATTTTTCTGTGTAATAATAAGCTGTGTCGCGCTGTGTCACATCGATATCACGCACTGCCTCCATCAGATTCTCGAGAAGCAGGGTATCAGTTGGTCGCTTCAGTGCCTGTGCGTAGAGGCTGTCGCACAGCGAAATAGTCCTTTCGGCCCGGAGTGTAGGGATAAGCCCAATGAGGAGCAAAAGGATCAGAAGAAGATTTTTACCGGGCATTTTTAATTTTATTAATTACAAATTCAGCAATATGCTGTATGGGCTTGACGAATTGTACCGCGCCAATCTTTTCGGCTTCTTTGGGCATTCCATAAACCACGCTGGTGGCTTTATCCTGTGCAATTGTAAGAGCTCCTGCCTGTTTCATTTCCAGCAGACCTGCAGCTCCGTCAGCGCCCATCCCTGTGAGCAGGATACCCACAGCATGCTTGCCCGCCATTTGCGCAAGCGAAGGAAAAAGCACATCAACGGCTGGCCGGTGACGATTTACCAATGGCCCGCTGTGAACATCCGCGCAGAAACCGGTGGAAGAGTGTTTGATGGCCAAATGAAAACCACCAGGAGCAATCAGCACTTTGCCGGCAGTAAGCTCCTCGTCATTGGTAGCTTCTTTTACCTGAAAAGGAAACAGGCTGTTGAGCCTTTCGGCAAAAGTACGGGTAAAGCCGGCGGGCATGTGTTGTACGATAACCACCGGAGGTGTGTTGGCGGGCAGCCCGGCCAGGATGGTTTGGATAGCTTCTGTTCCGCCGGTAGAAGCGCCAATGGCAATTATTGTTTTGCTGTTGAAGGTAAGCACAGGAGGACGGAGTGACGGCGATATTGCAGCTTTTGGCCGGCAGCCAATGTTACGGCGTGTTGGTCGCGACATGCTGGCCGCTATCACTGCATCTACAATCTGGATGGTGCTTTCGTCGATATTTTCCGGATTGATTAGGTTGGGTTTGTGGATGACCTCCACGGCGCCATAATTCAGCGCCTTGATTACTTCGGGAGCGCCTTTGCTTGTCAGACTCGAAATTACCACCACCGGAACAGGGTGCTGGGTCATAATGCGATGAAGGAAAGTAAGCCCGTCCATGCGGGGCATATCCAGGTCGAGGGTAATTACATCCGGGATTTCTTTTTTCATGCAAGCTGCCGCCACATAAGGGTCGCAAGCTGTGTCAATAATTTCTATCTGCCCCGAGCGCATAAGGATTTCAGCCAGCGATTGCCGGATTACTGCGGAATCATCAACGATTAAAACACGAATCTTTTTCATAATTAAACCAACTGTCGCCTACATGTCTTTTGTCAACCATTCAAAGAAATTTTTGCATTACCACCCCAGTTAGGGTGTTGAAGAATATTTTGCGCCCGCGGCTGCCACCAGTGCTGCCTTTGGCTATTTCTATTCCGAAACCTTTGTAGTTCTCGAAGGCCAGCTCTATGTTGCGCTGGCCAATATCAAAAAGCCTTGCGTGATCATCGAGCATCTTTGCACCGCCAAAAAATTTGACCGTAAGATTTTCCATTTTACTACCCTGAGCAATCATTTTCTTTACCAGCAACTCATTAGCAATGTTTCCATATTTCGGTGAAGCCAGCCCCTCGCCATTCCAAAGCGGGAGCATATAATGATTCATACCTCCCGTGCCCCTTTTTTTGTCCCACAGGCAAACAGCCACACACGACCCCAGAATGGTATTGAGGATTGCCGGATGATGCGCTACAAAAATGGCTGATGAATAAATGTATTTTGCCTGTAGGTTGTTCATCATTGGTTAAAACAATTCACTTGGGTCGAAGAGGAAGTCCTGTCCCAGCGGGGTTGAGCCATTGCTTGCAGCACTATTTTTTTGATCAGGAATTTGGATGGTAAAAATACTCCCATGGTCGCGTTGGCTTTGCAGCTTTATTTTGCCGCCGAGTAGCTCCAGATAGGATTTTATAAGCGGAAGTCCCAGCCCATGCCCCTGGCCTGGGGTAGCCACAGCAATGTTGAGTCGGTTGAACCGGTCGAAGATACGATCCTGATCCGCGAGGTCGATGCCGGGACCTTGATCAGCAACGGCGATGGTTATGGTTTCTTCTTTATAATCAATCGAAATGCCTACCTCAGTGCCATGATAAGTTTGTTGAACCGCGTTCATAATCAGATTTTCGACAATGAGCTGAAACTTCTGTGGATCGCTGCGTATGATAATTTTATCCGTTAAAGGCCCGTCAAAAACAAAACGAACATTTCTGTCGGCGGCAATTTTATTAAACTTTTCGATAATTACTTTTAGCGCCTGCACGACATCAAAATCATAATATTCTATCACCAAATCACCGGATTCTATCTCGGCAGATGCAAAGATATTGTGCCATTGAAAATCAAGGGACACCGCTTCCTGATGGATCAATACCGCCCGACGGCGAATCTCTTCTGCCGGAAGGTTTTCATTCGCGCCGAGCGATTCGGACAGACTAAGTATTGACGTTAGCGGATTGATGATCTCGTTGCGTGCATTCGACAGAAAATTTGTCTTTAGTAGCTCAGCCTCTATGAGTTTTCGGTTCACCTGCTGCAGCTTTTGATTTAGAGTTTTCAGTTCGCTGTAGGCCTGGCTGCGCTGCTCAATACGTTGCCAGAGCTCGTCGATAAGTTGCTGGTCGGTAAGTGGTGTCATGATGTATAAATGGTAAAGGTTCCAAAAATCAAATTCCAAATCTCAAATAGATTCCAGAAACAAACATTAAAGACAGGCAGAAGTTTGATTTTTTGAGAATTGCGATTTATTTGTGATTTGTAACATTGAAATTTGCGATTTGCTTTTTACAGCTTAAATCTTTTGATAAACAGCAGGCGCAACCCTTTTCAGCGGGAGCCATTTGTCGTTTAATAAAGATTCGGAGTGTCCTATAAAAAAATATCCATCTGGTCGGAGTTTGTTCAGCAGCGCCCGAACCACACGCAATTGCACCATGCGATCAAAATAAATAAGCGTGTTGCGACAAAAAA
>CAZTCX010000025.1:0-30951 GCA_964612515.1 uncultured Lentimicrobiaceae bacterium | reverse complement strand
CTAATGCCTTGTCATTCTGATCCGCCAACTGGCGGAGAAGAATCTATTTAAAGGATATTATGTTTACCGGACAACAAGGTTTTTGAATATCGAGCCGTGGAATTCAAAATCGTCATTTGTCGTTCAAAATTGATGTCGCCCCGTTGGGGCTTTTATCCATGTCACAATTAACTGACACAGCGCTTCATGCTGTGCCAATGATTTCGCCCCGTTGGTGTCGCACCATTCAGGCAAGTATTCTCACAACTCATCGCTCACCTCTTGCTTTTTTCCTCTAACTTCTAACTTCTCCCCTCTTCCTTTTAAAACAAAAAAAGCCACAGCAACCGAATGCTATGGCTTTTTTTATCAAGGTTTGGATAGTGATTACTCAGCTACCACTTCAAATTTTACTTCGCCTTTGATCTCTTTGTAGAGGTTTACTCTGGCGGTGTATTCGCCCAGGTCTTTGATTGCGTCGCCATCAACTACAATCTTCTTGCGGTCGATGTTGTAGCCTTTTTCAGCCAGTGCATCGGCAATCTGGATGGCATTGACGGAGCCAAATATTTTCCCGGAAGTTCCGGCTTTGGCGCCAATGGTCAGGCTTACCTTTTCGAGCAGTTTGGCAGTGGTTTGTGCTTCGTTGCGGAGCTTATCTTCTTTAAAAGATTTCTGACGCTGCACTTCAGCGAGGATCTTTTTGTTGGTAGCATTGGCCAAAATTGCCATGCCTTGCGGAATCAGAAAATTGCGGGCAAAACCGTCTTTTACCTTTACGGTATCATTCTCGTAACCCAGCTTCTCGATATCTTGTTTCAAAATTACTTCCATGGTTTTCCCTCCTATTTTAATAAGTCAGCAACATAAGGTAACAGCGAAAGGTGGCGGGCACGCTTGATGGCCTGCGACACTTTCTTTTGAAATTTGTTGGATGTGCCCGTGATGCGGCGTGGTAGAATCTTGCCCTGCTCGTTTACGAATTTCATTAGGAAATCAGCATCTTTATAGTCGATGTATTTGATGCCTGCTTTTTTGAAGCGGCAATATTTTTTCTTTTTTACATCAACTGCGATGGGAGTCAGGTATTTTATATCTGAACTTTGTTGTGCCATTGTTTTTACGAATTTAAGTTACCAAATTGATTAATTTTCCTCTGCGGGTTCTTTCACAGCTTCCTTGGCTTTCACACGCTTTTTCTCGTTGTAGGCAACAGCGTGCTTGTCGAGTTTAACGCTGAGAAAACGCATCACACGTTCGTCGCGCTTGAGCGCCAGTTCGAAATCAGCCAGCAGATTGCTTTCGGCTTTATATTCGTAGAGGTAGTAAAAGCCGGTTGACTTCTTCTGGATCGGATACGCCAGTTTGCGCATTCCCCAGTTTTCTTCGTGCACCAGCTCAGCACCTTTGTTGGTCAGGTAGTCCTGATACTTCTTTACCGCTTCCTTCATCTGGTCGTCAGACAAAACGGGAGTTAAAATGAAAACGGTTTCATACTGATTTAACATCTTGTGTTTGTTTTGATTAAATGATTAAAAATTTGTTTTTTAAAAGTGGGCGCAAAGATAGAAATTTATTTTTAACAACAATGCAAAACCTTCTTTCGGTATTATTAATATCCTCCGCGAATCAGCGCGAATGCAGCCAATTAACACGAAAAACAAATTAGCGACATTCCGCTTAATCGGTGCAAATTAGCGGATCGGCTTTATTATCGACAATTCTCGAACAACGGGCACGAGAAGCTATTTAACGATCACGCGCAGGCGCGGATTGATGCCCGACACCTCGAAAGGCAGCAGTGCGGTTTTGTCGATATATAAAAACTCCATGTGACGCAGCCTCTGGATGGTGGCTGGTATTTGCAGCATAGGTCCGGTGTATGCCACATCCAGCTCGATAAGTCCGGTGAGGTTACCAATGGATTCCGGCAGCGGATCCGTAAGCTGATTTTTCCCTATCACAAGATATTGCAGGCTTTCCATGCTGCCAATTTCCTGAGGCAGGCTGGTGAGCTTGTTATTATTAAGGTATAAAAACTTCAGCTCTTTCAGTTTACCAATCTGCGTCGGCAGCGCCTTGAGCTGGTTATATTGTACATCGAGATATTCGAGGTTGTGCAGATTACCAATTTCTTCCGGAAGCGTTTGCAGATCGTTGAATTGTAACGTGAGCTTTTCGAGATGCGTGAGGTTACCAATTTCCGTAGGCAGAGCTTTCAGGTCGTTGCTGCTAAGAATAAGCTCCTTGAGGTTAGAAAGCTCGCCTATCCACGGTGGCAATTCAGTGAGCCGGTTTTTGAAAAGAACCAGCTTTTCAAGACTTTTTAATTCTGCAATTTCTGGAGGTAACGTGCTAAGCCCTGCTCGCCCCAGATTGAGTGTTGTTACTACCGAAGGGTTAGCCTTTGCACGCTCCAGCCGCTTCATTGGATTACAACTGGTAACGAGCGTCGTTGTCATCATCAATATCAGGAAATAGAATAAGTTTTTCATGGGGTAAATTTTTAAGATCATTGATAAAACAGTAGCAAATTTAATAAACATAACCTTGAAACAAATGAATGAAACTATTAGCACAAAAATAATTAGCGGCAATTTGCTTAATCGGCGCAAATTAGCGGATCGGCTTTATTAGCGGCAATTTGCTTAATAGTTGGAAATTCGTGGACTAATATCAAAATTTATAACTTTGCTCAATTAATACAAACCACCAACAACACATCGTCATGGATATAAATGATACCATTTGCGCACTGGCCACTCCTCCGGGAGTAGGTGCCATCGCTATGATCCGCCTGTCGGGGCCGGAATCTTTCAGCATCATCGACCAGATATTTACGGCTCGAAGCGGTTCGCCAGCAAGTGAAGCGGCTGGCCACACTTTGCATCTGGGCGACCTGAACGGCGACGAGGGCATCATCGACGAGGTACTGGTGAGCGTATTCCGTGCGCCTCACTCCTACACCGGCGACGACTCTATCGAAATCTCATGTCACGGTTCTCCATACATCCAGCAAAAGATCATCGAGTTGCTGATCAATCGCGGTGCCCGTATGGCCACCGCAGGAGAGTTTACGATGCGCGCTTTCGTAAACGGGAAATTTGATTTGGCGCAAGCCGAAGCTGTAGCCGATCTTATTGCTTCCGGCTCCAAATACGCCCACGACCTGGCGCTCGATCAAATGCGCGGCGGATTCTCGGATAAAATAAAACAGTTGCGGCAGGAGCTGCTCGACTTTGCCTCGCTGGTAGAACTGGAGCTTGATTTTGCCGAGGAGGACGTGGAATTTGCCGACCGAACCAAAATAGGCACTACACTCGATGGACTTGAAGACGAGATCAACGTCCTGATGAAAAGCTTTCAGGTGGGAAATGTCCTGAAAAATGGAATTCCGGTAGCCATCATCGGCAAACCCAATGTGGGCAAGTCAACGCTGCTCAACACCATTTTGCAGGAAGAAAAGGCCATCGTCAGCGACATTCCCGGCACCACGCGTGACAGCATCGAGGATACCATCATCATCGAGGGCATCGCCTTTCGCTTTATCGACACTGCCGGCCTGCGCACTTCTACCGACGCCATCGAAAATATGGGAATAGGCCGGACGCTGCAACGTATCAAAGAAGCCAGCATTATTCTCTTTGTTTTTGATGCGGCCAGCACTGCCGAGGAAGTGCAGGAGGTTCTCGAAGAACACCGCCATCTCATCGAAGACCCGTCCAAACGAATTATTTTGATCGGAAATAAAATTGACCAGCTCATCGAGATACCCAAAGGTTTCAAAGATTTGGTGGAACTCGAAACCATCTTTATTTCAGCCAAACGAAAAGAAAACATCAACCTTATCTCTGACAGTCTGCTGCGCTCGGTAAACATGCAACAGTATGCCGACACCACCATTGTGAGCAATGCGCGGCACTACGAAGCCTTGAGTAATTCGCTGCAAGCCATCCGCGACATCCGCAAAGGCTTTGATAGCAATGTTCCCTCCGACTTAGTCGCCATCGACATCCGCAAAGCCTTGCACCACTTAGGCTCGATTACAGGACAAATTACCAGCGATGAAATCCTGGGCAACATCTTTGGGAAGTTTTGTATTGGCAAATAAACCCTGAAAAGCAATGCCAATTGAGGCGCTATACTGAGGGGATTACTAATGCCTTCAGAATAAAAGACAAAATTCAGCCGCAAATAGGACTTTTAATACAAGGTTACTTTCTGAGCTTTTAAACCTGCAAGCCAAACTTATGTTTAGTCGTTGATAATATCAATAAAACTGTGGTGACGATTGGAAACGTCAGCCAATGATGGATTTTCAGCGATTACTTATAAAAAACAATGCATGAATTTTATCAATCAATTCGCTTTTTTACAAAACCGGAAAAAAGCATATTATCTCATTATTATACTGGTGGCAATTTTCCTCATTCTTACAGCCATCGTATTGTTGCTACCCACCACCGGTTTCGATCTGAAGTTTTCGGAGCGGATACAAAAAGATAGTAATCCTGCCCTCGACGTATTGATGAAATCCATCAGTTGGTTTGGTGTAACATCTGTTGCGCTCGCGATGGTGCTGGGAATTGCGCTGATATTTGTAATCCTTCGCTATTGGCGTGAAGCCTTTTTTACGGCGGCTACGCTCATTGCACCGATAATAACCTTTGGAATAAAAATTCTGATCAATCGTCCCCGCCCCACCGAAGAGCTGGTAAAGATTGTCGAAAAGGCGCAGCATCAGAGTTTCCCGAGTGGGCACACCTCTTTTTACGTTGTCTTTTTTGGCTTTATGATTTTTCTGTTGGTGCGCAACGACTTTTTCAAGCGCTGGTTTCGATATTCGCTGGTGATAATTTTGTTATTAATAATCTTTAGTGTCCCCTTATCGCGCATTTACCTGGGCGCGCATTGGTTTACAGACGTGGCAGCAGGCTTCGTACTTGGCATTCTGGTACTTTGGATGCTCATCAGAGGATATCTTTACAAGCCAAAGTCAGCATCTGTTATCAACCCATAAAAAACGTTTGTTTTTTGTATGATTTCATCAATAACTTAGAAAATTATCAATGGCATTTCACAGCACGGATAAAGCAGGCCCGGAGCCTGAAAAGAAAAAGGTTACCAAAGATGCGCTCAAAAGGCTACTCCGGCTTTTCAGATTTGTTAAGCCGCAGAAATACACCTTCATTCTCGGATTGGTTATTCTCACACTCACCAGTTTAGCCTCATTGGTTTTCCCGATGCTCATCGGTAATATGGTGGATATGGCAAAAAGCAAATCGCTTGACGACATCAACAGAATCGGATATTTTATGATCGGGCTGTTTGTGGTGAATGCCGTCCTCTCGTACTTCCGGATTTATCTTTTTGCAATTGTAACCCAAAAAACACTGGCTTTGCTCCGGCAGACAACTTATAATCAACTGATTCAACTGCCGATGACTTTCTTCTCGGGACGCCGGGTTGGCGAGCTTAACAGCAGGATTTCAGCAGATATTTCGATGTTGCAGGAAACCTTCACCGACACCATCGCACAGTTTATCCGGCAGGTCATCATCATCATTGGCGGCGTCACTATTTTATCGTTTATCTCACCGCAACTTACCTTGTTTATGCTTGCCATTGTTCCTGTTGTAGCGATTATCACACGATTTTTCGGAACGTACATCCGCAGAATGTCGAAGCAGGCCCAAACCGCCGTGGCCGATTCAAACACCATCGTAGAGGAGACTTTGCAAGCCATCACCAACGTAAAATCCTTTGCCAACGAAGCTTACGAAATGTTGAGGTACAAACGTAAAACCGACGAAGTGATAGAAATTTCGCTTAGAGGTGCACGCTGGCGCGGGCTGTTTATCTCCTTTATTTTTATGGCCATGTTTGGATCGGTGGTAGGCGTGATCTGGTATGGCGTTTATCTGGTAAATATTGGCGAAGGCATCACGGTGGGCGATCTTTTTAAATTTGTGCTTTACACAGTTTTCATTGCTGGTTCCATCAGTGGGATGGCTGATTTTTATTCACAAATTCAGAAAGCAATTGGCGCTACAGAAAACCTACTCGATATCCTTGAGGAAACCCCGGAACTGCTGAATTCAAAAACGGAATCTATTGATCCTATTATTTTGGGTGATATTGCCTTTGAAAACGTCTCCTTTAATTATCCATCACGCAAAAATGTTGAAGTTTTAAAAAACGTCAGTTTCAAAATAAAAAAAGGACAAAAAATTGCGCTGGTCGGATCTTCAGGCGCAGGAAAATCAACGATTGGAGCACTGATGTTCCGTTTTTATGAACCTACTTCCGGACAAATCTTAGTTGACAACAAGCCAGCTTCATCCTACGATCTTACAGCTTTCCGAAACCGCATGGCGCTTGTTCCTCAGGAGGTTATTCTATTTGGAGGCTCCATTCGCGAAAACATCGAATATGGAAAACCGGGTGCCAGTGAGGATGAAATAATTCAGGCTGCACACAAAGCCAATGCATTAAATTTTATTGAAGGATTTCCTGAAAAGTTTGAAACGGTTGTTGGTGACCGTGGCGTGCAGCTTTCGGGCGGTCAAAAACAGCGCATTGCGATAGCCCGCGCCATTTTAAAAGACCCCGATATTCTCATCCTCGACGAAGCCACAAGTTCGCTCGACACCGAATCGGAACGACAGGTGCAGGAGGCTTTGGAAACTTTGATGAAAAACCGGACTTCTATCATTATCGCACACCGCCTCACCACCATCCGGGATGCCGATATAATTATGGTTATTGATGATGGCGAGGTCAAAGAAACCGGCACACACGAAGAATTGATGGAATATGAAAATGGGATTTACAAAAAATTAAATTTCAGGCAGTTGGAGCTTTTATCCTAACCAAAGTCTTAATTCTTTTTGTTTTAATTTGTTAATCTATCGTTAAAAAGCAAATCTTTTCTTTTTGCTTACCGATCACTTTATATCTTTGACTGTTTTAATTATTCTAATACAAAATCTTATAATTTTCTTAATATGGAAGATAGTAAACCTGCCGTACCTGCTGTAACTACCGACCTGAGCCTGTCGGCTGCACTGCTTGCCCCGCTGAATGCGATTTTTGAAGCACAGGTTCATGCTGCACGTTCATTCCTGAGTTTTATCCTTCAGATGGGTTTCAGGCATAAATATTCTAAAGATGAAATAGAAAAGCTAAAACAAGATGAAATTGCAAATAAGGAAATTTTGGATAATATTTCCCAGGAAGAGGCTGCCCGTGTGCGAATTGAGGAATTAAGGAAACTTAAGAAAGGTGGCACAATTTCAGAAGAAAATTTGACAGAGCTAAAGATGCTCGTCAACCAGTGGGATGACATTTATTCGCAGGATTTTATTCATGTTGATGACCAGGGTAACGAAAACTGGGTAACCATCCCAAACCTGGCGTTAATACCCGTAAAGCCGCTTTCGATTGATACGGCCAGCTTTAAATTCGATATGTCTATCAATAGCTCTTACGAGACTTACGATACAATTCGGAGTTCGGCAAATGTTGATACCGACCGGCCGTGGTTTCTTATTAAACCCAAACGACTCACCGGGAGTATCGTCCCTAAAAATTCATCCGCCAGCCAGTCATCCATATCAATCGAAATCAACGTCAAATGCACCGAAATGCCTTATGGGCTTAATAAGCTACTGACCATGATGACCGAAAACAGCCGCATTTTACCAGTTGATCCAAACCAAGAAAAATAAAGTATAAATCGTTCACAAATATTTAAAACTATGCCACCAAAAGTAGAAGACAAAGTAACCATTTCACCAGCCGAATTTGAGAAGATACCTCTCGAATTTATCATTGCAACGCCCTTGCTAACAACCATCCAGGCACACAAGGCTGCTGCTTTAACCACACTCGAATTCATTCAGCAGCTTAAAGATTCTCCAAATGCTGAGTTTTCGGTAAAGGTTAAAAAAATAAATACCGACGGAACCGAAACCCTCGAAGACAGGGTGATCTCGGTGCCATTGCTTTCGATTGTTAAGGTGCCAAGCCTTACTTTCGATTCGCTGAGTGTAAGTTTTAACTACAGCATCCAGCAGGTGTATAAATCGTCAGCAGAAACTGCAGGCTCACTTAAGGGCGGACTCGAAACAAAAGGATTATTGAGCAAATTTGTGGGAGCAAGTTTCAGCGGATCGTTGGAGAGAAAAAGTAATGAGGAGTTAACAAGCGGCCGGAGCGGAAACCTTGAAATCAAGATTCATGTAAGCGAATCGTCTCCGCCGGCGGGCTTACAAAAACTTATTGATGCTATGGTTGCTGGAATCAACAACCAATCGGCACCTTCAACCACGGATAAATAATGTATAAATGGATACTTCAGAAAAGAAGTACGATTTTGAATCATTTTTGTCGGTACTCCTCGATGAGGTTATAAAATCGGATATGACCATGCAGGATCGCCAGATGGAAGCATGGAAACAGTTTGCTGAACTAAGACCCAGGGGAGAATTAATCAACGATGATATTGACGTGGGTTGGGCGCAACAGCGGTATTTGACCTTCGAGGAGGTTAGGTTTAAGTTTAATGTCAGGTTGGTTCCACAGAATTTCTTCCGAAGGATGAGACAAGGCATACGTTATATATTTGGAAAGTATAACCCGCAGGCCTTTTATAGTCCGGGTTTTGTAATCTCTGAAGCTGAAAATCCAGATTCCATTGAAGTTACGGTGATAATAAAGCAGGAAGAAAAAGGTAAGATTAAAATTTCATACGAGCCGGTTGATGCTCACACAAAGAAGTTTTTTATGAACAGCCCGTTTTTACAAAAGTTGAAATAAAAACCTAGGGTCAAAAGTTGTTTTAATCATGGATTTGCTGCAGATAAAAAATCTGAAAGATTATCGCGAAAGGCTGTCGAAGCATGCTACAAAACATTATTCATTGCGGCCTTTGTCGGCAATCACCCTAATTGCAGTTCATCACAGCGCTACCAAAACCGGCAGCGCCGAAGCCTTCGCACGTTATCATGTTAGCGATCTTGGCTGGCCAGGCATCGGTTATCATTTTGTAATCGAAAAGGACGGCACCATCAAGTGGACAAATAATCTGCAAACCATCTCTTATCATGTTGGAAACAGCAACAAAAAAGCAATCGGAATTTGCCTTACCGGCGATTTTAAAGAAGAACAGCCAACAGCAAAGCAATGGGAATCACTATTTAACTTATTAAAAAACTTACTTTTAGAACTAAATTTAAGCTATGATCAGGCTTGGGGTCACAGCCAGTTTCCGGGTTATGAAACCAAGGCATGCCCCTGCATAGATATGGTTTATGTGAGGCAACAACTACGCAACAAACCTTCGGTACTTAATCCAAAACCACTTCCTGATCAGGTGGTGCTCCATAACTATCGCTGGATGCGCGATATTCTCAACAGATTTCCACATACCAATTCCGGCGAACTGAAAGTATTGAATCCAACTTTGCCTAAATCGGTTCCACCTTCAACTCCTATAAAAGTTAACGGTGAACCGGAAATAGTACCTGAGGGGCTATTGCCTGTTATCAGAGCCATAGAAGCAAAAGGATACAAAGTTTTTCGTGACGATAAAAAGGAGTTTAATCTTAACATTGTGGGAATCAGAAATCCCGATGGAACGCCGAATCATTTTGATGACCAGCTCGTGGTTTTCTGGAGGTTTGGTAACAAATGGAATTTTAAAAAATTTAAAATCACCACCGACCCCGGTCTTGCCTATTTAAACAAGCCAATCAGCCAGTATGGAACGGCAATTCTAAAAGAAGGCCAGTATCGGGGAGCTTATCGTCTTGGGATGCACCAGGGAAAATATAAAGCTTTGGTTCAGGCAGAGCCATTAACGGTAATCCGTGATTTTAACCGCGACGACAAACTCGATTTTTCCTCCGGAAAAGAGCAAACGGGTTTCTTTGGAATAAACATCCATCGCGCGAGCCCTTCGGGCGAAAGTACTTTTGTTAATAAATGGTCGGCCGGATGCCAGGTTTTCGCTAACTCCTCACAGTTTGCCGAATTCATCAAACTCTGCGAAAATTCCCTCCTAAGCCATACCAATACCTTTACTTACACTTTGCTGAATGGAAGCGATGTTGGATAAGTTTAAATAGTTTTTTATCAAATTATCTAATATTGCGAGCTGCATTGCAAATGCCACGCAATACAGTTTGTATCCTCAGGATAATCTCCCGAAAAGAAGCCCGATCGGGCGTTGCAACTACCTGGACATTAATAAGAAATGTTAATCTCCTCAGCTCATGGCAACCTATTCCTTTAGCTTTGGCCGAAATATGTATTTTTGAAGGCTAAAATGAATTGTGAGATGGATAAGACAACATTGCGACGATCGCTCAAAAAGCTCAAAGAGACACTCGACGGGGATATTTTTCTTGACAATGCAACACGCATCCTTTATGCTACCGATGCTTCGGCATACCGGGAGCTTCCACTGGCGGTGATACGACCCCGCAACAAATCCGACTTACGTAAGATTGTTCTTTTTGCCAACGCCCACAATGCTCCACTCATACCGCGTGGCGCCGGCACCTCGCTTGCAGGGCAGGTGGTTGGTAATGGCATTGTTGTGGACGTGAGCCGCTATATGAACCGCATCATCGAAGTGAATGCCGCCGAACGGTGGGTTCGCGTGGAGCCTGGCGTAGTGCTCGACGAACTTAACCTGGAGATGAAACCCTACGGTCTCTTTTTTGGTCCCGAAACTTCCACCGCCAACCGATGTGTTATGGGCGGCATGGTGGGCAACAATTCCTGTGGTGCCCATTCGCTGCTTTACGGCAGTACGCGTGATCATACGCTCCAACTCGAAGTAATACTCAGCGATGGCAGTACTGCCACATTTGGGGAAACAGACGAAGCTACTTTTCAAAAGAAATGCACGGGCGAAAGCCTCGAAAATGCTTTGTACCGGCAGATTGCAGAAATTCTCGACAAGGAGGAAAACCGTTATCAGATCATCGATGAGTTTCCTGATCCGGCCATCGAACGCCGCAACACGGGCTATGCGCTCGATTTGCTGCTCAACAGCAAACCTTTTACTACCAACGGAAAACCTTTTAACTTTTGCAGGCTGCTGGCCGGATCGGAAGGAACGCTGGCACTTACCACCGAGATAAAACTCAATCTGGTTCCGCTCCCACCGAAAGTAAAAGGGTTGGTGTGTGTACATTTCAAATCACTGGAGGACGCCTTCCAGGCCAACCTCATCGCGCTGCGCCATAAGCCAGGTGCCATAGAGTTAATTGATGAGGTAATCCTGGAACAAACCAAAGACAATCTCACGCAAAGTAAAAACCGATTCTTCATCCAGGACGATCCTGCTGCCATCCTCATCATCGAGTTTGCACGCGAAAGCCAGCAGGAAATCATGGACATCGCTGACGCTATGGAAACCGAAATGCAAGCTGCCGGCTACGGTTATCATTTCCCGCGCGTTTTCGGCACCGACATAAATCGTGTTTGGGATTTGCGCAAAGCAGGTCTTGGCCTGCTTTCCAATATTCCGGGCGATGCCAAGCCAGTTTCGCTGGTCGAAGATACAGCAGTACATCCAACGGTGTTGCCACAATACATTGCTGAGTTTAAAAAAATCATGAGTAAACACAATTTGCAAGCTGTTTATCATGCACACATTGCCACCGGTGAGCTACACCTTCGTCCGGTACTCGATCTGAAGAAAACGCACGATGTGGAATTGTTTTACCTCGTTGCACTGGAAACGGCTCACCTGGTAAAAAAATACCGCGGCTCGCTCAGCGGCGAACATGGCGATGGAAGGCTCCGCGGCGAATTTATCCCACTCATGGTGGGAAAGCACAATTACGAGCTGATGCGTCAGATAAAAAGCCTCTGGGATCCGCAGGGAATTTTCAATCCAGGCAAAATTACCGATACGCCCTCTATGAAAAGCGCCCTGCGCTATGAGCCAGGCAAACCCACACGCGAACTCAAAACCGTCTTCGACTTCTCGCACGACCAGGGCATGATGCGCGCCGTGGAAAAATGCAACGGCTCCGGCGACTGCCGGAAAAGCGAACTCATTGGCGGCGTGATGTGCCCAAGCTTTATGGCCACACGCGACGAGAACACCACCACACGCGCCCGTGCCAACACACTGCGCGAATTTCTCACCAACTCCCCCAAGAAAAATCCTTTCGACCACCAGGAGATTTATGATGTGATGGATTTGTGCCTTTCCTGCAAAGGCTGCAAATCTGAATGCCCGTCGAGCGTGGACATTGCGCGCTACAAAGCGGAGTTCCTGCAGCATTATTACGACCAGCATGGCATTCCGCTGCGCACCAGAGCCATCGCCTACATTGCTCAGCTCAACAAGTTGGGAATGTTATTTCCAAAAATTACCAACTATTTTTTCACCCAACCGGTTGTTTCCAGTTTATTAAAACAAATGCTGGGTTTTGCTCCAAAACGAAGCATTCCGTTGCTTTATGGAATTACGATGCGCACCTGGGCGCGTTACAATTTACCCCGCCTCAACCAACAGGTAGCTTATAAAGGCGAAGTGTGTTTGTTTGTGGATGAATTTACAGAATACAACGACACGCTCACCGGTATCAGGGCAGCCGAGTTGCTTGCCGCTATGGGTTATCGTGTTAATATTTTGCCACACGGTGCAAGTGGCCGCACCTTCCTGTCAAAAGGTCTGGTGCGCACGGCACGGAAGCTGGCGATAAAAAATGTGAAAGCCCTTGCGGGAATTATTACCGATAAGATGCCATTGGTAGGAATCGAGCCTTCGGGAATCCTCACCTTCCGCGATGAATACCCTGACCTGGTTGGAAAAGAGCTAAAAGCTGACGCTTTGAAGCTGGCTAAGAATGCGTTGATGTTCGACGAATTTATCGAGCGTGAGATAAGCGCTGGTAACATCGACAAAAACTTGTTTGTAACCGAAAAGAAATCGATAAAACTACATGGCCATTGTCATCAAAAATCGTTGGCCTCCACCGCCCCTACCAAAGTGATGCTTTCGCTGCCTGAAAACTACACAGTGGAAGAAATTAAGACAGGATGCTGCGGTATGGCCGGTTCGTTTGGTTACGAAAAAGAACATTACGAGGTATCGATGAAGGTGGGAGAATTAATTTTGTTTCCTGCCGTTCGCAACACTCCCACTGAAGTACTTATCGCTGCGCCGGGAACCTCGTGCCGCCACCAGATAAAAGACGGAACCGGACGCATGGCTTATCATCCCATCGATATTTTATGGGATGCTTTGCGCGATAAAAAAATGATTTCAAAAATGAATGGAAAAAAAGGCAGTAAAACTGCGGCGTTGGAAAAAGTGCTGCCCTAAAAAAACAACTCCCTGCACAAGGCAGGGAGTCGGCAAGTAGTGTGAATACTGTGTTTTAGTTAAACATACGTTAACAATGTTCTAACGGCCTCAATCCATTATTATTTCCTTTGTTGAATAGAGAAGTTTTAAAATTTAAAAAATTAGAAAAATCATGGAATCGAAAATAATATTCAGGCCAGCACGGGAAGAAGAAAAGGAGACGATTGTTGAATTTCAAATGCTGATGGCGCAGGAAACGGAACAACTTGCGCTCGACCAGCATAAAGTCGAACAAGGTGTCAGCGCTGTCTTCGACCACCCATTGTACGGTAACTATTATGTGGCTGCACTCGAATCGAAAATTGTCGCCTGCATGCTAACCACCTTCGAGTGGAGCGACTGGCGCAATGCCATGGTTTGGTGGCTGCAGTCGGTGTATGTGTTGCCCGAATACCGGCGGCAAGGAGTTTTTAGATTGATGTACGAAAAAATTCGTGAGCAGGTGATGTTGCTGCCGGAAGTGTCGGGCATCCGCTTGTACATGCACCATTCTAACAGCCGGGGAGCCAAAGTTTATAATGCCATGGGAATGGACGGAGAGAACTACAAAATGTTTGAATGGATAAAGCCAGACCTTCCTTATTGAAACCCGATAACTTCTTATTTCAAATTTTCCCAATACCATCGGATGGCTTCTTTCAATCCAGTGCGCAGGTCATATTCAGGCGCGTAGCCCAGCAGCTCCCGGGCTCTGTCGATGGAGGCCAGCGAATGGAGGATGTCGCCGACACGTTTTTCACCTTTTACCGATTCTACATTGGCAATCCGTGGATCGAATTTCGAAAGGTATTCTTTGAGCGTTTCGATGAGTTCGTCAACGGTTGTAGCTTCACCATACGCAACATTATAAACTGTATTGAGTGCACGCATTTGGACTGTCGTCGCTGCAAGCTCGTTAGCCTGAATTACATTGTCGATGTAAGTAAAATCGCGCGACTGCATTCCATCCCCGTAAATATGGGGTGACTGATAGGTAATGAGCAGCTTGATGAATTTTGGTATTGCGGCAGCGTAGGCACCGTTGGGATCTTGCCGGCGTCCAAAGACATTAAAATAGCGCAGGCCAATGGTTTCGATACCATATAAATCTGAATAAACTTTTGCGTAAAGCTCATTTACATATTTCGTAACGGCATACGGCGAAAGCGGACGACCGATTTGATCTTCCAATTTTGGCAGTGCAGGATGATCTCCATAAGTGGATGAACTGGCGGCATACACGAACCGTTTCACACCGGCCTCCTTAGTAGCGGTAATCATATTAACAAACCCACCAATGTTCACATCATTGGTCGTAATCGGATCAGCAATCGATCGGGGAACCGACCCCATGGCCGCCTGATGCAGCACCACATCCACGCCTTCCACAGCTTTCTGGCAGGCAGCATAATCACGGATGTCGGCTTCGATGAAGGTAAACTTATCGTGGTCGAAATAGCGCCGGATATTTTTGAGTTTTCCGGTGGCCAGGTTATCGAGACAAATAATTTCGTTGTTTTGGCCAATAAAGCGCTCGATCAGATTAGAACCAATGAAGCCGGCGCCGCCAGTGATGAGGAGTTTCTTATTAGTGAGTTTCATCCGCTTTTGTTAGAATTGTCAATTTTCTTTTTTTCAAAGACGACAAAAGTCGGCATTATTTTTTTAAAAAACATTCCCCTTCTTAAATCCCTCTATTCAAAGTTTGATTTTCGATTTTTATTTTCTAATTTCTACACGCCCATGTGGTTGAGCTTATCGAAACCAGGCCAGACTTCATTAAACATTTAATTTTTTTCTTCATTCCCAATTCTATTTTTTTCTCACCGCTGGCCTCTCATCTCTTTTCTAACTCCTCCCCTCTTTTCCTGCTAAGCAATTTTCATACTTTTGCCCTTAAATAATCAAACAATGAACGAGAAGGCTTTCCAGGACTATTACCCTGACGATTTCAACCACTGCTTTGGCTGCGGCGGGCTTAACGAACATGGTCACCAGCTCAAAAGTCATTGGGATGGCGATGAGGCTGTAGCCAAATTCACACCCAAACCTTACCATACTTCGCTTACTGGCTACCTTTATGGTGGGTTGATTGCTTCACTTATCGACTGCCACAGCACAGGAACGGCAAGTGCCGCACTTTACCGGGATCAAAACCGTCCGTTGGGCACGGAGCCTGCCATTCGCTGCGTAACCGCTTCGCTAAATGTAAATTATCTACGACCTGCTCCACTTGTTGGCGAAATAACGGTTCGTGCCAAAGTAGGTGACATCGACGGGAAGCGTGTAACGATATTTACGGAGCTTTTTGCTGGTGGCGAACTTTGCGCCAAAGGCGAGGTTGTAGCCGTAGCCGTAACCGAAAAATGGATGGAGCGGTGGATGGAAAAGGAATAACGATTTTTGATTGACGATTGCCTTGCAGTGGTTACGGTGGCTGAGCTTGTCGAAGCCAGCTTTTGAACTTCAAAATTTGATTTCAAATTCCTTCAAAAACCTCTTTAATTATTTGGAACTGCAACCGTGAGTGAGAGCGGCATCACCTCAAAATGTAATTGATTCCCCATCTTCACCGTTTCGCCATCCAGATTGATTCGCCTTTTCTTTTGTTCCACCCGCACCTCATTGGTTTTTAGCATTTCGACGTAGCTGGTGCGATCTATTTTTTTCATAAAAAATAATATCAACAAAAACGGGGCTTTCCAGGCTGGAGCTTTGCGCATGATGCTGATGTCGATGAGTCCGTCGTCGATGCGGGCCTGCGGGGCAATGCTGGTGTTGTACCCAAACTGGTCGCTGTTGGCAAAGCTTATGAATAGCGCGCTTCGGGTGATGGTTTCGCCGTTGAGATGCAGCACATATTTTCCGGGAGGATACTTAAAATAAGCGAGCAATATGATGCGTGCGTACTGGAAAAATCCGCGCCGGCGCTTGTCGGCAAATTTACGCGCCACGTATGCGTCGAACCCCACTCCTGCAATGCTCACGAAAACACGATCGTTCACCTTCACTGTGTCAATAAGTCGCTTTTTCTGATGGTTGAGGATAGCAATGGCTTTTTCGGTTTCGCGGGGTATTTTAAGATGTCGCGCAAGCCCGTTGCCCGACCCTGATGGCACGAGGCCGAGGGTAACGTTGCTGCCAATGAGCGGTGTGGCTACTTCGTTCACAGTTCCATCGCCACCCACAGCTACGATGAGTTGGTAACCATTTTCGACGGCAGCCTTGCTTAGCTTAGTGGCGTGCCCTGCCGCTTCGGTGTAAACCACCTCATAATCGAAAACATCGGCATCCAACACTTTCGCCACGAGTTGAGCCACCATGCGATGCCGACCCACGCCGGAAAATGGGTTGACGATGAAAAGGGTTTTTATTTTCGAGGGCATTTCACTCATGATTTTATCGTCAATTGGTTATCAATCATCCGGTTGTTGTATTGCTGAATGATGGCTTTCAGGGTTTGTTCCATCCGGTGTGCCTCGCGCCGATGGGTGAACAGTAGATTTTGCTCCAACAATGGGTCACTCTGATAATTATAAAGCGAAAGAGTGTTGCTGCCATCAAATTCAAGCACCAACGAATCAGTTATCAACTGGTAAACTCCATTGATGTAATTCACCGCTGTGCCTTCTTTTGTATCAAAAACATTTTGTCCGAAAGCTACAAACGGTTTATCATATCCGAGCAATCCCAGTATGGACGGCATGATGTCGGTTTGTTCGGCAACAGTTACATCAGGTCGGGGCAACCGATAGCCGGGCGCATAAAAAACGATCGGGATTTCGTACATTCCGACTTTATTTTTATACTCCGGCAGCCACGCTTCAGAGGTGTGGTCGGCGGTGATTACAAACAGAGTGTTCCGGTACCATGGCATCTTAGAAGCTTTATCAAAAAATTCGCGTAAAGCAAAATCTGCGTAAGCGATGGTTTTTTGTATTTTAAGATTTCCTTCCGGGAACTTATTGCTGTATTTTTCGGGAAGGGTGTACGGATGATGCGCTGAGAGAGAGAAGATAGTCGCAAAAAATGGTGGCTTCATTGCGTTGAGGCCGTCGGCAAAATAGCTGAAATAAGGTTCGTCAAAAATGCCCCACTGTCCGTCGAAGTCGGTTTCGTTGTTGTATTCCGTGCGCCCGTAATATTTGTCGAATCCCGCCATTTGCGCAAAGCCATCAAAATCCATGGTGCCGTTGGTGCCGCCATGATAAAAAGCTGAATGGTAGCCTTCGTCGGCAAGCAGACTCGCAAGGCTGTTGAATTTATTGGCGGCATAGGCCGAGTTGATGTAAGGCTTATCCAGCAAGGAGGGTAGCGAAGCAAGGATGGCGGGAATGCCTTCGATGGATTGCTTCCCGTTTGCAAATCCGCGAAAAGCTACCGCATGTGGCATAAGCGAATCGAGAAATGGCGTAAAGCCCGGGTAATCTTCCCGGTTTTTGTTGAAAGCGCCAGTATGTTCGGCCGAGAGACTTTCCATGATAATAATCACCAAATTTACCGGTGACCCATCTCTGGACAAGCCTCTGGATTTAGAAGGTTGGATAATTGGTGTATAAATTTCTTCCAGCGTTGTTTCATCAAAATAATTGGTTCGTGCAAGGCTTTGCTGATTGAAGGTTTTGATAATGGTAAACGGCGTGTTGAGCACAAAGGATGCATTGCGCGCCTCGGAAACCTTGCCGGCGGTAATGATGTTGATGGGCTTGAGTTGCAGTCCGCCTCGGATGCCAATGATTGTAGCTGCCATTGCTACCAAAAAACCAACTACCTGAAGCGTATGCCAAATCCAGGGAGAGATTTTACGTTTCACCGGACTAATTTTAAAACGTGCCAAAGCTACAATCAGGATTACTATAAAAAGCGCAAAGAGCAAAAAGAAGCCCCAGAAGTCTTTGAAAAACTGCGGCAGAAGCGTCGGTAAAGAGATGTCATTGGTGGCATAGTTAAAAATATCGGCGGTCATCCTTTTGAAAGTAAACCGATAATAAACGATATCCACAATATTGACCATCAGCCCAATAAAGTTGGCAATCAGAAACAAAGCCATTGCGCTAAAGCGCCACATTCTGTATTTGCGCACCGGCAGCGGAAGCGTCATCATGAAGATGAATGGTGCGTTCAACATGAAAAGCGTGGCCAGGTCAAAACGCAAGCCAAGCACAAGAATGCGAATAACTTCCGTAAAGCCAAGGTGGGAAAAGTAATGCAGGTTGAAAAGATAAAACAGCAGCCGGCTGAGCCACAGCAACAACAAGGCAATCGCCAGGAGCTTAAGCAACGGATTGTAATAGTTGTCGGTTTTCGCTGCGACAGAGCGCTTCGGGTTTTTCTTTGCGGGCATCGCTTAATGATAATGATAAAACGGGCAAAAGTAGTGCTTTAATCAGTTGGCTTCGTTTCCAGTGAAAGCATGCGTATGGTTTAATTCGGTTTTAAACTATTAAATCAAACTTGGATATGACATTTTTAAATTTCAACGATAATGCATAGCAATTTTTTAAAAGCATCTGCATCGCCCATTGTAGCTACTTTCTCATCGCTCACTTCTATTTACTTTTTCTCATTTCCGTCAACCACCACTTTGGTGATGTAAAAGGAGTTCATAATAGCCAGGATGCCCATATAGGTAAGGCTAAACGAAATGAGGTCGCCAACTTTATAGCCCTTTTCATTTTTCTCCAGATCAAGCACGATCATGTCGGAGCTGGCACCGGTAAACTCCAGGGTCTCATCGTCCGGCTTTAGGTGATCCATGTCGATATCGAGCAAGCCAATGTCGAGGATGGCGCGATAGGAGGACTTTCCATAATCGGCTTCGTCGAATTCCGGTATTTCGCCGGCAACATTATGCCCTATCTCACCAGTGGGAACTTTGGGCTTATTGTAGAGCTCGATGATTTCGGCATAAAGTTTAAAAACATCGTCGTGCATGCCAGGAATGGTGGTTTCCTCAAAAAGATCGACACCCCGATAAAGCGTTTCTCCGATGCGCATGTGGTTAATGCTTTTGGGGATAAGCTTTTTGAACAATAAAGGAATGGTTACTGAAGATCCACCCGAAACCCAGGTAATTTTCCTGTCAAACTTAGCTTCTATCAGCTGCTCATAGAGGCTGAGTTGTATCAGTTTGTCTTGCGTGGGCATCACGCCGTTGAGGCAGTTCAGGTTGGCACCAATGCCGATGACATCAATGTTGGGCAACTCAAATACGCGGGAATAAAAATCTATCAGGTCGTCGCCCAGAATGCCTTCGCGCAGGTCACCCATCTCGATCATGATCACTATTTTGTGCACCTTATTTTGCTTTGCTGCCTCTTCCGAAATCATTTTGATTGTCGGGTAGCTGGTGTTGACGCTTACATCAGCATACTTTACCAGCGACGGGATGACCCGTTTGGCGGGCGGTTTTATGTAAACCGTTTGTACACTTGGATCGATCGATTTGATCACCTTCAGGTTGCTGATGCGTGAGTCGTGCGCCTGGCGCACACCCAGGTCGAGCACCTCTTTGATAAAAAGTTTATTGCCACACAAAACTTTGGTCACCACCCCCCACTCTATCTTATTCTTTTTGAATAACTTATTGAGAAAGGTGTAGTTCTCTTTAAGTTTCCTTTTATTTAATTCGATGTAAGCCATTTTTTTGTCCTATCTATTGATTGATATTCTTGTAAAGATTCAAAAACATAAAAAGCCTGTTATCCTTTGTCTTTTACCTTTTGTCCTTACTTTTATAAAACTAATCCACCACCACGCGTGGGATATTCTGTGGCAACCGTGCCAGTACTTCATAATTCAGTTGGTCGCTAAACTCGACGAAGGAGGCCACAGTAATTTCCTGATCGCCCTGAACGCCAATGAAAACAACCTCATCGCCAATTTCTACCCCGTCCATTCGGGTGATGTCGATCACAAGCATATTCATATTTTCCATTCCAACTACGCCCACCCGCTGACCGTGAATAAGTACCCGCCCCTGATTGCTGAGCGAACGGCTGTAGCCGGTGGAATAACCTGTAGGAATGATGGCGATCATCATATCTTCTTTGGCCAGGTAGGTGGTGCCATAACTCACAAACTCGCCCGACTTCACAGGTTTGATGCTCATCACGCTGCTCTTCCAACTGATGACGTGGCTGAGCGGGTTGTGATTAGTATGGTTGCCATGGGTGTAATAAATAAACGTTTCGGGGCTGGGCCAAAAGCCGTATTGCAATATGCCCACCCGAACCATGTCCATGCGCGTTTTGGGATAAGCCACCGACGCTGCTGAGCATGCAGTGTGCATGATGTCGGGCACAATTCCCTGATGCGCAAGCCACTTGGACGTGCGGTGGTAACTCTTGTATTGCTTCTGAATTCTGAAATAGTTGGAGATGCTTTCGGCGCCGGCATAATGCGTGCAAAGACCACGAATGGTAAAATGCTCAGTATTTTCATTCAGTACTTTAACGCTCTTTTTTAGCTCCAGCGGCTCCAGTCCAGTGCGGTTCATTCCGGTTTCTATCTCCAGATGGACTTTGGCTTTTTTGCCGGTTTTCTTGCTGGCTTCCAGCGCCAACGCCAGCACCTCGGGTTCGAAGACGAAAAATTCATATCCTTCCGCCACGGCCGTCTCCATGTCAGCAGGGTCAATCCATCCCATCACCATTACATCTGCATGATTCTTCAGGGCTTTGCGCACCTGCATGGCTTCGTCAAGGCTAAAAACCGAAAAATGATCGATGCCACAGCTTTCGGCTACTGGCACAAACTGCCGGATACCATGCCCGTAGGCGTTGGCTTTAACCACGGACGAAATGCGCACATCTTCCCCATAATATGCGCGCAAAAAACTAAAATTGTTCTCCAACGCCGATTTACTTAGCTCTATTACTGAAGGATAATGCATGAGATTTCGATTGTTGGTTATTAATTATCAGTTCGTTCGGGTTTTCCGTCTCTGTAAAAACGCATTTCGAGATAAGGATTTACAAACCCCATGTTTTTGTAGAGGAAATTTGCCGGATTGTCGTGCTCTACGTGCAAGGCTACGTCGCCGTTTGCCAGCTTCATGCTACGCTCCATAATGCGGCGCCCGACGCCCTTGCCGCGGCAAGCAGAATCTACTGCAATGTAAACCAGGATATTTTCGGGGATGTATCCTGACATGCCGGTTTGATTCATCACCAGCGCACCTATAATTTTATCTTTTTCACGCATTTCTACAACGAAACCGCCCGCCATCGGGTTGTTACTCATTGCATAGTCGATGCAGCGCGCAATGTATTCTTTCTTGTCGCCGTATTCGTCGAGGTGCTCATAAAGAAATTCGACAAGCTCCTGCTTCTCTTTTTCGTTGACAGGTTTGGATGGGTCAAAAGTTTTTTCGGTCATTTCCATGGTAATGTTTTTTAAAATTTGATTATGAAAATATTAGTTTCACAGCACGACAAATTCGGGCTGTTGAGGGTTTTACAAATTAATAAAAGCTTTGGGTGAAGGTTTCGCCGGT
Organism: uncultured Lentimicrobiaceae bacterium; assembly: GCA_964612515.1. GTDB lineage: Bacteria > Bacteroidota > Bacteroidia > Bacteroidales > 4484-276 > SABY01. Next base: position 9,100 of record CAZTCX010000025.1, on the reverse strand, counting down.
AGCGAAAAGATGAATGAATTGGTTTGATGTATTGAGATTTGATCAAAAAATATCTGCTTTTTTGTTTAGTCAGATGGGCAAAATAGCGTAAAAATCCGGAAAACGGGTATATTTTTCAATTTTTTAGGATTCAACAACCGCATCTTCCCAGCCTGGTCTAATCTCCAAAAGTCTTTATTTGCATGGGTTTCATTTCTACTTTTTATAAAAGAACAACGATTTCACACCTATTATGAACAAAACAACCTTGTTTAAGTTTAATGGTCAAATACTAATCAAAAAATAATAATAACTAAAACAAGAGCAAAATAATGATGACGAAAAGAATCTTTTTAAGCCTGATGCTTATCGGTGGCATCTTCACTGCCTGTACCTCAGGCGGACAAAAAACTGAAAGCAGCGATGCGCAGGAAGTAAAAAATGCAAGCTTTGATAAAACTTATGGAGTGGATGCTTCGCAAAGCACTGTGGAATGGCAGGGCTACAAACCCACCGGGACGCACCACGGAACGGTAGATGTCATCGACGGTGCACTCAAAACAGAAAATAACGAACTCATCGGCGGAAACTTTACAATTGATCTCGGCACCATCAAAGTGCTTGATCTTACCGATCCTAAAGATAACGCAAAGCTTACCGCTCACCTCATGTCATCCGACTTCTTTCATACTGAAAAACATCCTTTGGCCACTTTCGTAATCACTGGTGTGGGTCCGAGTGACAGTACGATGGCAAACAGCCGTAAGGAAATCGGCGACATTGTGCCCACCAACGCCATCACCGGCAACCTTACCATGAAAGATTCCACCCGCAGCATCACATTCAATGCGCGTATTGAGATGAATGATAATGTGATTACCGCAGAAACAAATCAGTTTTTCCTGGACCGGGTGCAATGGAATGTACAATATGGCTCCAAAACCCTTTTCAATAATCTGAAAGATAATTTCATTAATGATGAAATGGGAATTACCATCAAACTCACCGCCCGTGCGGAAGACGACGCAACGGCAAGCGAATAAAACGAATGAGAAATTTTGACAACAAAAAACCTCCTGTAGCGATGCAGGAGGTTTTTTTTATTAATGGCATCAGATATCAATCCTTTCGAATCTTGACGATTGACTATTAAATTGCAAATCACGTCTTGTGGTGGCTGGGCTTCGAAAGGAAATAATTGATCCTTAATCGTACGGAATAAAATCCTCTTTTGTTACGCCGCAGATGGGGCATGTCCAGTCGTCGGGAATATCCTCGAAGGCTGTTCCCGGAGGAATACCCGCGGGAGGATCGCCCTCGGCGGGATCGTAAATGTGACCGCAGACAGTACAACGGTATTTCTTCATCTCTTTCGCCGGTCTGGGTTTGGCGCGTTGCTCATCGGCTTCCGGCAAACTTTCGTGGAGCGGTTCGGGTTCAAGCTTCTCTTGAGACAAATACGTCGGTGACTTTTCGGGCGAAATACCTTTTATCACATTCCGATAATAATCATAAGTGAGCGGTAGCCCTTCGCCGGCAAGCACATCCAGATCAATCACACGTCCAATAAAAAGCACGTGCGTTCCGATTTGAATCTCCTGCTCCACCTCGCATTCGTACCAGGCAACACATTTTTCGGTAACAACAGGCGCTCCGGTTTTCCCAATCTTGTGACCAATCTTTTCAAATTTATTAATGTCGCGTCCGCTTTTAAAACCCCAGTTGCCCAAAAAATCGAGGGTTACTTCCTGCTGCAAAGCCGACACAGCAAAGACTTTGCTTTTTCGAATAAATTCAGTGGTTAGGTTATCGGCATGAGTAGCTACGGCAATGCGCGGCGGTTCGGCAGTAATCTGAAAAACAGTATTTGAAACGTGGCCATTGAGGCGGTCACCATTTTTGGAAGTGAGTAAATATAGACCGTATGTAAGTTTAAAAAATGCTTCGTAGTTCATTCGTGCGTGTGTTTAAGAGTTTTTTTTCGCTGGCAAAAGTAGCAAAGAAAGTGAAGACGTTGTCAGGTTATCTGATTGATAAGATTAGAGGTGTAAGCTCATAGCCTTAAATGAGCTGTTGCGGCTGCGTCAAATAAAACATTCAGAAGGATTGTGCGTTAAAATCCACATCAATGAAATGATAAACGCCGGCGCATGACACGAAAGATATCGAAAACAGGAATTGGCCTACTGATGATTGTGGTATTGTTGGCCGGCTGTCACAACTACAAGTATTTTAGCATCACCGTGCTGGAACCCGGTGAGCTTTTCCTCCCCGATCAATTCCAAACACTTTTACTGTTGCATAACACGCCCCCCGATTCTGTGGCAGGACGCGGAACGTTGTACAATATTTTCGATCAGGTTTATTACGACTCCACCGACCGCAGCGGTGCGCTGGCGGCTTCCGCCAAAAATACGCTTGCGGAAATGGTGGAGATGGTCGGGAGCTTTCAAATTGAAAATCCCGATTCCATAAAGCTGTACCTACCCTCCGAAGCTACCGACTTTACTGAATCCCACCTGCGTCAGCTTCGCAGGCTTTGCAATGATGCCGGGGCCGAAGCTGTCATTTTATTACTTTCCATCGACAAAATTGTAAACTACAATATTTATTATGGTGATTTTGGAAGCAACGTTGGCGAATTTTCGGTGGTGATGGTGAGCAAGTGGCTGTTGATAGATCCTTTTATCTCCAAACTCATCGACAGCAAGACCATTCGCGATACGCTTTACATGACCATAAAAAACCCCTTCAACATGAGCGACGACGAAAACCTGGCTGTTAGCCGGCAGTTGCTTACCGAAAGCGCGGAACAAAATGCGATAAAATATGGGATGTACCTTTCGCCGCATTATGCCCAGACCCAACGTATGATTTTTCAGCGCGGCCATCGATATATCCGGCGTGGATACAAGCAAGCTATTGATAACGACTGGACAGGCGCCGCGGCTTTGTGGCGGAAAGTTTTGCCGCTGCAGGATAACAGCCTGCGCGCCATGGCGGCATTTAATCTGGCTTTGGCCAACGAAATGGAAGGATTGCTGGAGCCTGCCCTCGACTGGGCAAAGGCTTCCTATGAATTTTTTCCCGACACGATCAACGAAACCTACCTGCGCATTTTGCAACAGCGCATCAACCAGCAGAAAGACATTATCCTACAAATGGAAAAGCGGGAATAGCACTGTTCATCAGTAAAGGCAAAAAAAATTTAAGCCATGATACCGATATTTGAACTTCTTTATCATGGCTGGTGAAACTACTTGTTGTGCAATTCCTGAGCGCTCCTACTGATCATCCATAGCGGTATCCTCCTGGTAATAGCGATCGACAACTACGCGTGCGTCGCCTAGGTCATCTTTGGCTACATACACACTTATGCCACCCGCTATTCCGCTCGATTCTTCGATGGGTGCATCCATTCCCCATATCTCATCGCCCAGGTAAGCCTCAATCTCATTATCCATGAGCGTGTTTCTGATCTGATCAGCCTGCCACGCCGTGCCCGAAAAAACTTCGGTAGGCTTTAATTCTTTAATGTCCATATCTAAAGGGTTTTATGAATGAAACGATTGCTAAAGTAACATTTTTATCTTAATCGCAAGCATAGCCCATCAAACTTTAATTTTCAACAAAGTTTTTAACAAAAATCCCCGCTGATAGTCAATCATTTGCCCGGAAAATTAGTCTGATGAGAGCCAGGCATAACGCGCAAAATTTAATTTCTTACTTTTGCCGCCCTTTAAACGGATGATGACAGAAAAGAAAAGTGTTATTCTGGGCGCGATTGCGGTGAGCATATCAGCCATTTTGTGGGGTTTTGATGGCGTGGTGCTTACCCCGCGCCTTTACAACCTCAACGTTACTTATGTGGTTTTGATTCTTCATCTGGTGCCATTCCTCATCATGAACATATTCCTGTGGCGGGAATACAGCTCCCTGAAGCGCTTCACCCAAGCCGATCTCATTTTCATGATTCTTGTCGCCCTGTTTGGGGGAGCCATCGGCACCATGGCAATCGTTAAAGCTTTGTTTCTTGTCAACTTTCAGCATCTTACCATCGTGGTGCTGCTGCAAAAACTTCAACCCATTTTTGGAATTGCGCTTGCCGCAATACTTCTGAAGGAGCGGCTTGGAAAAAACTATATCCTCTGGGCAACGGTGGCCATCGCAGGGGGATATTTCCTCACGTTTGGCTTTCATGCGCCCAATATCGAAAGCGGTATCAACACAATTTATGCGGCGGGTTTTGCATTGCTGGCCTCATTTTCTTTTGGAAGCTCTACGGTTTTTAGCAAGCGCATCCTCAACCGTTTTAGCTTTACCACTGCCACTTTTTTCCGTTATGGCTTTACCAGCGTCATTATGCTGGTGGTGGTAATAGTCATGGGAACTTACGTCGATATCTATTTCACTACGCCACTCAACTGGCTGATCTTTTTTATCATTGCCATCACCACCGGCTCGGGAGCAATCTTTCTTTATTATTTCGGGCTTACCCGCATCAGAGCCATCGTCGCCACTATTTGTGAATTACTGTTTCCCATTTCTGCCATTATTTTCGATTATATTTTTAATGATTCAAAACTCTCGCTGGTGCAATGGATCAGCGCTGGCGTGATGATCTTTGCCATCATCAACCTCAACCGCGAGCGGGTGAAGAAAGTGTCAAAGCAGAAGCAAGTGAGGTAAACCTTCCTTAAAACTCTGTCCTACATTGCTGTTATAATGAAGTTTTAAATTCCTACCAAAGAAAAACCCGGACTTTTACCTCCGGGCTAACTCAAAAAGTAACAATTTTTTTTAAAATCTTATCGTATCAATGCTATGCTGCGTGTGTAGCAACCTTCGGCAGTGTAGATTTTTAAAAGATAAATTCCTTTTTGTAACAATCCTATCTCTAACTGAGCATAATTGGCAGATACCTTCTGAACAAAAACACTCCTACCCGACAAATCGGTAATCTCCAGCACATCGATTGGCGCAGCAGCCCGAACATTTAGCAGGTTCGTGGCGGGATTAGGATAAATTACAATACTGTTTTTGCCTTTTTCAGCAAAGCCGATACTGGTATCCACAAAGATAAAGTCCGCGATGGTTTTGGTGTCGGTGCCATTAGCATTTTCCACCACCAGCGTCACGTCATAATATCCCGACTCAAAATAGGTGATGAGCGGGTTTTGCTGCGTAGAGGTTCCAGGGGTACCACCTTCAAAAGTCCAGCTCCAGGCAATAGGATCGTTGAGGGTTAAATCGGTAAACTGAACCGTATGACCCGGCCATGTATGCGTGCTGTCGGCTGTGAAATCGGCTACCGGCAGCAGCAATTCCTCTACAAAAATGTAATCTTCGATGGTTTTGGTGTCGGTGCCATTGGCGTTTTCCACTACCAACGTCACATCGAAATAGCCTGGTACGTTGTAAGTAACCACAGGATTCTGAGCCGTAGAAGTGGCAGGTGTTCCACCTTCAAAAGTCCAGCTCCAGGAAGTTGGCGTGTTGGTTGTCAAATCAGTAAAATGCACACTGTGACCAACAAAAGTATGTGTGTTGTCGGCGATAAAATTAGCTACCGGTAGGAGCAATTCTTCTACAAAAATGAAATTCTCGATGGTCTTGCTGTCGCTACCACTAGCGTTTTGCACCACCAGCGTCACATCAAAATAGCCTGGAGCGTTGTAGGTGACCACAGGATTCTGAGCCGTGGAAGTGGCTGGTGTTCCGCCTTCAAAAGTCCAATTCCAGGAAGTCGGCGTGTTGGTTGTCAAATCTGTAAAATGCACACTTTGACCAACAAAAATATGTGTATTGTCGGCGGTAAAGTTGGCGATTGGCAACAGCGGCTGTCCACTGCAACTGATGATTGCCTTCCAGCCCGGCTTGTTCACGCTGTAGTCGCTGTGAAAAACAAAAGTAAGCGCCCCTTCTGCATTGCTGGCTTCGATAGTTCCCGGTGAGGTAGTTCCACAGTAAGTACCTATTAATGGTGCCGAAGCAGAGATTCCGTTATAAATCTTCAGCCAGTCGTAGTTACAGGAGGAATTAGGCTCAACACTGAATTCCACGAAAGTGATAATGATGTTTCTGTCGGATGTTTCCGGTTTAAAGGTCGTGGTGAAATCTTCGCTATTCTGATAGTTTCCATTGGCACCGCCTGAATCATAAAATAATCCGGTACAGGTAGTGATGGTTTGGTTCCCCATCAGAAATTCGGCATTCACAGAGATATAATTCTCTTTGACGATGGTTTGGCTGTTGCCATCGCCATCGGTAACGGTGAGTGAAACATCATAACTACCGATCTGGTTGTAAAGCACACTTTGTGGGTTTTTCACAGTTGAGGTGGCTGGCTGCCCACCCTCGAAAGTCCAGCTCCAACTCACAGGGTTGCCGTAGGATAAATCCGTAAAATTAACCGTGCTGCCCATCGCTATCGAAGTGGCCGAAACCGAAAAGTCAGGGATCAGATCGCCAGCATCGAGCTGCACATCAAGGTTAATGGTTGTATAGCGCGAAACCTGCACGTTGTTGATCGTTTGTGGAAAATGTCCCGGTGCTGAAAAAGTAATGTTATAGCTGCCAGCCTCGATCGGTCGTTGATAAAAACCATTGGCCGGAGCCGTAAAAACCATCGAGCTGTCGATGTCATGGCCGGTAATGCTGATCATGGCATTTAGCGGGTCGCCTGTTTGCAAATCTGTCACAATGCCCTTTACGCCGTAAGTTGCCTGACGCATGTAGTTGAGCATAGATCTGTAATTATAGTTCCAGTGGGCCGGAAGCTGGCTTGGCGACAGCAGCTTTGTATTTGATAGCTCCATAGTTACTTCGCGGCACTGCTGAAAATAGGTCATGTAATCCTGGCGGGAACCCGTGATCGAATACCATTGATAACCGTTGGTAATGCCGTTGTCGAGAAAAGTGAGATAACCGGTAGGCGCATATTGATGCACGGTATCAGCATATTCGCGCGAGACAAAGTAGAACCAGTTATTATCGGCATGCAACTGCGACCACGTATCCCACGGATAGTTGATCACCTCGGCGCCACCATGTGTATTGGCCGACATCACAAAATTATTCTCTTCAGCGATTTGCATGAAAGCAAGCGTTTCGATTTGCCATGCGTTGCCGTCGGGATGGGGGCCACTTTTAGGATCGGGATAGTTGCGGTTGAGGTCCACATTGTTGGCATTGTATCGTGTAGATCCGTAAACGGTGTTGTTGCCACCGGCATAAGTCCCGTCAGGATTGGCAGCGGGATTAATCCATATCTCCGAATTGTTTACTAACGCAGCAATCTCCGGGTTGGTGGCGTAGTTTGAAAGCAAATAATCAATCATTCGCAGCAAAATGATGTATCCCGCAGTTTCGTCGCCGTGCATGGTGCCGGTATAAAGAAATTGCGGCTCCGCTTCGCGTGTGGCAACATTGTCCGAAATTTTAGCTACCATCAACTGGCGCCCCTGGTTGGTTTGCCCGATGCTAAAGACCTGACACAAATCCGGATAGTCGATGGCATATTGATTCATCATAGAGATGTAAGCCTCGTAGGTAGGATAGAAATCCCAATCGTCGATGGCTCTGATGTTGACTTCGGAGAGCATGCGCGGATTTTTGATCAGCTCGCCCGGCTTGGGCAAAAGTTCGAAAGGCAACTCATTTTTGAGGAAATCAGTAAATTCCTTCTTATTTGCGTAAGCGAAAACAACATCGCCTTGCACAGCGTCGATAGATATCTGGTCTGAAAGACGCTGCAGGTCAGCATCAGCTTTTTCGAATTTAAAATAGATTTCGCCGCGTTTGCCAAAAAGTTCATCCACGTTCACCTGCTGTGCCCACAGCGAAGTGAGGGATATTAAAAGTGAAAAAATTAGTACGGGTAAGCGTTTAAACATTGTTGATTATGATTTTTGTGGTACAAATTCGTTGATCAGGCCCGAGAGCTGCAGATAGGTGGACTTGTTGACCTTTACCACCGGTAGGCGGAGGTTGTTTTGTGCAATGTTGAGGATTTGCAGCGCAGCTTTTATTCCGCCAGGGCTGCCATCTTCAAACAACGTCTTGATGATGTCCGACAACTGATAGTGAATTTTGCGGGCAGCAGTAAAATCGCCTTTAAGGCAAAGATTCACCATCGACGAAAACTGCGCCGGGAAAGCGTTGGCCACCACTGAAATTACTCCTTCGGCACCCAGCGCTATCAGCGGAAGCGTAAGCGCATCATCGCCGGAGATAACCTGAAAATCTTTGGGTTTCTTTTTGATGATTTGCGTTATCTGCTCAAAATTACCCGAAGCCTCTTTGATAGCCACAATATTTTTGAAATCGTTGGCAAGTTGCAGTGTGGTTTCTGCCTGCATGTTGGTGCCAGTTCGTCCGGGTACGTTGTACAAAATCACAGGCACCGGCGACACGCTGGCGATGGTTTTGTAATGATAATAAAGCCCTTTTTGCTGAGGCTTGTTGTAATACGGACACACCGAAAGTATCGCATCGATGCCATCAAAACTTCCCGATTTAATGGTTTCCACGACGTCCTGGGTATTGTTGCCCCCAACCCCTTTCACGATTGGTACACGCTTGTTGCAGGTTTCGATAACAAAATCGACTACCGCATTTTTCTCGTCGGCCGAAAGTGTTACCGACTCACCGGTAGTTCCCAGAACCACCAGATAATCCACGCCATTGCTTATGGTGTGTTCAACTACTTGTTGTAACGACCCGAAATCCACGGTGCCGTACTTATGGAAAGGCGTCACCAGGGCAACACCCGTTCCGGTAAAATTTTTCTTCATGATTTAGTTGTGTTGAGTAGCGCGAGGTATTCCATCATCGCTGATATGAAATCGTCAAAGCTCATCTGGTCATTGGCTTTGATCATAAAATCGTAAACCGACAATAATTGGTGACGGTATTTCCCGGCACGTAGCGTAGCATTACCAAAACCGGCCACATAGTAAAGCGGCAAATGCTCGGTAAGCGAGAGGTCGATGAGTAAATCAAATTGCTGTTTTACAAAATCCCGTGCAAATTCGTTGGTAGGAATGCCGAGGAAATTAACCCCTTTTTTCGAAAAGATATCCATTTGCAACTGCGCCATGTAATATTCCGGCACATCATG
>CAZTCX010000024.1:0-31218 GCA_964612515.1 uncultured Lentimicrobiaceae bacterium | reverse complement strand
ACCACATCCTTGCTAAATTTGCTACCAGCGACATCGCCGGAGTCTTCCAGCAGAAGTTTCACGAAAAGGGTATCGATTTTATTTTTAATGATCTGGCAACGGCTTTTGAAGGCGACGGTAAAGTGCAGGAAGTGGTGCTCCGGTCGGGCAAACGCCTGCAAACGGATATGGTGGTGGTGGGTATTGGCGTGGTACCATCGCTGAAGCTTTTTAAAGAAACCAAATTAAAAATTGATAAAGCCATTGTTGTTAATCAGTTTTGTGAAACCAACATTCCCGACGTTTATGCCGCCGGCGATGTGGCTGAGTTTCCGGATTTGATTTTTAACAAGCTCCGCCATGTCGAGCACTGGGAAAATGCTTTTGAGCAGGGAGAGCATGTGGCGCGCGTGATAATGGGCATCCGCGAACCCTATTTCTTTTTGCCCTATTTCTTTTCGGACATATTTGAATATTCCTACGAATACTTTGGCGATGCCGAAATTGCCGATGCTGTGGTCAACCGTGGCGACTTGTCGTCGGGCGACTTCAGCACGTGGTGGCTTGATGGCAATAAGGTGGTTGCGGCTTTCATTATGAGCACCCGCCCCGAAGCGGAACGCAAAAAAGTCCGCGACTGGATCATTCAGAAATCCTATATCAATAAGGACAAAATTAGCGACGCCAACATTCCGGTGGAAGACCTGGAGTTACACACGCGCATTGACCAGGATACCATTGTGTAAAAACAAAAGGAATGCAATAGGTCATCAATGGCGAAGCATTCGGAATAACCGTAGTAACTGAAGTTTCCGACTGGGAATAAATGAAATTTTAATACATAAGGGATTTTAATAATCAATTGATTTGTAATATTTTGAACTTTAAAAATGATTTTATTATGAGAAATTTAGCAACGTTTTTAACGATCTTCCTTTTATCAGGAGGACTTTTACTCAGTGCCCAGACGAACCAGAGACAAAACCGGCAAAACAATCCGCAGCAAAGTACTATGATGCAAAACAAAATGATGCAAAACGGGACGGGTCAAGGCATGATGCAGGGCGGCATGATGAACAACGGAATGTGCCCTATGAACGGGCAGATGATGAACCAAAATATGCCCATGCAGAAGTACATGATGATGGTAAACAAGATTCCCGCAATGCGGCAGCAATTGTCACTCACCGACGATCAGGTAAACCAATTGATCGATCTGCAAACTCAATTCAAAAAACAACAGGTTGACTACCAGGCCGAGCTTAGCAAAAAGCAGATGAAAACCGAGAAAATGCTTGAAGGCACTCCTTCGGCTGACGAGGTAAAAAAGCAGATGCAACAATGTGCTGATACCAAAATTGAGATGAGTTTAGCAGCTTTCCAAACAGCACAAAAGATGAAAGCGCTGCTTTCTGACACACAAAAGGAAACCCTTAAAGGCATGATGATGCAGCAAGGTGGCATGATGCAGAATGGTATGATGCAGGATACAGATAACCAATAAAATAAGAAAGGAGTAACATTATGATGGACGGATATGGCGGACATGGCTGGGGAATGGGCTTCGGCATGGGCGGGTGGTGGATCATCGGTATCATCCTGGTAATCCTCGTGGTTTGGCTTGTAGCCCGAAACAGTAATCAAAGCAAAAACTCCGGTAATTCCGGAAACAAATCTTCCCTCGACATCCTCAAAGACCGGTATGCCAGGGGAGAAATTGATAAAGAGGAGTTTGAGGAAAAAAAGAAACATTTATTGTAGGAAATGAGTAAAACAACATTCTTTAAAATTATCTGTTTAATACTTCTCAACCCGAATAATGCTAAAAGGATTTATCCATATCATTTTATCTTTTCTTTTGTTGGTTCCAACAACAGGAGTAGTTGTGTCCGAGCATTATTGCCAGAAAGACCTGGTTTCAGTTTCAGTGTTCACCACTGCTGATTCATGCTGCGACATGGAGAATTGCTGCCACAACGAAACAAAGGTTTTTCAGCTCAAAGTCGATTTTTCAGCTCCCGTTGTTTCCATCATCCCTGACTTGGTAATGCATCAAATTTTGGGATACGTTCTGTTTGCTGAAGAAATATGCAGCTTGTTGGAAACAGAAACAGAAGTTGCCTACCGCGAATTCATTAATCCTCCTCCTCTCCACTCACTACAAGTAGCCCTTGCCCTGAGACAGACCTTTCTTTTATGAGTTTATAATGATTTCCATCAAGGATTTTATGATTCCTGCAATTATCCTTTGTGCTGTAATAATCATTGTAATAATTCATAATTGAAAAATCATGTTAAACAGAATCATCCGTTTTTTCCTTGAAAACAAGATGATTACCATTTTGGTATTTATTGTTTTCATTGCGTTGGGAACAGTCTATGCTCCCTTCAACTGGCACACCGGGCTGTTGCCACGCGACCCTGTTCCGGTGGATGCCATTCCCGATATTGGCGACAACCAACAAATTGTTGCCACCGAATGGATGGGCAAGTCACCAAAAGATATCGAAGACCAGATTACTTATCCATTAACCACTTCACTGCTGGGGATTTCGGGCGTACAAACAATCCGAAGCACATCCATGTTCGGGATGTCGTTTATCTATATCATCTTCGAAGATGGAATTGATTTCTATTGGAGCCGCTCGCGCATCCTCGAAAAATTGAATTCGCTTCCGTCAGGGACTTTACCACAAAATGTGTCGCCAACACTGGGGCCGGATGCCACTGCGCTGGGTCAGATTTTCTGGTACACGCTGGAAGGCCGCGACCCAAAAACCGGGAAACCTACCGGCGGCTGGGACCCACAGGAATTGCGCACTGTTCAGGATTACTTTGTAAAGTATTCACTTTCGGCATCCAGCGGAGTTTCGGAAGTGGCATCAATCGGTGGTTTTGTAAAAGAATACCAGGTTGATATCGACCCAAACGCGATGAAAGCTTTTGGCGTTTCCGTAATGGATATTATGCAGGCCGTAAAAAAAAGCAACCTCGATATTGGCGCGGAAACCATTGAACTAAATAAGGTGGAATATGTCATCCGCGGATTGGGTTACATTAAAAACTTAGATGATTTACGGGAGGCCGTGGTTACCGTGCGTGGCAATGTTCCTGTCAGGATCAGCGATGTGGCGAAAGTTAGCTTTGGCCCGGCTCCCCGCCGTGGCGGTCTCGACAAAGACGGCGTTGAAGCCGTTGGAGCCGTGGTGGTTGCCCGCTATGGTTCAAACCCAATGGAAGTCATTAATAATGTAAAAAAGAAAATCGATGAAATTGCACCCGGGTTGCCACAAAAAACACTGGCTGACGGTACGGTTTCAAAAGTTACCATTGTCCCGTTTTACGACCGAACCGGATTAATCAAAGAAACCATTGGCACACTCGAATCGGCATTATCCCACGAAATACTGATTGCCATTATCGTAATAATTTTCCTGGTCTTAAACCTGCGCGCTTCTTTGTTGATTTCAGTGCTCCTTCCTGTGGGTGTCCTCATGACTTTTATTGTGATGAAGTGGGTTGGTGTTGACGCCAACATTGTGGCTCTTTCAGGAATCGCCATTGCAATCGGAGTGATGGTGGATGTGGGAATTGTGTTTGTGGAAAACATTATCCGCCACCTTGATCTGCCCGAAAATATAAATGCGAAAGGGAAAAATCTCACTTCAGTTATTTATTCGGCAACCATTGAAGTTTCGTCGGCAATTACCACCGCGCTGGCAACTACAATTGTCAGCTTCCTGCCTGTTTTTGCCATGCAGGCTGCCGAAGGGAAACTATTCCGCCCGCTGGCTTTTACAAAAACATTTGCCATGCTTGCCGCTTTTGTGTTGGGAATTATTGTGCTGCCTGCCTTGGCCAACATTATTTTTTCAATTCGTTTTGACAAAAAAAGAATCAACAGGCTATTCAACACAATCCTGATTGCAGCCGGAATTCTGTTTACCATTTTCTGGGGTCAAATCCCGGCACTGGCCTTAGTGTTAATCGGCCTCAATAATTTATTCGAAAACCGTTGGTCCGGGAAACGGAAAGAGATGCCCAACTATATCAACATTGCCATTACTTTGGTGGTGGCGCTGTGGTATTTAGCTGTTGAATGGCTGCCGCTTGGAGCAGCGAACAGCAATATTTCGAACTACTTGTTTGTGGCCATTTTAATTGCAATAATTCTGGGTGCACTTGTACTGATTGTCCATTTCTACACCCCGATATTGCGTTGGGCTTTACGAAACAAATGGACTTTTATGTCTTTGCCCATTTTCACCATTCTCTTTGGGATTTTAGCCTGGCAGGGAACAAACCGGGTGTTTGGATTTATGCCGGAATCGTTGAAAAATACTTCTTTCTGGAAATCGGCTGAGCACACCTTCCCCGGGATTGGCAAGGAATTTATGCCTACGCTCGATGAGGGTTCATTTTTATTGATGCCCACAAGCATGCCGCACAGCGGTATTGAAATGAACCAGGAATATGTGGAGCTGCTCGACAAAAGGCTTTCGACCATTCCTGAAGTGGAACTTGCCGTGGGGAAATGGGGAAGGGTTAATTCGGCACTCGACCCGGCACCGGTGCAAATGTTTGAAAATACAATCAATTATCTTCCCGAGTTTCTTCTGGATGAAGACGGCCACCGAATGGGATTCAAAGTAGATAAAAAGGGGAATTTTATGCTAAAAGACGGGACAACTTACCATCCCGGGAAAGATGGGTTCCGCAAGATAAAAGCTGAAGAACTGATTCCCGATAAAAATGGAGACACCTTTCGGCAGTGGCGCCCTGAAATCAAAACCCCCAATGATATCTGGGATGAAATTGTAAAAGTTACCAATATTCCGGGATTGACTTCTGCTCCAAAACTGCAACCCATTCAAACGCGCTTGGTGATGCTGTCAACCGGGATGCGTGCACCCATGGGATTGAAAGTTTACGGCCCCGATTTGGAAACTATTGAAACAGCCGGAATCGAACTTGAATCAATATTAAAGGAAATCCCGTCTATCCAGTCATCGTCGGTATTTTACGATCGTGCGGTGGGTGCACCTTATATCGAAATCAAACTGAACCGAAAAGAAATTGCACGCTACGGAATGACCGTTGAAGAAGTGCAGGAAATCCTCCAGGTTGCGGTTGGCGGAATGGCCCAAACCACCACGGTGGAAGGTCGCGAACGTTTCCCGGTTCGGGTGCGTTATCCCCACGAACTTCGGAGTACACCCGAAGAAATCAAAAAGATACTGATCCCATCCATGACAGGAGTTCAGGTTCCGCTGGGCGAGCTTGTTGATATTAGCTACACCCGCGGCCCGCAGATGATACGCAGCGAAAATACTTTCCTGAACGGCTATGTGATTTTTGATAAAATAGCCGGAAAAGCGGAAGTTGACGTAGTGGAAGAAGCACAGAAATTTCTGAAAGATAAAATCGATTCAGGAGAATTGGTTTTATCACCCGGGGTTAGTTATGTTTTTGCCGGAAATTACGAGCATCAGATGCGCGCCACGAAAAGGCTTGCCATTGTTATTCCCATCAGTTTGATGCTGGTTTTCCTGTTGCTTTATTTTCAGTTTAAAACTTTTACGGCTTCGTCTATCCACTTTTCTGGCGTGTTTGTGGCTTTTGCCGGGGGGTTTATCATGTTGTGGTTGTACGGTCAGCCCTGGTTTTTGAACTTTTCGGTAGCCGGCGTGGAAATGCGGCACCTGTTTCAGATTCATACCATTAACCTGAGCGTGGCGGTGTGGGTAGGTTTTATAGCACTTTTTGGAATTGCCACCGATGACGGCGTGATCATGGGGACGTACATTCATCAGGTTTTTGAAGAACTAAACCCCTCAACCATTGAGAAAGTTCGCGAAGCCGTTGTGGTCGCGGGCAGAAAAAGGGTGCGCCCGGCCATGATGACTGCTGCCGTTGCAATTATTGCTTTGCTTCCGGTTCTTTCGTCAACCGGGAAAGGCGCTGATATTATGATTCCAATGGCAATCCCAACTTTCGGCGGGATGATTATTCAAATCATGACCATGTTTGTCGTGCCGATTCTTCAGTGTTTCTGGCGCGAAGGAGAAGTTAAAAAACAAACAAAACAACCAATCATCCTTGAAATTTAAAAGTCATGAAAAAAATTAAAATATATCTCATAATAATAATTCTGCTGCTGGTTTTTAAAACAAATTTTGCACAGGAAAAGGACACCTTGAGATTGGACAAATTCCTTGAAATGGCGGCCGAAAACAACCCCGATTTGAAGGTAGCATTCAATCAGTACCTTGCCTCGCTTGAAAAGGTGCCGCAGGTTGGCGCACTTCCAGACCCGGAGGCCTCGTTTGGATTTTTTATAAAACCAATGGCAATTGTTGCCGGAAACGAGGTCGGGAATATTCAGGTAATGCAAATGTTTCCATGGTTTGGAACGCTCAAACTGGCCAAAAATGAAGCTTCGGAAATGGCCAAAGCCAAATACGAACTTTTCAACGCAGCCAAAGCCGACCTGTTTTATCAGGTGAAGTCAAACTGGTACCAGTTGATGAAACTCGACCGTGAAATCATTTTGTTAAAAGAAAACCTCGAATTGCTCGAATCGCTTGAAAAGTTAGTGCTTGTCAAATACCAGTCGCCGGTAAGCGGGGGGAGTTCATCGGGAGTGAACAACAGCAGTTCGATGAATACAACTTCGGGCGGAGGTTTGAATGCGGCAGGAAGTGGAATGAGTGGGATGAAAACTGCGCAAAGCGCTGGAAATACAACGGGTGCAGTTACGAATTCAGCCCCGCAAATGCAGGAAGGGATGCCTTCAAATGGAACTGGTTTGCAAGACGTACTCAGGGTGAAAATGGAAATCCTTGAACAGCAAAACAATCTGGCGCTTTTGACAGACCAGCGGAAAACTGCCGAAATCACATTTAATTTATTACTCAACCGCGATAAAAGTATTCCCGTCCACATTTCCGATTCAATAGAATTCAAACCTTTACCAGCCGAAAAATTAGCCATTGCAGATAGTATTCTTGCAAATAATCCAATGCTGGCAATGCAGGAAAGTGAAATTTCTTCCTACGAAATCATGGAACAAAAAGCCAAAAAGATGGGTCTGCCAATGGTTGGTGTTGGTTTGAATTATATGATCAACCAAAAACGGGAAGGCAACACTTTTATGATGAACGGAGATGATATGGTGATGCCCATGCTTTCGGTTTCGATTCCTATTTACCGCAAAAAATACAACGCCATGCAAAAAGAGGCGCAACTGATGCAGGAAGCAGGAAAACAGCAGACCATCAGTTTAAAAAACAACTTGATGGTTCAGTATCGGAGCTTTGTGCAAAACCTTGACGATGCAGAAAGGCGTGCAACCTTGTACGATCAGCAGGAAGAACTGGCGCGAAAAACCACCGATCTGTTGCTGGCTGGTTTTGCAACATCCGGCTCCGATTACGAGGAAGTTCTCAGGATGCAGTACAAAGTGCTTGACTATGGTTTTAAGTGGATTGAGGCAGTAACCGATTACAATACTTTGGTGGCGTTGGCCGAAAAACTGATGAATTCAACAAACATTAATTCAAAATAAGATGAAAGCAAAAAATATATTTTCCAACAATTATTTGAGAGCCGGTTTACTGATAATCGCCGGTATCTTCATTGGCTGGCTGTTCTTTAACAACTCCGGATCGACAGTGAAAAGTGCTGAACCCGAAGTTCATGAACATTCAGAGGCAAAACATATCATATGGACTTGCGCGATGCATCCACAAATCAGAATGGACGAACCCGGAGATTGCCCGATATGTGGGATGGATTTAATTCCCCTAAAAAGTTCGAATGCCGAAGTTGACGACCAGGCCATTGAAATGAGCGAATCGGCCATAAAACTTGCCGAAGTTCAAACTACAATTGTTTCAAAAGGTTCTGCTTCAAAAGACCTTCAGCTTTATGGGAAAATCCAGGTTGACGAGCGGTTGAAGCAATCGCAAACAGCGCATGTGCCGGGACGGATTGAAAAACTGATGATAAACGTAACCGGCGAACAGGTGCGAAAAGGACAACGGATTGCAAGCATTTATTCGCCCGAATTGATAACAGCACAAAAGGAGTTGATTGAAGCTCTGTCGTTAAAAGATAAATACCCTGCACTGGTTGAAGCCGCCCGTGAGAAACTGCGCAACTGGAAACTCTCGGAGGAGCAAATCAGCAATATGGAAAAATCAGGAAATGTAACTACCACTTTCGACATTTTTGCCAACACCTCGGGAGTTGTTGTTGCAAAGAATGTAAATGTAGGCGATTATATTTCAAAAGGTGCCGTCTTATTCGACGTAACAGACTTGTCGAAAGTTTGGGGCGTTTTTGATGCTTATGAGTCTGATTTGCCGTGGATTTCGTTAAACCAGCTAGTTGATTTTACAACAAAATCGGTTCCCGGCAAAACATTCTCAGGGAAAATAGCATTTATCGATCCTGTTATCGACCCAACAAAACGGATTGCAGGAATACGAATTGAACTGAATAATTCAGAGCGCCAGTTGAAACCCGAAATGTTTATCAATGGCACAATCCATTCAACATTAAAAGGGGGCGGCGAACAACTAACCGTGCCGCAATCAGCAGTTTTATGGACCGGCACACGCTCGGTGGTGTATGTAAAAATCCCTGATGCGGAACTCCCGACTTTCAAAATGCGGGAAATTACGTTAGGCCCCGCTATGAAAAACACTTACATAGTTGTTGACGGTTTGTCGGAAGGCGAAGAAATAGTAACCAACGGAACATTCAGTGTTGATGCGGCTGCCCAACTTGCTGGGAAAACCAGCATGATGAATCCGTCAGCTGACGGAGCCAGAGTTTCCAGTGGAAGTATGGCAGGAATGGACATGAGTGGCGGAGACAAAACAATACATGCTGATGAAAGCAAAAACATGAAAGCAAACAAAGAACCGATGAAACCAGACCCAAAGTTTAAAGCACAGCTTACCAAAGTGTATGATGCTTACCTGGAAATGAAAAATGCCTTCGTGGCTACCAACGCCGAAAAGGTTAGCAGCAAAGCAAAAGATGTAAATGCAGCTTTAAAGCGGGTAGAGATGGGTTTGCTTGAAGATGATGCGCACATGAAGCTATGGATGGAACAATTGAAAATCCTGAACAGTTCGATTGAATCAATCGCTGGTTCCGGCGACATCGAAATACAGCGCAAGGCCTTTGCCCGCTTTAGCCCGGCGCTTTACACCAGCCTGAAAACCTTCGGCCTGGACGGACAAACAGCCTATTATCAATATTGTCCTATGGCTTTTGATAATCAGGGAGCCTATTGGCTTAGCGAAGATGAACAGATTAGAAATCCCTATTTTGGCGACATGATGCTCAAATGCGGGGAAACCCGGGACACATTGAAATAAAGTATTCAATTTACATTGTTAATTTTTAATTCATCATAAAACATATTAAACATGAAAGCTATTTCGATATTCACCATGATTTTGATTTCATTCACCACACTAATTTCAGCCCAGAACCCGCTGACAATACCGGATACCTTATCGGGATCGCAATTTAATCTCGACCTGCAAAATGGCACCATTCCCTTTTTCAGCGGGCAAAGCACCGCCACCATGGGCGCTAACGGAAATATCCTGGGACCTACCCTAATCATGCACCAGGGCGATTTAGCAGACATCACCGTAAACAACAATCTGGCAGATTCCACCACCATGCACTGGCACGGCATGCACGTACCGGCAGCAGATGATGGCGGCCCGCACTCGGTGATTCCACCCAATGCTACATGGAATCCTGCGTTTCAGGTGATGGATAAAGCCGGCACATACTGGTATCACCCGCACTTGCATTCCCAAACCGACAAACACGTCTCTTTGGGAATAGCAGGTCTCATTATCGTTAAGGATGCCGAGGAAGCCACACTGAACCTTCCCCGAACTTATGGCATTGATGATTTTCCGCTGGTGATTCAAACCAAGGACTTTGACGAAAACAACCAAATCGTGCATCATTCCAATTCGGATGATGTATTGATGGTGAATGCCACGATCGATCCCTTGCTGGAGATCCCTGCTCAGGTGGTCAGGCTTCGTTTGCTTAATGGCTCATCCCAAAGGGTTTTTCAGTTGGGATTGAGCAACAATACGGGATTTTACCAGATAGCCAGCGATGGTGGCCTGCTAAGTCATACCAATCCGGTGAACCGTCTCAGGCTTTCTCCGGGCGAAAGGGCAGAAATATTACTCGATCTAACAAACATGCAGGGCAGCGATATTCAGCTTATGAGCTATGCTTCGGAGCTTCCCAACGGCATGTATGGAGCCACCAATCCCGGCATGATGCCCATGATGACACTCAACGGCTATAACCCAAACCCCATGAACGGCAGCGACTTTGTGGTATTAAACATGCATGTTACCAACCCCACTGCAAACCCAATCACAACTCTTCCCGGTAATCTTGTTACGCTCTATCCAATTCCCGAATCGCAGGCCGACATTAGCCGTACGCTGACCTTTACACCCGAAACCTCGGGACCCAATGCCCTCAACGGCAAATTCCTTATCAACGGTGTGGGTTTCGATATGAACATCATCAATTACACCATCCCGCTCGATCATACCGAAATATGGATCCTCACCAACCAATCGCCCATAGCGCATCCTTTCCACATCCATGACGTGCAGTTTTTTGTGCTGGATCGCAATGGCGTTTTACCACCGGCAAGCGAAGCCGGACGCAAAGATGTGATACTTGTTAACGCCATGGAAACCGTTCGTTTTATTGCACAATTCAGCGACTATGCCGACAATGAAGTCCCTTTTATGTACCATTGCCACATGCTCACCCATGAGGATGATGGAATGATGGGGCAGTTTTTGGTAGTGGACGAAACCATAGGCATTGAGGAGACCCAAAAAACGTCACCAAAAGTTTTGATTTCACCCAATCCGGCATCAAGGAATAAAATAACAATCCAATCGGAAAACGCGCCGCTGCAATTAATTGTAATTTACGATGTAAATGGTTCATTAATACATGAAACCGCATTTCCTAACGGAACAAACCAGGCCGACCTCGACATTTCGGGAATGGCACCCGGTGTATATATTATTAAAGTGTCCGGCACGGGCTGGCACAATTCCCAAAAGCTGATCATTAAATAATTAGGGCATGGAAATTCGCAATATCAAAGGATTATTTAACACTTCAAATATTTAAATTATGAGAAATTTAGTAAAATCATTCGTAGCCATTGCAATTGTGCTGGCAGGCTTCGGAAACTTGCAGGCACAGAATGATTCTTCGAAAACCGAGGAGTTTAAAGTTTACGGCAACTGCGGCATGTGCGAAGCCCGCATCGAAAAAGCTGCCAAATCTGTTGATGGGGTCACCACCGCCGACTGGGACAAGGAAACTAAAATGATAGAGGTAACTTACGATCCCGCTAAGGTAAACCTATTAGACATCCAAAAAGCCATCGCCAAAGTGGGGCATGACACCGAAAAGGTGAAAGCCGAAGACAAGGTATATAACGATTTGCCCGGCTGCTGCCACTATGAGCGGGAAAAAGGTGTGAAACACGATCATGACCAGGAAGGCCACTGGAAGTAATTGGATACTGATTAACATGGTTGTGATCCGGATTTTTTAACTGTTAATTTAAAAACCAAAAAGCGCAACAGATAGATGTCTGTTGCGCTTTGTTTTTTATCGGCCGTTAGCCCTGTTGTCGGTGATCCACAGGTAGGCTTCCTTTTTCGATGAGAATTGCTCCACGCGCGCTGTCACCAGATTTTCGTTGAACAGCTCGCTGAGGCGGTAGCCAAAGTTGAGTTGTTCCATGGTCTTGGTGAGGATGGCCACCGACTTGTTTTCGATGATTACCTTGTTGCGCACCAGCCAGGCAAAAAACTGGTCAAGTTTTTCTTTGGTAAAGTTGATTTTCATCTTGCGCAAATCCATCACAATACCACTGATCCGGCCGTAGTCGGTATCGTCGATCTGGTTTTGTTTCATGCGGATAAATTCGCCTGCGTTGAGGCTGCCTGAGAAGTTCTCGATCAGGTATTTGTCTTCCAACAGATTGTATGTAATCATGCTCCTTAAAGTTTTAAAAGTTAAAGCGTAGATTATTTTATCATACAATGTGCCTTCTAGTTTTTAATGTTCGTTCAGCATTACAACGCTCTATTGTTGGTATTAATATCCATGAAAATGGAGCCTGCAACAACTATTCTCGGGACAGGTTTTAGATGCTTCACGCAATGTATTGACAATCTTGATGCTAACATCAGAAATGTTGCATCCCGCGTCACCAAAGGAATAGGTTAAAAATTGTTATCTTAAAATAAATGGGATTAGAATGGGCAGAATTGTCCTGTAATAAAAAATCGCCAAATTCAATTTTACTATCGATGATGACCTTTTGTTGGACAAAAATTAAGGAATGGCTGCGGGTTGTTTTAGTGGAATTTCCCCGGGTGATGTTGCTTTTTGTTACCAAACTGTTAACGGCTAAAAAAAAACAGCCTGTTAACCGATGATTAACAGGCTGAAAATTGTACCCGAGGCCGGAATCGAACCGGCACGAACATAGTTCATTGGTTTTTGAGACCAACGCGTCTACCAATTCCGCCACTCGGGCGAGGTTTTTAAAGAACTTTAGGGGCTGTTGATATCCCCTTTTTCAGGGTCGCAAAAGTAACGTTTATTATTAATTTAAGATTAAATCCTTAAAATAATCTTTCCTCCGGATAAAATGTAGTAATTTCGCTGCCTCATTGCAGAAGCATTTTCACCCGTAAATGGGTCATTATCATGGCACCAACAGTAAATATCTTTTCAGGCGATAGTTCTAAGTATCTGGCTGAGCGCATTGCAAAAGCTTTCGGCTCCGAACTGGGTAAAGTCACCATCTCACATTTTAAAGATGGCGAGTACCAGCCTTCATTTGAGCAGACCATCCGCGGTAATGATGTTTTTCTGGTACAATCCACCAATCCGCCTGCTGATAACCTTTTTGAGCTACTGCTGCTCATCGATGCTGCCAAACGTGCTTCTGCAAAAAGAGTGGTGGCACTCATTCCGTATTTCGGATTTGCGCGTCAGGATCGTAAGGACAAACCCCGCGTTTCTATTGGCGCCAAACTCATCACCAACTTGCTGGTAGCTGCCGGAGTGGACAGGATCATAACGATGGATTTGCACAGCGATCAGATTCAGGGCTTTGTGGATATTCCCGTGGACCACATGTACGCATCTTCCATCTTTGTGCCTTATCTCAAAACCCTTGATCTGCCCAATCTTACCATGGCCTCGCCCGATACTGGCGGGACAAAAAGAGCGGCAGCTTACGCTAAATTTCTCGATACCGACCTGGTGATTTGCTTCAAACAACGCAAAAAAGCAAACGAAGTAGATACCATTCGCATCATTGGCGACGTAAAAGGCAAAGACATTGTTTTGGTGGACGACATCATCGACACTGCCGGCACCATTACCATTGCTGCCAACATGATGATGGATCAGGGCGCCAGCTCAATACGCGCCGTGTGTACGCATCCGGTCTTCTCCGACTCTGCCTTGCAGCGTATCGAAGAATCGGCGCTGTGCGAAGTGCTGGTAACGGACACCATCCGCCGCGAATCATCCGGCAAGATTACCGTGCTCAGCACTGCCGAAATCTTTGCTGACGTTATCGACCGTGTTAACGGAAATAAATCGATAAGCACTCACTTCGAGTTCTTTACGATGATATAGTTCATTTTTTTATTTACAAATTAATTTTTTAAAACATGAAAGCATTAAAATTGAGCGGTTCTCTTCGCGAGAACGTAGGGAAAAGAGATGCGAAAATGCTGCGCAAAGCGGGCAATGTGCCTTGTGTGCTGTATGGTGGCGACAAACAAGTTCATTTTGTTATGGCTCAGAAGGCCTTCAAAGAACTCATCTTTACCCCCAAAACTTTTCTGGTCGAACTATTACTCGACGGCAAGACTTACAACGCTATCCTGCAGGAAGCTCAGTACCATCCGGTAAGCGAAAGCATTCTTCATGTGGACTTTGTTCAGATCGCCCACGACCGTGAGGTTGTTATCTCAGTGCCGGTAGTTAGCACCGGTACCTCCAAGGGTGTACTTAAAGGCGGACGTCTGTTTAAGAAATACCGCAAGCTGAAAGTTAAAGCTCTGCCTGGCAACCTGCCCGACGAAATCGTAGTTGACATCACTACGCTGGGCATCAACGACAGCATCAAAGTGTCAGATTTGAAACGTGAAAACATCGTTTTCCTCGATCCGCCTACCTCGGTGGTACTCATGGTTAAATCAGCACGCGCTCCCGAAGCTGACGAAGATGAATTACTCGAAGAAGAGGCCGAAGGTGCTGAAGGTGCCGCAGCAGCAACCGAAGAAAAATCAGAATAATTTCCTTTTCATAATAACATCAAAAGGTACAGAGCCAGCGCTTTGTACCTTTTTTCTTTATTAATAAAATAATTGCGATAAGCAACTTATGAAATACCTCATAGCCGGGCTCGGAAACATTGGGAGCGAATATGCTAATACACGCCACAACGCGGGCTTTCTGGTTGCTGATGCATTGGCACAATCAACAGGAGCTTCCTTCAAAACCCTGCGCCTGGCTCAGGTAACACAAACCCGTTTTAAAGGCCGGCAAATGGTAGTGATAAAGCCTACCACCTACATGAATCTGAGCGGAAAGGCCGTGAAGTACTGGCTGGACAAAGAAAAAATCCCAATCGAAAACCTGCTTGTAATTTTCGATGACATCGATCTGGACACGGGTGTGCTGCGGATGCGCCCCAAAGGCAGCGGTGGCACGCACAATGGAATCAACGACATCATCGACACCCTCGGAACAAATGAATTTGCGCGTCTGCGTGTAGGTATCGGAAATGATTTTGCGCGTGGCTTTCAGGTGGATTATGTGCTGGGACAATGGACCAGAAGTGAAGAAAAGATCATGCTCGAAAAAATACCCATCGCCGTTGAGGTAATTCAAAGCTTTGTATTCGCGGGAACGCAGCAAACCATGAATCGTTACAACAACAAGTAAGTTTTCAGGTTGGGAAAGAAGAAGTTGTCGGGTCATCAACCTGACAACCCGACAACCACTAATCTATTCATCAAACAAATCAAACTTGATTCCTTGCGCCAGCGGCAGCTCTTTGCTGTAGTTGATAGTATTGGTCTGGCGGCGCATATAGGCTTTCCATGCGTCGGAGCCTGACTCGCGTCCACCACCGGTTTCTTTTTCGCCTCCAAAGGCTCCACCGATTTCAGCACCATTGGTAGCAATATTTACGTTGGCAATGCCACAATCGGAGCCGGCTTGTGATAAGAAGAGTTCTGTTTCGTGGATGTTCTTGCTGAAGATGGCCGACGAAAGTCCCTGCGGCACACCATTGTGCAGCTCGATGGCTTCCTCAATGGTTTTGTATTTGATAAGATAAAGCAGTGGTGCAAAAGTTTCTTCCTGCACTATTTCCCAGTGGTTTTCTGCTTCGGCAATGGCCGGCCGCACATAGCATCCTGATTGGTATTCATCACCTTCGAGTACCTCGCCACCATACAGAATTTTGCCACCGGCTTTTGCCACAGCTTCCTGTGCCATAACGAAAGTTTCTACTGCTGCTTTGTCGATCAGTGGCCCTACGTGTGTGTGTTCATCCAACGCATTGCCTATTCTCAACTGCTTGTAAGCCTTGATAAGTTTATCTTTAAAAAGATCATAAACCACCTCATGGATGATCAGCCGGCGCGTGGATGTGCAGCGCTGACCAGCAGTGGCGGTTGCACCAAAGATGGATGCGCGCAAGGCCATGTTCAGATTGGCATATTGTGAGATGATGATGGCGTTGTTGCCACCAAGCTCCAGGATGGTTTTACCAAGGCGGGCGCCCACAATATTATTTACACGTTTGCCCACGCGCGTGCTACCTGTTACCGAAACGAGCGCTATGCGGCGATCTTTCAGGAAGTCGTCGCCCACATACTTGGAGCTGGCAGCTACCAGGCTAAGCACGCCTTCGGGCAGGTCGTTTTCGCGCATTACTTTTTCGATGATATTGTGGACGGCGATAGCGCTGAGCATCACCTTCGATGAAGGCTTCCACAGCACTACGTTACCGGCGATGAGTGCAATCATAGCGTTCCAGGCCCAAACGGCTACCGGGAAATTAAAAGCGGAGATCACACCCACGATTCCCAACGGGTGATACTGGTCGAACATGCGGTGCATCTCGCGTTCGCTGGGCATGGTGTAGCCATAAAGCTGCCGCGACTGCCCCACGGCAAAGTCGGCAATATCAATCATCTCCTGCACTTCGCCCAGCCCTTCCTGATATACTTTTCCCATCTCGTAGGATACCAGCCTGCCCAGTGCCTCTTTGTTGCGGCGCAGTTCGTTACCAATCTGGCGTACTATTTCGCCGCGTTTGGGCGCAGGAATCATGCGCCATATTTTAAAAGCTTCCTCTGCTTTGGTCACTACAAGTTCGTAATCGTCCCAGGTAGCCTGGCGGATACCGGCAATGCGCTGTCCATCGTTGGGTGAGAAGGATTCGAGCACGTCGCCATGTGTGGTTACCCAACCGCGGCCGGTATGCAATCCATTATTAATATCAGTAATTCCCAGCTCATCGAGCGTTTCTTTGATGTTGTAATCTTTCATTTTCTACTTTTTATCTTCTAATGATTTATTATTGACTTTGTTAATACACTAAACTCAAAACTGACCAAAAAGATTAATGGCAGGCCAATTTTTCTGAAAATAGTTTTTTGAAATGCTTTCCTGTAAAGGAAAAAACGAAATAGAATTCCCCAAACGAATATCGTTTTGGTACTAAAAGCTTAACGGATGCGCAGGTTTATTGCATTTCTTCGAGTTCGTGCAGCGTGTGGCGGAAGCTGTCGAAGGCATCGGCCACCACTTCATCTACACGGCTGTGGAAGCTGTCGAAGGCAGCGGTGAGCGCCTTGCCCTGTGGCGAAAGCTCCGACATGCCGCCCTCTTTGCCGCCGCGGCTTTTGTTGAGCAGCGGGAAACCCAGTTGTTGCTCTATTTTTTTCAAATCGCCCCAGGTACGGCGATAGGTGAGCCCAAGCTTCTGGCAGGCACCCGTCAGCGAGCCTTCCTGCTCCACGGCTTTAAGGATTTTCCATTTGCCATCGCCAAGGATGCCCTCACCACTTTGAGTTTCGAGCCACATCTTATGATGCAACACGATGTCTTCGATGTTAACTTTTTGCTCTGCTGACATAACTGATTGGTTAATGCTATTTGTAATTGATATTTAATTTTCATCTGATTCTCCTGATCATTACAACCAGAAAAAACAAAGATAAAGAAACAGCGACAGTAGCCGGTGTAATAAAAATTCAAATTGGATTTCGCTATCGAGAATTCAACAATTTAATCCGACAACCTGGCAATTTGATTCCCCGACATTATTTGATGGGATTGGCCGTCATTTTTATGGTGTGGCGAAATTTTATAGTAAAGTACAATGACGCTTTGTTGCAGACAGTGGTGTAGGTAAAAAAGGTGTGAAGAGAGAGGCAAAGGGCGCAAAGGGCTGGCTATGAATTTTTAGATTATTGTATCCTTTTCGGAAAGGTAGTAGCGGATAGCGTTTGCAATGGAATCTTCACCCGTTTCTTCGTAGCGTATTCCGGCCTCGCTGAGTGCGGCAATCATATTATTACCAATATTTTTGACAAGCACCACCTTGCAATCATTCAGGAGTTCGCTAATCTGGTAGTGGCTATGCCCGCCGCTTTGTTCGTTATGGTCGTGCGGTGGATTGGGTCGAAACTCCAAATGACCGATGCTGTTGTTTTGGATAGTGGCAATGGCAAAAAATGATGCCCGGCCGGTATGCTCGTCCACGCTGGTTTTATCGGACGTTGGGATGGCAATTTTTATCATAATAGATTAAAGTTGTGTTTGGTTAGTTTGAAAACAACCATGACGCACAAAGAGTTTTTTGGAACTTTAGTTTTGGGTCTTATTTGTCACTTGTTATTTGGAATTTGCTCTTTTATTATCAAGGGTCAGAGATCTCTGTGGCATTTTTGAGCGGCAGTGTAACTGTAAAAACAGATCCTTGTCCGGAAACGCTCTCCACCTGAATCTTACCACCAAGAATATCCACATACTTTCGGCAAATGCTAAGCCCCAGCCCCGCACCTTCATAAAGACGGTCGTGCCCCTCGTTGACCTGCCTGAACTTTTCAAAAATATTGAGAAGCTTATCGGCATGGATGCCAATGCCGGTATCGGATACTTTTAGCTGCAGCCCGTTATTCTTAATAATCGTTGCTTTTACACTTACAGAACCCGCAGTAGTGTATTTGATGGCATTGCTGATAAGGATTTTGAGTAGTCTTATCAGGATATTTTTATCGCTGTAGATAATGGGTTCCTCATCAGGCAAATCGACGATGAGCTGCAGGTTTTTGGCAGCAGCAGCTTCGGCAAACAGGAGCGTTGTATCATTTATTAATTCATGCAGCCTGATGCCGGTGATGTACACCTCGGTTTTGTTGCTTTCTATTACCGACAGGTCGATGATTGCGTTGAGCGTATCGAGCAGGCGTTGGCCACTGCTGTGAATGATATCGGCCATTTCGCGGAAGTCAGGGTCGAGGAGGTCGGTACGCAGGATTTCTGTAAATCCCAGGATGCCGTTGAGCGGGGTGCGCAGCTCATGGCTCATGTTGGCCAGAAACACCGACTTCAGACGGTCGCTCTCCTCGGCTTTCTCTTTGGCATCCAACAAATCCAGGCGACTTCTTTCCAACTCACGATTGCGCTCATCGAGCAACAGAAAAGCTTGTTTTTTCTGCCGGATCTGTGCAGAAAGCACCAGCAGCACGATGAGGATAATTACTATGCCGGTTGCTAAAATTAAAAGCCCCTTTCGTTGACGTTGCAACTGTATTTGTTTATTGCTTAAATTGGCCTGGTTAAACAGATTCTTGCTTTGGAGCAGCTCTATTTCTTTCTCTTTCTGTTCCAAATCGTATTTGCCTTGTATGTCGGCAATCTGTTGCTGGAGGTTTTCACTAAAAAGGGAATCCTTTAGTGCAGTATGCTTTTCAAGATAATCGAGCGCTTTGGCAAATTGGCCGGTGGCCTTGTAGATTTTATAATAATTCAGATAGTTTTTTTGCAAAAGCTCCGGGCTGCGCAGTTCCGCAGCCAGGCGAAAGCTGCTGTCGGTGTAGCTTCGGCTCTTTTCGATGTTGCCGGCAAGAAAATACATGTCGCCCAGACTGCAATAAGCGATGGCAATTCCGTGTTTATCCTGATTCTGTTTTTCTATCTCCAGCGATCGGTTTATCACAATGATGGCCAAATCCTTTTGACCAGTGGAAGCATAGAGTTCACCAATATTGTTGAGAGCGATAGAAACGCCGATAGGATCATTCATTTTTTCGGCTGTAGCCAACGATTTCTCATAATATTCCAGCGCCTTATCGTACTGCTTTTTGTCGTCGTAAATGAGCCCGATGTTGTTGTAAGAAGAGTGAAGTTCCTTCTTACCAATTTCGAGTTCTATTTCCAGCGATTGCTCATAATATTTTAATGCTTCGTCGAGGTTACCCATATCGTGATAAACGACCCCCAGATTATTGATAGCCTCTGCCGTTCCCGCTCTGTTATTACCATCCCGCATTATCTGCAGCGACTGATTGTAGTATTCGATAGCTTTCTGATAGTTGCCCCAGGTGTAATACATCACCCCGATGGTGTTGAGCGTTTCAGCCGATTCCTGTTTTTTGCCAAGCATATCGCTTGCGGCAAGCGATTTTTTGTAGGATTCAAGCGCTTGAAGCTTGTTGCCGTCTTTTACATAAATTGCACCCAGCAGATAGTTGAGCACCGCAGTCCGTTCGGTCATTTCCAGCGCTTCATATTTGGTATTAGCCAATTGATAATAATAAATGCTGCTGTCGATGTTGTTGCTCAAATCGTAATTGCAGGCGATAAAATAGAGGGCTTTCGCCAAAAGCGTATCATCGTCGAAGCTTTCGCTCAAAGCAAGCGCCTGCGCATAAAATGGCTGCGCGCTATCATGGTTCTGATTGTAATAATGGCCATCGCCCATGTTGAGTAAAGCATTAATTTGCTGCTCGTAATCCTTGAATTCAACCGCCATTTGGTAGGCTTCCCGGGCATACTTCAGCGCAAGCTGCGGCTCTTTTTGATGAATCGTTACCGATAATTCATTGAGAAGCAACATCCGTTCCTTGCCCTGTGCGGTCTTTAGTTCGGATTGCAAAGCCGCAGCCACGCCATCACCAGCCATCAAAAAGAGGGATGGAGTAAAGCCAAGAATTAACACTATCAAGAGCGTCAGTCGTAGATTGATTGGAGGCATAGAATGAAATATCCAGGTTTCAAAAGTAACACTTTGGCTTTCGCAGACTCAAGGATTCTGAAAATATAAAAAAGATTGAAAGCTTTGCCTGCGTTCCTGATCATCATGTTTGTTTAGCTTTGTGCGATCATCTTAAAAACTAAAAATTGGAAAAGCATCTGCTTAGCAAATCAACTTTTATTCGCGGTGTGCAGTGCAACAAGTCGTTGTACCTCCACAAGCACCGACCTTTCCTGCGCGACAGGATTTCACCCGAACAGCTTGCCCGCTTCAGCCGCGGAACCAATGTAGGCTTGCTTGCGCAAAATCTTTTCCCCGGAGGCATCGACTGCAAACCTGCTTCCCCGCGGCATTACACAAAATCGCTGGAAAAAACGCA
The DNA here is from genome assembly GCA_964612515.1 of uncultured Lentimicrobiaceae bacterium. Classification (GTDB taxonomy): domain Bacteria; phylum Bacteroidota; class Bacteroidia; order Bacteroidales; family 4484-276; genus SABY01. Next base: position 10,456 of record CAZTCX010000024.1, on the reverse strand, counting down.
ACAGATTATTCAGGAGGCTTCCGCCGATGTGATCTATGAAGCAGTTTTTCAATACCATCAGGTGCTCATCATGCTCGATGCGCTGGTGCACGAAAATGGAAGCTGGAATGCGTATGAAGTAAAAAGCTCATTGAAGATTTCTGACACTTTTTTGCTGGATGCGGCCCTGCAATATTACGTGATGAAAGGCGCCGGGTTAGCGATCGACAGGTTTTATCTGGTTCATCTCAATCCCGAATATGTCCGCGACAGCCAGCTTGAGCTACATCAGTTGTTTACCAAAATCGACGTCACCGATCAGATCCTGCTCAAACAAGCATTCATTGCACAAAAAATAGATGAGTTGATTGGTGTGGTGGGGCTCACCAAATCCCCGGAAATTCTCATCGGAACCCATTGCAACTTGCCCTATCCGTGCGACTTTATTGGCCATTGCTTCAAAAATGTCCCGGCCAGTTCCGTTTTGGAACTGACGCACTGGAGTGAGGCAGAAAAGTTTGCACTGTATCATTCCGGAACCGTAACGTTTTCTGAACTCAACGAAACTGATGTGCAGAATCCGGCACAACAAATCGAATTGCGCTCCAGGCAAAGCGGGTGCGAGTATTTTAACAACATCGGATTGAACGGTTTTTTTAATAAGGTTTCTGAAGCTCCTGTTTTTTTAAGTTTGCTTAGTCACCGCCAGGCAGTGCCTGAGTGGAAAGGATACAGGTCTTACGATCAGATTCCTCTTTCGGTAGGTTTTGGGAGTGCCAATGAAAACTCATCTTTTGTTAATGATGCCGAGGATTCCCCCGACGGGCGTTTTTTTAATTTTCTGCAACCACTCATTGCTACCAACGAAAGCATTATAGTTTTTGATGCTGCAAGATTCAAAGAATTGTTACAGCGAATGGCTTTCCGCAACAGCAACATGCGTCAGGGCACCGAAGCTTTGGCCGCACGCATCGTCGATCTCAAAGAGGTGTTTTCACAAATGTTTTATTACAATCCACAAGTAGTTCAAGACTTTTCGTTGCTGCAGCTTTCTAAGATTCTTTTTGGCAACAGCCGGATCACTGAAATTGCTTTTACCAGCGATACCCTCGCCACCGTGAGTTATCTCAAAGCCGATAAACCCATGGACGCTGCAACCGCACAAAAGCTGACGGCCTACAGCCACGGCTATCAAACAATGACGGAAGCTTTTTATAAATATCTTTTAGAAAAATTATAACCTATGACCCTTCACGACCTCGTTTTGAAAAGCCGTTCGTACCGCAAATTTAAGGAGCAGGAACCTGTAAGCCGCCATCAGCTTGTCAGTCTGATTGAGCTTGCACGGCTTTCGCCCTCGGGAGCCAATCTACAACCACTCAAATACATACTTTCGTACGAGCCTGAAACCAATCAAAATATTTTTGGATGTCTCAGATGGGCAGCTTACCTAAAAGATTGGGAGGGCCCACAACCCGGCGAGCGCCCGGCAGCTTACATCGTAATGCTGGCGGATACACAAGTGCGCGCCGAATCGTGCCACGACCAGGGAATTGCAGCCCAAAGCATCATGCTCGGCGCGGTGGAAATGAAGCTTGGCGGCTGCATGATTGCCAACATCGACCGGAAGCAGCTTCAGGAAGTGCTCAATATTCCGCAGCATCTTCATATTGCCCTGGTGCTTGCCCTCGGTGTGCCTGCTGAAACGATCGTCATGGAGGAGATAAAAGATAACAACATCCGCTATTGGCGTGACAGTGATGGCGTGCATCATGTTCCCAAAAAAAATATTGAGGATCTTATTATTATGTAAAAGGGTAGGAAATTAATGGGTTTAACGGAAGAGGCGGAGAGGTGCAGATATTAAAAAAGATTTTTCTTTTCCTCTGCGTCTCTCCGCCTCTGCGGTTTTCTTTTATTACTAAGTCCTATTTCGTCTTCACGGGCAGATCGGCCACCTGAATGATTTCGATGAGATTGTAAGTAGCATCATATTTTCCGAGATAGGCAATGAGATGGCAATGCCTGATGTCCCAGTCGGGATTGACGACATAATTATATCGTTTGGTGTAAATCTCGCCGTTCACCAACCCGGTGCTCTCGGTGAGATATTCGCCATAGGTGCCGTTGATGGCATCGCGGAGCACGTTGTGGTGCACGTAATTCATCAGCGTGTCGCTGCCAATGGAAGGCTTATTATTGAGCTGTGGTGAAATGAGGCTGTCCTCCACCAAATAAACAGCCAGCCGATACTGTCCGGCAGGTTCAGAAATAAATTCTGTTTCTACTGCAACTTTTAAGGTGTTGAGCTTTGGAAACCATGTGCTTATAACTTTCAGGTTGGCCAGGTTGGGTTTAGCCAGCTCCGCATTTACATTGGATTGCCATCCCTCTTTAAGAATTGTGTAGGAACCCTGGTACGGAATGCGGTCGATCATGGCAGACGGATAAGCCCAAATTGCAAAATCAGAATTTAGCTTGTTACCCACCGTACTTCTATAATCAGCATCGAAAGCTGTACCGACCTGTGGCGTAGCAAAATTGCCTGCATGAACATTATAAATTATCAACCGGTGATCGAGTGAAGCTGCCATCTCGTGCGCCATCTGCGAGGCTTCCGGACAGTTTACACAACGGTGTCCGGTGAACTCTTCGAGTAGCACCTGGCGCATGGTGGTGCTGATGGAATCTTTGAAAAACAAGGTGTCGTCAGGGTTTTCAGGATAAACATTATGATCGATGACTTTGAGCGGCTCATCGATTTTTTCGCACGACATCCAGCCATACGAACCAATTAACAAAGCGAGCATTATGGTGAAGAAAAGTTTCCTTGTCATGAGTTGTAAAATTTTAATGTTTTAAAACGAACTGGTGATCGTAAGTGTAAGTCCGGTAGAGGCCGGCACATAGCGGCATACGCCACCCACGCACAAAAGGCCTTCGCGCTGGCGCCCATAGCGCAGCGCAAAGCGATTGGATTTCTGGGTGTATCCAAAAGAGACATTATAATAATGTATCTGTTTGGCATCAACAGGGTTTCCGTAATTGAACTCGTCCTGAATATTGAAAAACCACGATGGAGACACGCTGTACTCGAGCATCATTGCCAACCAGTCACCGTCGTCTTCTTTTGTAAAAAGCCCTTGCAACTCTGCACGTAGCGAGTTGCGGCTGTCAAATTTATAGGTAACATCCAGCACACCGATGTTAGCATACACCATGTTGTTGTCGTCGTAGAGGTTGTCTTCAATCACATGAAGATTATAGGTTTGGTGATAATAAGCTGCTTTGGCTTTTACTTTCGGACTAAATTTCTTGTCGATGGACATGTTCAAATCCTGATAATAGGTGAGATCACCGATCGAAAAGAAACTGGTTTCGTAGCCTTCAGTACCCGTGACGCCTCCGGTAACATCGGAGTAAATAGAATCTTTTTCAATCGATTTTGCCAAAGCATAGTTAACGGTAAGCGTGGTTCCGTACTTCCCGCCAAGGGGCGAGCCTTTCGGGATGGTATAGATCACCTGCCCCTGCACTCCAAACTCGCCATTGGGTTGTGTGGCATACGGATACATCGTAGCCATACTGTACTGATGTTCTTTGGTGATTGCCGGCAAATAGTTGATGTCGAGCATGGCAGGAGTACCAGCTTCAGTAAGCTTGGATTTGTAGCTCATGTTATCAATCCATTTGGTGGCCACAGAAATCCCTAATCCTTTTGTGCTGTATGAAAGCGTCGAATACAAAGCAGAACCTTTTCGGTAAATGTAACTGTTGGTAGCATTGGGATCGGCGCCTTTGCGGGCATATTCGCCATAGAAATTAACACCGCCGTGAGCAATGTTGGCACGTGCCGCCCATGAGCCTACATTGTGGGGAATCGTCATCTCATAGGTTGTGGTTTCGATCCATGGAACGCTATCGATCAGAAATTCGTTGTTGCGGGTGTAGAAGACGTTACCGGTCTTTTCGTATTTGCTCACAAAACTTCCACCCAGATCAATCTTTGTTTTCGTTTCGGACATGCCATCAAACATTTCGTTTAGATAAAAATCGCCATCGAAACCTTTTACGATGCCACGGTTGCCTGCTACATAGGGTTCCCAGAAATAACGTTGTGTACCCACGAGACCTTTGAGCATCACCCCTTTGTAAGGTGCAAAATGCGCATTAAAACCATAGAAGTTATTGTCGTAGCCCAGCGTCCATTCTTCCCAGCCTCGCAATATCAGTCCGCTGCCGAATTGCTCATAAAAGTGGCCGGCGGTCATCTCCAGTGTTCCCACTTTATATTTGGTAAACCAATAAGGGACGCCTGCGCCTTCGTAGCGATCGTCGAAGCCAACCATCGGGTTAAGGTAGCTCTCAAAGCGGAGACCGGCCGAAAAATCGCCGTTGGTGTAGATGACGTTGGAGAAGGCATTAAGCCCGAATTTCTTGTAGTTGAGCGTCGAGTCGGTGATACCCATTTTGTCGTCCTGGCTGTAATATTGAGCGTCAATCTGAACGTTGCCGTTTACTTGTCCCTGCTCGATAAAATTTTGTGCGCGGGTGGTCAGTGTCATCATTAGCAACAAAGCCACAATTGCGCTATAGCGTAAATTTTTCAACATAAAATAGTTTTTGATTAGCTATTAATAAACAGGAGCGTTTAGTTGATTTTTTTACCGGCGATTAATTTTTTCACGATCTCAATATATTCCTGTTCGTCGCCATCCAGGTAGCCGATGTGTTGCCATACCACTTCGCGTTTGCCATTAAGAATAAAGGTGTGAGGCGGTATGTTAACGTTCATGGCGCGTTTCAGGTCGCCATTGGGGTCGAGCAGCACTTCAAAATCCCAGCTTTTGCCATTTACTGTGGGCAACACGTTTTTGCTTGAGCGGGCATTGTCGATGGAAACGGCATATAGTTTCACGCCGGTTTCGTCCACCCAATCTTCGTAAACATCATTGATGGCGTCGTGCTCTTTCATACAGGGTTTGCACCAGGTAGCCCAAAAAGTGATGATGACCGGCTTGCCGTCATTCTTGATTTGTTTGGTATTAAATGGCTCCCCCTGCACGGTTTGTATGTTGACATCAGGAAGCGAAAAAAGCACCTTGTTTTCTGACTGGCTGTAGCCAATAGTTGCAAACATCAGCACGGCGATAAGGAACAGGTAGTGTTTCATAAATAGCAATTTTAGTGGTAAAAATTAGTGTGGCAAAAATAGGTTTTTAAAATAAAACTGATCTTACAAGATATAAGTTTCCAATAATTTAGAATCTGTCGATGGGTGCAGATCGATGCGCTTGATCTCGTTGGGAATGAGCACACACTCGCCCATTTTTATGGTGAGACTTCCGTCGGGATATACCAGCGTGAGGTGGCCGGCAACGCAGGTGTAGATTACAAACGAATCGAGTTCTTCGTAGTTTTTCATCATCGGCTGGTCGATGTGCAGCAGGTTGGTAGTAAAAAATTCTCCTTTTACTACCTCTACAGTTTCATTTTTGGTTTTAGCATAGTTGCTTTTGTAATCATCATACACATCGAAGTCGATGGCTTCGAGGGCTTCTTTGGTGTGCAGTTCGCGTGGCTGACCGTTTTTATCGGTACGATCCCAGTCATAGATGCGGTAAGTGGTATCGCTGGTTTGTTGTATTTCGGCAAGCAGAATTCCCGGCCCCAACGCGTGCACCCTTCCGGCGGGCATATAGTAAACATCGCCGGCTTCGACCTTTTCAACATTCAAAATTTCTTTATGTGTCTTGTTGTTGAAATGGTCGAGATAAGTTTTCTGGTTTACCTTTTGGCTGAATCCGCTGATAAGCTCTGCATCTTTGTCGGCGCTGATGATGTACCACATTTCGGTTTTCCCATTGCCCAGCCCGCGTTTTTGTGCAAGTGCATCATCGGGATGTACCTGTATGCTCAGGTAGTCGGCAGCATCGATAAATTTCACCAGGATTGGAAATTCGTTTTTATATTTTTGATACACCTTTCCACCGACCAAATCGTCCATGTAAACTTCTACCAGTTCGTTGAGCTCATTGCCGGCAAGGAATCCATCAACTACTTCCGTTTCGTCACCCGCCACACCCGATAAAACCCAGGCTTCACCACACTTTTCGATTGCATCGCAATCCATCTCCAATACATCCTTAATTTTGTGGCCGCCCCAGAGCTTTTCCCGAAAGCGTGGCTTGAACTTTAGTGGATAGAGCTTGTTCATTTATTCTTATTTTTTATTTACAAAAGGATTTTCTTAATGAATGTTTCAAACGACGACCTTCAACAATTAATTGCCTTCCGGCACCGGCTGCATCAGCATCCTGAACTATCAGGAAAGGAGACTGAAACCGCCAAAAAAATCAAAGAATTTCTCCAAACATTTTCTCCCGATCAAATTTATGAAGGCATTGGTGGCGCCGGGGTGGCTGTCGTTTACAAAGTGAGTGCCAAAGGATCAACTGTTTTGCTGCGCGCCGATATGGATGCGCTGCCGATTGACGAAACCAACGACATCGATTATAAATCCACGCGCAAGGGTATAGCGCACAAATGTGGCCACGACGGACATTCTACCATACTCGTCGGCGTGGCGCAGGCACTGCATGCGCGCCGCCCTGCCAGTGGAGGCGTGGTGTTGCTGTTTCAACCCGCCGAAGAAACCGGCCAGGGAGCAAAACGGGTGATCGACGACCCGAAATTTGCGGAGCTGCAACCGGATTGGGTTTTTGCTTTGCACAATCTGCCCGGTTTTTCTGCCGGCCATGTGGTGGTTCGAAACCAACATTTTGCCGCTGCAAGCAAAGGAATGATCATCCGGCTCACCGGCAAAACTTCACATGCCGCCAATCCCGAGCATGGCATTAGTCCAGCCATGGCTGTCGCCGATATTATAAAAGGTCTCACCGACTTATCGATGGAAAAGAAAGGTTTTGAGGATTTTAAACTCATCACCATCATTCACTCCCGCTTGGGCGAAATAGCTTTTGGCACTTCGCCCGGCTATGCCGAAGTTATGGCAACCTTGCGCAGCTTCCGCAACAGCGACATGAAGCGGCTTACCGAAAAGGCGATTGAGCTTGCAGAAAAGACAGCCGATCATTATCAGCTTCACGAAAAGATAGAATGGCGCGAGGAGTTCCCAGCCACAGTGAATGATCCCGAAGGCACAAAAATAATCCGGCAGGTAGCTGAAATAAATCATTTGAAAATTGAAGAGCCTGACACGCCTTTCCGCTGGTCAGAAGATTTTGGACATTTTACATCCAAATACAAAGGAGCCATGTTTGGCATTGGCTCCGGCGTGAAGCACCCTGATTTACATCATCCCGACTACGACTTTCCAGATAAAATCATCCCGCCCGCCATCGCCATGTTCGAGGGCATCATCCGAAATATTCTGGGTTGAAAAAGGGAACAGATTAACCAACGCTGATACCAGACAAATCCCTAATAAAAAATCTCAATAACCACCCCCCCAAATAATGGAGGTTTGATTATTGAGATTTATTTTGAAAATGGAATTTACGTCTTGCTATTTTACTTTATGCTTTCCCGAATAGCTTACTGATAATGGATTTCTTATCGCCCTTCTCGTCTTCGGAGTAGTAGCCATAACCGTAACCATAGCCATAACCGTAACCATAGCCATAACCATATCCGTAACCGTATCCGTAGCCATAGCCGTAGGAGCCTTTGCCCAGTTTTACGTCATTAATGAGGATGTAGATGTTCGGCATCTTGCGGTTTTCGATGTCTTTGATAATCGATTCGAAAATCTTCTTGTTGGTGTAGTTCTGACGCACGATGAACAGGTTGGCATCGGTATATTTCATCAGCAGGAAGGCATCAGTAACAAGACCCACAGGCGGCGTATCGAGAATTACAAAGTCGTACTCTTCCATCACGCGTTTCATCAGCTCGTCGGTTTTGGGTGAGGCAATAAGTTCGGCAGGGTTGGGAGGTACAGGACCCGCCATGATGATATCGAGATTCTTCACCGGAGATTTCTGAACGATGTCTTCAAAGGTGCTCTTGTTGATAAGATAAGAGCTGATACCTTCGGTATTGGTAAGACCAAAGTCCTGATAAATCTTAGGCTTGCGCAGGTCAAAACCCATAAGCAAGGTTTTTTTATCATACATGGCAAATATGGAGGCGAGGTTCATAGAAGCAAATGTTTTACCGGCGCCCACCATATCACTTGTTACCAGAATTACCTGCTTCTCTTTGCCTTTGGTAAGATATTGCAAATTGGTACGGATAGAACGGAACGACTCGGCGATGCTCGACTTGGGCGACTCGCTCACCACAAGCTGCGACTCTTTGCTGTTGTGAATCACGTGACCAACAATCGGCACGTTGGTAAGTTTTTCGATGTCTTTGCGCTCGATAATTTTATCATTAAAATAATCCTTACCCAAAATGTATGCTACCGGCAGCAATAAGCCCAGCACCAGTGCGATGAGGTAGTTGAGGCTCTTCTTGGGATAAACCTGTTCGCCGCTACGGGCGTTATCAATAATCTCGTTATCGGGTAGGTTGCTGGCCTTGGCAATTTGTGCTTCAGAGCGCTTCTGTAAAAGAAAGGTGTAAAGCGCATCGCTGAGTTTATATTTTCGCTGGATGCCCACCAGTTGGCGCTGCGTTTCAGGAAGGCGGTTCATCTCTCGGTTCAGGACAGCGATGCGGTCATCAATATCCTTAATAGAAATCTCCGAAGTGACCACGATGTTTTGGATGTTCTCGAGAATGGTTTTTTTGGTGGTGCGAATACGCTGATCGATAGCAGCAACCTGTGGATTTTTCTCCGATGAGTTGTACAAGATGGTAGCACGTTGGGCGTAAAGATCTGCCAGGCCACTGATGAGCTGTGTGAGCAATGGGTCTTCGATGCCCATCGACGAAGGAATTATTACGTCGTCGATGTTATCCTGATTCTTCTTGAGATATTCCTGCAGGTTGCGGTAATATTTCGCTTTGACGGTGAGCTGCGCTTTCTGATCCTGATACTGTTTCATCCCCTCAAACACCTGGGTGGATTTAAAATCCATATCCATGAACTCATTGCTCACCCTGAAGTTTTGCAGCTCACCCTCAGTGTAAGTGAGCGAATCGGTGATGTCGACAAGTTCGGAATCGATAAATCGAATGGTGTTCTCGGCAATCTGGTTTTTCTTTTCCATGCCACGCAGCAAATACTGATTGGTAAGCTCGTTGAGATAATCGGAAAGTTTTTCGGCATTTCCACCTTTTATCGAAATCTCGATGATGGAAGCCTCACGGTTGATAGGCTCCAGTTGTGTGCCCCTAAAAGTGCTGATAAGTGTTTTGTAATCATTAAAAACAAAAGAGAGATTTTGATTGATGGCTTCCTTTTCGAAATGTTCGGTTAGAAGAATGGTAAATTTAAATAGGTCTGTTTCTATCTCCTCACCAAATTTGTAGGTTTTATTAATTACAATTGGATCATCAACGGTTGAAATCTGTTCACGTTTGCCAAAGCTGTACAACGAGGCGTTTTCAGCCTGAAGAATCAGTTGGTAGGTTGCATTATTTTGAATGTTGATGGTGAACTTTACGTTGATCGGCTGCACGTGCGTGGTATCCATCACCACCACGAAAGGCGACGATTTGTAGAGTTCGCTGGTAATAAAATTATCTTCTTTAAAATAAGAAACCTCAAAGTTCAGGTTGTTGATGGTGCGTGCAGCCAGTGCATAGGAGTTGATAACGCCCATTTCGTTTTGCAGGTTTTGCTGGCTGTTCATCATTCCGATGCCAATCAGACTCTGCCCCGCTTTGTCGTCTTTTATCAACACGGTAGTTTTCACTTCATACACCGGTTTGGTGTATTTATTAAAAAGAAAAGCAATCACCAGAGCTACAAAAATGGTGAGGGCAAAGAAATACCAGTACCTGAAAAACTTGATGAATAAAAGTTTTATGTCAATCGACTCTTCCTGGTTCGAGAGTTGGCTGTTGAGATTAGATTCCACTTATTGTATTAGTTTGTTTGGAAAAAGTTAATAAGGAGCAGCGTTGTTGAGATGGTAGAAAATACCAGTGCATAGGGGAACTGGCTAAAGGCGAAGTTTTTGCCTTTCAGCGGTGGCACATAAATGATATCATTGGGCTGTATAAAATAATATTCGCTATCAAAAATTGATAAATCATTCAGGTTTATCTTTTTTGTTTTAACACCTTCGGGTGTTTCCCTGATGATCAGCACCTGATTACGCTTGGCGAAGGGTGTCAAATCGCCGGCCATGGCAATGGCATCGAAAATAGTTACCTGATTCTGATAAATGCTCACCTGACCGGAGCGATTCACCTCTCCCAGCGCAGCTATTTTAAAAAGCGCCAGCCGCACGACGACTGTCGATTCTTTGATGTAATCTTTCACAATTCCAGAGATCAGGTCTTTGGCCTCTTCCACACTCAGGTCTTTTACATAAATGCTTCCCACATACGGAAAGTCAAT
>CAZTCX010000023.1:30630-31545 GCA_964612515.1 uncultured Lentimicrobiaceae bacterium | reverse complement strand
TAATAATCTCAAAAAAATTATCCTATCATTGCCAAGGTTTTCCGTTTGTAAAAAACATTCAAAAAGATGCTCAATCCACTGCTGACCCACCGAAAAAACTTTATGGTTTACTCCCTGGCAATGGGTTTTGTTGCGGCAGCACATTTTGTGATCCTCTATGTGTTCTTCGATTTTCCAGTGCTTGTGTCGGTGGCTGACAGCGTCATTTATACCGGAATGGTTTTTCTCACCGGCATCGGCATTTGGTACATCGTGCGCTATCTGGCCATCAGCGATCAGAAATATCATCTGGTGGTTATCGATCATCTGGTTACCGGCGGCATCCTGGTTTCGATCTGGCTTTTTGGCGGATATTATCTACTTTCGTTTCTCTTTGCCAGCGATGCTGAATATGTAGTGTTCCTTTCGCAATCGTTGCCCTGGCGCTTTGTGTATCTGCTGCTGGTGTATGCGCTCATCGTCATGGTTTATTATCTGGCCAATTATTACAACAATTATCACGAGAAACTTTTGCAGGAATCGGCCATGCGACAGGTGGTTCAGGAGTCGGAGCTGAATCTGCTCAAGTCGCAGATCAATCCACACTTTTTGTTTAACGGACTCAACAGCATTCACTCTTTAATAATGACCGACGCCGCAAAAGCCGGCGAAATGTTGTTGGAGCTCTCCGACTTCCTGCGCTACACCATCCGTCAAAACCATGATGAGCTGGTGAGCCTGGATACCGAGCTGGAACATATTGCCAAATATCTCGATATCGAAAAGATTCGATTCGGGCAGCGACTGGTGATCGAAAACAACATCAGCGAGGCTTGCCGCCAACGTAAAATCCCAAATATGATCCTGCAGCCGGTTTATGAAAATGCCATCAAGCATGGCGTCAACGAAAGTACGGATGCAGTGATAATTACCACC
>CAZTCX010000023.1:0-30620 GCA_964612515.1 uncultured Lentimicrobiaceae bacterium | reverse complement strand
ATTGGCAACAACTATGCGCCCGGCAACCTTTCCAGGCGTGGCAAAGGCATCGGCCTCGATAACATCCGCAAACGGCTGAGCCTCCAATACCACCGCAACGACCTGATGCAGATCGAGAAAAGCAGTTTTTATTTTAAAGTAACCATCAGCATTCCGGAATTCGAACCGGTGAGTATTAAAAAATAGCCGTTATGGAAAAAACCATCAAAGCTGTTGTAATCGACGATGAGGAACTGGCCCGTCGGGTAGTGATAAAATATCTGGCTGCGCATCCAGAGATAGAAGTGGTGGCCGAATGCGAAAATGGTTTCAGCGGACTGAAAGCCATCCAGGAGCTAAAGCCACAGCTCGTTTTTCTGGACATCCAAATGCCAAAAATCGACGGCTTTGAACTTTTGGAATTGCTCGAAGAGAAACCGGTCATCATTTTTTCGACGGCCCACGACGAATATGCCCTAAAAGCTTTCGAATACAGCGCTGCCGATTATTTGCTAAAACCCTACAACCAACAACGTTTTTCGGAAGCGGTGCAGCGCGCCTTGCAGCGTCTTGTAACCGACCAGGCGACATCAAAAGAGGATACGCTTTCGCAAATAACCGAAGCTGCCGACCAGCTGCCGCACACCCTCCACCGCATTGTGGTGAAAGACGGAGCCGAAGTACACGTAATCCCCATACAAGATGTAGTTTGGATTGCCGCCGCCGACGATTATGTGGAGATACATACGCCGACGCGCCGCTATCTCAAACAAAAACCCATGGCGTATTTTGAGCAGCACCTGCCCGAAGATCAGTTTGTAAGGGTGCATCGCTCGGCCATCGTGGCGGTGGCGCAGATAAAAAAGATAGAACCCGACACCAAAGACACTTATTCGCTTACGCTAAAAGATGGCCGCGAAATCAGCGTGAGCCGCTCCGGCATGAAAACACTAAAGGAAAAGCTGAGGTTTTGAGAAAGGTAAGGTTTCATAAAAAAAACCCCGCCTCAAAAGCGAGACGGGATTTCTAACGTAATTGAAAAGAGTGCTTTTTACTTTAATTTATCAACAGCTTTTTAAAGAACTTACTTCTACCAGTTTCAATGCTGATGAAATAAACTCCCTTTGGCTGGGCGGAGAGATCAAGTTTTGAAGGCAGGTCAACCTCACCAGAGTACACCTGATCGCCAAGGATGTTTACAATCTTGATGTTGGCTTTTGAATCCAAGCCTGAGATGGTGAAAGTACCATCGGATGGATTTGGATAAATTTGGATGTCGGACAGAAGGGCTTCACCCACGGAAGTAGCACCAGTTTTGATCTTCATGATCTTCGACAGTCCGTTTTCGGTGAACAATCCCATGTTGGGCATCGAAGCATCGAAGGATACCGCAGCATGGGTTTCGGCCATTGTTGAAGTACGATAAACCCTGAATTGCATGGCTTCACCATCGGCAAGGCCGGTTGCGGTTTTCATGGTGAAGTCGTTGCCATAAGCCACCAGAAGGAGGTTGTTTTCGGTTTTATCAATCTTGCTCATCCCGACACACATTCCCTCAGCATTGAAAACACCGATAAAGTCGCCGGGGTCAAATCCAGCCAATGCTGACCTGTCGATAGAAATCAGGTGTGGGGAACCGGATTTAGTAACTTTCCAGGGGGAATTTTCGTAAACTTTTGGCTTAACCGGCACATAGCCTTTAAAATCCATTTTTAGAAGCGGATCGTAAGTGGCCTGACCAGGCTGTGTCATTCCGACAAGATAGCCTTTGCCTGGTTCGAGCACATCAAGCGTATAAATACCGCCGGCAGGCCAGTACAAGGACTCCGAGCCCAGATCGTAAGCAAAAATAAGCCCGCTACCCAGTTGAGCAAAAATGTCACCCGCAGAATAGTATTCTACACTTAGCACCGGCATATAATTGGCTCCCGCATTGAGGCTGATGGTTTTGTTGTCGGGGATTTCACCAATGACTTCAATCGATCCCGCTTCATTCATCTTAACTTTGTAGCCCTGGTAAACGTCCCAGTCGCCAATGGTGTTGATGCTTCCAGATGGCCAGAGGATGCCGTTTTTGCCAAGCATGACTTCCAATTTGTTTTGGCTAACCATATCAGCGAAAAGATATTCCATTGATGGGTTGATTGGTACAAGATAGGAGGAGATGAGGCTCCAATTTCCGGGAATTTCAATGACTTGTACTTGCAATCCCTCTGGAATAATGGCAAGGGTCATACAATCTGTTACACTACCGGTGCAAGGATCATTCGGATTTGCAGTCAGGCAAAGTTCAACTGTGCTGGCAGCAATGTCAGCAGCACCTGGTAAATAGGTCGAGTTTAGAATAGTTGCATCATCAAACATTCCATCACCTGAGCTTGTCCAGAGCAGCGAGCTAAAGTTGGTTGCCGTCGCATCTGATAATAAAAAGGATTCATCTGCCTCAATTGTTGCGTCAGCGCCTGCATTTGCTGTTGGACAAAGTACTCCACCATCCCCCAAATACCCCGCAATATTCCAATTATAATCTAAGTCGACAGCGGCTAAGGATACCCATATTATACCATCTTCCGAGGTCTTATCACCAAAACCTGCAATGGCCGGGCCGGCATCTATACCGGATGGATAAGTACCGGAATCGTGCACAGCTTTATAGCCAATCCACAGGTCTTCCCCCGTAATGGGAACAGGCGAAGCTAATGCAATCATATTCCACGAATTTGCAGTAACTTCAACAGGTTGAGTATAAATAGTATCGCCTGGTGAGCTTGTACTTCCCGGTCCATAAATCATTAACATAACTGAAATTGGATTTTGGCTAATGTAGATTTCAACATTCTCAAGTGCCAACCCTGCATACTGTTCCATGGTGGAACCGGGGAAATAGGCCGCCGCATAAATTACGCCTCCCAACGAACCTACTGCATTGAAATTTGTCCCATTGTCGTACCTGATTATCTGTTCATCTTCTACGACTGGTGAGGTATATAGGTTTGTTTCAGCAGCTTCTAACAAGGCATCACACAAAGATACTGAGTCTACACTCAATGTAAAAGGCATATCTGCAAAATAGATAGCTAATAAATGGCGCTGCTCAAAAGACAGACCTGCATTCACAAATGCTGCGTCTTCTATTGCTGGCAGATATCCTGTTGAACATGAATCCTGAAAATATTGAATGTCTGTTTGTTTGATATAGATATTAAATCCCAAACTTTCCAATACATTTGCATAATTCATTATTGAGGAGGACACAGCTTCTAAATAAGGAAGGAAAATAACATCGGGTTCACTACTGTAATACTTTAAAGAATCAAATGCATCCATCAATCCATTGGTTGCATTTTCTAAAGCAATTAGAGAATCGTTCTCCAATGATACATGATAGGCATTAATAGCATTAAACGCAGAATATGTTTCAGAGCCACTTTCCAACGTCGGTGCTGGTCCTTGCATATAAGACGGCGGAAAATCTCCTGAACCAATTGCACCACCTCTAGAATCCACCACGAGAGCAGAGCCAAGCAATGCGCATTGGGCATTAGCCAGTGGTTCGACGAGATCACCATCACCAAATACTGCGTCAACAACAGCCACTACAGTGCAAACTACACCAAGTATTGATTTAAACCAACCTTTACGACTCTTGAATTCAATCTGTTGGCTATTGGCTTGATCGCTAAATTGTGCATAACTCAGACCGTTGTCTAAACAAATTGCGTAAGTTTCTATATTGGCACTTTCATTAACCTTTTGATCAGTAATCTGACCCACCAGCATCATCGGAATGAACATAATAAGCGCGATGCTCATTTGAAGTAATAGTTTCTTTTTCATAATAAATAGTTTTAAAATTTGTGATTAATAAATAACTCTTTTTAAATTTAACAGGCCACTTTGTATTTATTGGGCCATTTGTAATTTGAATGTATTAGTTGATAATTAATTTTTTAAAGAAAATCCTGTCGCCTGTATCAAATCTGACAAAATAAATGCCCTTGGGCTGTGTAGTGATGTTGACTTTGGCAGGCAAACTCAAATGCATGTGATAGACTTCTTTCCCGGTAGCATTTGTAATTGTGATACCTACATTGTCGTATTCACCTTCGATGAAAAAAGTTCCTTCGTTGGGGTTGGGAAAGATATTTAGATCATGGTCGTATGGATTTGGGATACCGGTGTGCGAAAGTTTTACATCGCTAACTACGGATATCCCGTTAGGATTAAACTGGCCCGAATGATCGTAAGCCGGTTTGTAGCTTACTTCGAGGTCAAATATTTCTCCGGTGGCTGGACGGAACAAACGGAAAGCAATTAAATCTCCATCTGTAAATCCGGATTTTTGTTCTGTATATGGGTCATCGGCATTTAAGGATATAGCGATTGGTAATGATGGGTCCTGTATTTTTACCAGTCCGCTGCAAATACCATCGTTGGTAAAGCCACCAATAATGTCGTTTTCAATCAAACCTTTTCCGGCTAATTCGAATGCTACAATATGTGATGAGGGGGTTTGTGTGATTTTTCCCCACGGAGTTATGATAGAAGTCAGGTCAGGTGGTTTTATTGTTGATTGTTCTTTTACGGGAAGCGAAAAATTAATTCTGCCCGTATCACTCATCCTTATTAAATATGCTTTTCCGGGCCAGAAATTTCCGATGGTATTTATACCGTAAGCTGGCCAATACACGCCTGTGCCTGCTATCTCCTTAGCCAATTTCAGGTTATTGTTGCCCGCAAATAATACCTCAACTGAAACAGGCTGGTCAGAAAGAACCGGAATTATATTCCAACCTATAGTATTATTGTAAGAAGTTTTGCGATCTGCGGTATTTAATCCCGCCATGTTTAGTGAATTTACATTGCTGAATTTGCCGATATATCCGGAATAGGTATCCCATTTGGTAATAGTAAAGACATCCCCAGCCGGATAGAAAATTCCTGAAAAGTTGTACAAAATCACCAGGTCATCTAATACAGGATTAAGAATTGTTGCAAGATCATCATTACATAGTGGGAGATAAGTTGAAATGCCACTCCAGCCGGGATCGATCTGAACTGTTTGTTGTTGTGTTTGAAATGCAAGGGTAATACAATCAGTAACTCCGGTTGCACAAGGAGAGACAGGCGCAGCGTTCAAACACAGCTCAACACTTCCAAGAAGCATATCAATCGAACTGGGATTGTAAACCGGGTTTAAAATCGTTGGGTCATCAAAAATGCCGGTTCCATAACTTAGCCAGAGTAATTGTGAATAATTGGCGGCAGCAGCGTCAAGCAATGCGTAACTTTCGCCCTCACAAACCTCAGCATCGCCACCGGCAAAGGCTGTTGGAGCTGATTGCATTGTCAGGGTTATGCAATCTGAAACTCCGGTTGTACAAGGGGAGAGAGGTGCAGCATTCAAACAGAGTTCAACGCTTCCAAGAAGTAAATCAATCGCACTGGGATGGTAAACCGGGTTTAAATTCGTTGGGTTATCAAAATAGCCGGTTCCATAACTTAGCCATAGCAATTGTGAATAATTGGCGGCAGCAGCATCAAGAAATTCGTAACTGTCGCCTTCACAAACTTCGGCATTGACAACGGCAAAGGCTGTTGGGGCTGCTTGAAAATATAAGTTCAGACAATCTGAAACAGATTCACATAGTGGGGTGTTCTGAGCTTCAATGCAAAGTCCAACATATCCGTTAGCTAAATCATTCGTGCCAGGGGTATAAGTGGCACTAATTAAAGTGGGGTCGTCAAACATGCCATCTCCCGAACTCACCCAATTAACATCACCGCTGTTTTCGATAACAGGAACAGTAGTGAATTGACCATTTTCACAAATTGTTGCATCACCACCTGAAAATACAATTAATTCCGGAGGTCCGGTTATTATAATTGAATCTGTTGAAGTGCATCCATTTGCATCAGTAACTTTTATGGTATATTCACCCACTGGAAGTGATGCAAAAAGTATTGTACCGGTACTTGGATCAAGAGATTCGAAAGAACCACACTCACAATTGTTGCACGAAAAAGGGACGAAACATTCATAGAGATCACAACAGCCCGGTCCTATTATTTCTATATATCCCTGATAGGGAGCAGTACCTCCTTCAACAAACAACTCTGCTACACCATCACTGCCCTCAAAACAGGATACATTGCTTATCGTTGTGGTTAATTCTAATGGAGGATTAATTGTCAGGATTATGCAATCAGTAACCCCGGTTGCACAAGGGGAGATAGGCGCAGCATTCAAACACAACTTGACACTTCCAAGCAACAAATCAATAGGGCTTGGATAGTAAACCGGGTTTAAAATTGTAGGGTCATCAAAATAGCCGGTTCCATAACTTACCCAGAGTAATTGTGAATAATTTGCGGCAGTCCCTGTAAGCTGATGCGTGCTTCCCTGGCAGAGGGAGGCATCCGCGCCGGCATTGGCTATTGGCGATGCCTGAAAAAGTAAATTCATACAATCCATGGAAGCATTGGTGCATGGTTCGTTTGGAGTTCCGAAAAGGCAAAGCTCTACGCTGCCGCTAATATAGTCAAGGGAGCTTGGATAATAAACCGCGTTCAAGGTGGTTTCATCATCAAAAACCCCGGTACCGTTTGTTGTCATCCATTGCAGCGCACTATAATTACTGGCACTTGCATTTACAAGGGTGTAACTATCAACTTCGCAAGTAGTGGCATCGGAGCCAGCATTTGCTGTTGGACAAAGGACTTCACCATCCTCCAAATATCCCGCAATATTCCAATTGTAATTTAAGCCGACAGCGGCTAAGGATACCCATATTATACCATCTTCTGAGGCCATATCACCAAAACCTGCAACGGCCGAGCCGGCATCTATACCGGATGGATAAGTACCGGAATCGTGCACAGCTTTATAGCAAATCCACAGGTCTTCCCCCGTAATGGGAACAGGCGAATCTAATGCGACCATATTCCACGAATTTGCAGTAACTTCAACAGGTTGAGTATAAATAGTATCGCCTGGTGAGCTTGTACTTCCCGGTCCATAAATCATTAACATAACTGAAATTGGATTTTGGCTAATGTAGATTTCAACATTCTCAAGTGCCAACCCTGCATACTGTTCCATGGTGGAACCGGGGAAATAGGCCGCCGCATAAATTACGCCTCCCAACGAACCTACTGCATTGAAATTTGTCCCATTGTCGTATCTGATCGTTTCGTTATCAGTGGCATTGGGCGAAACACCTCCCGGTTTACCTTTGGAAATTCTAAATGGGTGGTTCTCTTTCATAGTGGATTTGGTAGTGGAATCAGGCCATGCGTCAAAAGAAGAAAATTGTTTGCCGTCGCTTTTTGTTAGCCTAATGTCAGGCGTTTTGCAAACAAGCATCGCCGGCAAAAGAAGGATTGCTGTGATAAGCATTAGTAAAAGCTTGTGTGTTTTCATGTGTAATAATTTTAGATAATTCATAATGACATATTAATTTTCTCGGTAAAACTACTATCCAAAGCAAGCTTAAAACAGGCCTTTGATTGAACGGACGGGGTTATTGTACAAACGGTATCAAATGAAGAGTGAACGGTAGGAAGAAAATCTCAATCCATACCATTTAAAAATGGTAGCGCTGCTTTTTTAAATTCATCTGTTTTTTTACGCGAAATAGTCAACCGCGTTCCATCGGCAAGTATTGCTGTATCGTTGGTGAACGACTGCAGTTGCCGTAGGTTGATGACCGTATTTTTGTTTATCCTGAAAAATCCTGAATTGGCCAAAATCCTTTCCAGTTCTTCCATCGGGCGGTCTGCAACGATGGTGGCAAAGCCTGTAAGATGAAGTACTGTATAAAGATTATCCTGCTGGAAAAACATCAGATCGCCAACATCAACTACTTTATTTCCGGCCTGATCCGGGATGGTAATTTGGTTAATCATACCCTTGTTAGATTTTAAATACCTATCCTCCTGAAAGCAAAACTACTGCTTCCGGAGAGGGACTTTTTTGGGAATGATTGATTTGCAGCCGGCGGCTTATGAATGGTAGCTTCTATTTAGTTAACGGTTGGATTTGTCAGGTTGAAAATGAATTCCAAGACCCCATCCCCAACCCTTCTACGCCAATTGGCGGAGGAGTTGGAGGGGGTCTGCTAATGCGTTGGAAAACCTATGGGGGAGTTAGAGAGGGTCTCTGCTATAGTTCACCGGAGCAATGATCACTACTTTGGTTCCCGGATTGGCCTGTCCCGGCAAAGCCTCGTGGTAGGTAACGGAGGTGTTGACTTTGTTTTTTTTACCCAGCAATTCAAGCCGGCGGCGGGTTACCTCCGTACTTAGGTTCAGATGTTGCTGACTATTTGTTGAAACCGATATTGTTTGGCTTTTACCCACGCCGTTATCCTCGATGGTTATTTTGATGGTGTCGTCCGTTTCAAGTGAAAAACTAATAGATATCCTGCCGGTTTGATTTCTGAGTTGTGAAATGCCATGCCAAACCGCATTTTCCACAAAAGGCTGAATAATCATCGAGGGGATCATGGCCTCCTCTTCATCAAAGTCATCTTCCAGATTGATTGAATAATCGAAGGTGTCATCCATCCGTAATTTTTCAAGTTCAAGATAATTTTTCAAACGATCAATCTCCTCCTCAACACTGATGAATCCGGTTTTGATGGCATTAAGATTTTGCCGGATCAGCCGCGCAAATTGTGAAAGATACTGCGCAGCATCGTTGGGCTGGTTGTGTAGCAGATGGTTTTGCACAGAGCCGAGCGCATTGAAAATAAAGTGTGGGTTCATCATGGTAAGCAGGGCTTTTTGCTCCAACAACACCAATTGGTTATCCATTTCGAGTGTGCGGCGCTGGCGGAAGTTACGACGATGAAACGACCATACAATCAATCCGGAAATCAGGATAAATAAACCCACATAAAAAAGTGGTTGTTGCCATAAAGTAGCCGTCACCACAATCTTAAAATCAACCGGCGCACTAAAGTCTGTGCCCGGTTTCTGTGCCCTTACCCGAAAAATGTAATGTCCGACACCCAAATTCTGAAACACCACCTCGCGGGCTGTGCCCATGTTCCAGCTTGTATTAAGCCCCTCCAGTTGATAAGAATAAATAAGCGGTGCAGATGAGTAATTGATGCTGCTGAACGAGAATTTGATTTTATTCTCCCCGCTAATTCTAAACTCGCCCGCCTCAAGGTCAGCTTCCGTTCCATTTATCTGCACCGATTGTAAATAGGGAATGGGGCGTTGCGACTTCATTTCGCCAATAGCAATTTCGGGGATGATGGTAAGTCCGGCATCGGAGGCCACGTAAAGCGAATCATTATACACCAGCATTTCATTTATCTTCCCGAAGTTGATGTCGATAAATCGAAGGTCAACAGTTTGATCATTGGCAATATGTTCGGGGTGTTCGATTACAAAAATATTTTGGGCGGTGGCGAGGTACAGTGCCGGTGCATGGTAGGCCATTTTGCGTACCATCATGTCGATGGGCTTGTTCATCGCCTGTGTCAAATTAAAGAGGTTTTGCTTGCAAAGCAAAAAAATACTGTCGCCCTCTACATTGATTACTTCTATCGAATCGTTGATGCAAAGATGGCCGGTGATGATTTTACCATCAAAATGCGATAGTTGAGAATCCGGAATTAACGCTCCATTCCGGTACAAATAATTGTTTTTCGCATTCACCACCAATTCATCTTTTAGGTTGAAAAAAATATTGTGGATGCGTTCGCCCAAATTGACAATACAAACCTCTTGCAATAAACTTACGGGATTTATCGAAAGCAAGGCAGGTGGCGAGAATGTAAAGATTTCGTCCGTTGCAGGGCTTATGGCAATTGTTTTCAATCCGAGGTAAGGTTTCGTATTTGGTATGACTGTGTATTCGATTTTCCTGTTCGACTCAATAATTTTAATATCTCTTAGTGGGTAAAAATCCGAACTTTTTGACCCGACAATCAAACTGTTATTTCTGAGCCAATAGATCTGATCTAACTTACGCTGGTTTAGCGAAAAATCGAGCGAATAGAATTTTTGATCTTTAAACAGATGCATCCTATCTCCATTGGTCATCCACACTCCGGTTTCAGGATAGGTGCACATTGCCGAAATTCCCGCATTGTCAAAAAATTCGGTTCCGTAGTGCTTGTGGCTGTTGAAGTAAGGGCTAATTTTATACACTCCCTCACTCATCGAACTTATCCATACATTTCCCTCGTGATCCTGCACCATAACCTGTGCTTCGGCAATGTTGATGTGGTTGATAAGTACGTTGTCTTTTAAGCAAAACACACCTTTGTCCATGGTGGTAATCCAAAGTACGCCATCTTCTGTTTCGATAGCATCATTAAAAAGAGCTTCGAAATTAAAGGGCAGCGCAATGGGGTCGCTCAGGATACCATTGGAATAAATGAAAGTATGCATCGTTTTACTTTGTGTCATTCTACCTTGAAGCAAATACTTAGTATTATTCAACTCATACCAACGCTCAAAATGTAAGGAGTCGCAAATGTTGATTGTTTCATCCGAAAAATCCTGCAGGGCATAAATCCCACCGGTAGCCCACAATACAAATCCATCACTTTCTGACTTACTGATACCCTGAATAGACATTTTTTCATATTCAATACCGTCTAAATATCCTTTTTTAGCAGGAAGCGTAAATTTACTTACCTGATTTTGGGCATTCAAGGCTGCAATTTCGGGGCTCATAAAGGTGTAGAAATAGAGGGATCTATCTGAGTCTTCAATAAAATCCCTAAAGAAATTTCGGCTTTGCAGCGAATCGAGAAAAGGAGCATTCCGTGCGTTGAAAATTTTGCTTTGGTAAAAATAATTTATCGACCCGTTTAAACTGGAAAACCAGATGCGCCCTCGTGAATCTTCCTTCATAATAACTATTTCGTTATCGTCAAGGCCATCTTTTTTACTAAAGCAGGTAAACTCGGTACCATCATACCGCGCCACGCCGGCATCGGTACCAAACCAGATAAAATTATTCCTGTCCTGAATAATTGGATAAACGGTATTGGAGGGCAGGCCGTCGCTGGTGGTGTAATGCTGAATGTAGGGGTTCTGTGCCAGCAATGATGCGCCGGCAATCAGCAAAACCATAACAACAATTATTCGTTTCATTTGGATGATGAAATTCGTTATCTGTTATTAATCAAATGATGCGCATTTCGTACAGACGCGATGCATCGCGTCTCTGCCCGTTGCTTCTGATGCGCATTTCGTACAGACGCAATGCATCGCGTCTCTACCCGTTGCTTCTGATGCGCGCACCCTGCCATCACTCCATTACTCCATTTTCCTCCTCACCGCTCACTACTCACCTCTCCCACCTCTCTCTCACGCCCCTCTCGAAAACATCATAACAACTTCCCGAAACTCGTTTAATTTTCGTCGGGATATGGCCAGGCGTGAGCCATCGGCCATTTCAGCATAGTTTCCCTGGTAGCTCGAGTAGGCTTTAAGATGGCTTAGGTTAATAATGGTTGATTTGTGAATTCTGAAAAATATTTTTTCATCCAGAATTTTTTCAAATTCACCCAACGTGCGGGTGGCGGTAACTTTTTTGCTGTCGCTAAGGTGGAGGTTGGTGTAGTTGCTGTCGGCCTCCAGATACATCAGGTCAGCGGTGTTTACAATACGAAAACCGAATTGCTCAGCGATGGTTATTTTTTCGATTTTCCTGGTTTCCGAGTGTACTTGCTGATGAAGGTTTTCGAGTGATTCATGATAAATGGAACGGACCTCCGCCTTACTTTGCCGCAGTTCGTGATAATGGATTGCTTTGGCAACGGCTTCCTCCAGTTCCTCCGGATTCACGGGTTTCATCAGGTAATCGATGGCACTTGCTTTTAATGCAAGTAGCGAATATTCTTCATGTGAAGTCACAAAAATAACCCCATAATTCTCTTTGGGGATGGATCGGAGAAAAGTAAAGCCATCTTCATCCGGCATCGAAATATCAAGAAAGATAAAATCGACCTGTTCCTTTTTAAGCAGCTCACGCCCATCAGAAGCCGATGCAGCAATACCACGCAACAATATATCAGGACAATGATCGGCCAGCATCACTGCCAGCGCATCACTAAGATTTTTTTCGTCATCAATGATTATCGCCCTGTATCTTTTCATGAAAATGTTTTTGCAATAAATCTTCAAATTTAACAAAAAACAAATCATGGAATTCAAGCCTTCATTGAAATCTCAAAGGAATTAATGTCCTGTTTTATTAATTTTTAAAATTAAAGAATTGATAGTGCATAAAATTTTGCACCAGTAATGTACGATCTTTTCAGCATCAAAGAAATGATCCAAATGATCAATAAGGTTGGATTTCAGGGGGATGTCTTTTCCACTAAGGTTAAAACCCAAGAAACACTTCAATAAAACCCAGGAAGGTTATCCGCGAACTGAAGACTGTGGGCTGAGAATTGTTGACTGCCGGCTGGAGTCTGAGAACTGCCGACTTTCTTTTACCAGCTTCCGCCGGCACCGCCGCCGCCAAAGCTTCCGCCACCGAAACCACCAAAGCCGCCGCCGCCACCGCCGCCAAAACCACCAAAAGAGCCACCGCCACTTTTGAAGTCACCCCATTTTCCACGAGAGCTGTTGCCCATTTGGTTGGCCAAAAACAAGGCTGTCCAGAAAGGTAGGCTGCTACTGCGTCCGGTATAGTTGCGCATGCCACGCCCACGCGAAAGAAGCCACGATATGATGACAATGAAAATAATGAGCCCGACAAATGCCCCGAGCCCGCCGCCGTCCGTACGTTTCATGTAATCGTCGCCACTGTATTCACCGGCAGTGAGTTCCATCAGCACGTTGGTGCCGCGGTCGAGGCCACCGTAATAGTTGTTGTTCTTAAATTCGGGGATCATCTCCTCCTCTACGATGCGCTTGGCCACAGCATCAGGCACTGCGCCTCCAAGACCATAGCCTGGCGCAATGAATGCTTCGCCCTTCCCATCGGCAACCTTGGGCTTTACCAATACCACGATGCCGTTGTCTTTTCCTTTTTGTCCCACACCCCACTGCTCGCCTAGCAGATCGGCAAATTGAGCTTTATCATAGCCGGCCAAATCCTTCACCAGCACTACAGTAATTTGCGTGGAAGTGGTGTCATTAAAAGCTACCAACTTATGCTCCAGGCGAGCAATGTCGTTGCTGCTCAATGTGCCACTGAAATCGTTGACAAGGCGTGGCGGATCAGGACGTGGTGGTATGCCCTCGTATGGGGGCTGCGCGATGGCGGAAAAAACCATCAGCAACAAGAGCATCAATATTGGAATAGATCGGAATATTTTCATGGTGTGATTTCGTTAAAGTTTGAATTATCCAAAAGATATTTCATCTGAAAGCTCATTGATATCATCTTCCTGAAAAGGGAAATATTTCTTAAGATATTCGCCTGTATTGGTAATGCCATAAATCAATCCGGAGGCAAGGCCGTCGGTATGAAAGCGACCGATGATCTCCGCCGAAAGCTTTTCCCAGTAGCTTTTATCCACCACTGCGTTGATTCCGCTGTCGCCGATTACGGCAAACTGCCGGTCTTTGGTGGCCACATAAAAGAGCACACCATTGCGCAAAGCGGTTTTATGGATTTCGAGTTTTTCGAAGATGAAGGCAGCACGATCCATCACATCGCCCGGGCAAACGCGCTCGATGTGTACGCGTATCTCGCCTGACGAGGCTCGCTCAGCATCGGCAATTGCAGCTTTGATGGCTGCTTCATCGGCCGCATTAATTGGTCGCGGTGAATCATGAGTTTCGTGATCAGACATGATGCTGTTTTTTAGTTGTTGAAAAAGGAGTTTTAAAACTCAACTTTGGGTGCCTTCTCGGCTCCGGCGTCGGCTTCAAAGTAAGGCTTCTTCTCAAAGCCAAACATGCCGGCGAAGATATTCTGTGGAAACTGCCGGATGTAGCTGTTAAAAGTCTGTGTTACTTCATTGAACTTGCGACGTGCGTTGGCAATCCGGTTTTCGGTGCCTTCGAGCTGTGCCTGCAGTTCGAGGAAGTTGGTGTTGGCTTTCAGTTCTGGATAGCGCTCCACGGTAACAAGAAGGCGGCTTAGCGCCGAGGAAAGTGCTTGCTGGGTTTGCTGTATTTTGTCGATGGCAGCAGCATCCAGGTTATCTACATTCAGATTCACGCTGGTAGCATTGGAGCGCGCCTGAATCACCTGCGTCAGGGTTTCCTGTTCAAAGTCTGCGTAGCCTTTTACGGTGCTCACTAGGTTTGGAATAAGATCCATGCGTCGCTGATAATCCGTCACCACCTGCGACCAGGCGGCTTTTACCTGCTCATCGAGCTTTACCATGTTGTTGTAAGTGCCTTTAAAGCTGGCGTATAAAACCAGCACAATCACCACGATGATTCCAAGCGTAATCCAAAGTCCTTTGTTTTTCATCTTTTAAAATTTTCAAATTAATGTTTTAGAAACGGGTTTATTCAAAATTTAATTTATTGTTTTCCAATTTTAACCACAAAGATAATGGAGATTTTTATTCTGTTTTTCGCACCTTACTGCTGAGGGTTGTTGCGCTTCCGCAACGTTTATCAGCGATTTCATGCAGCAGCCAAATCCTCTTCGATTATAAAATAATTGGCTATCGCAAGTATAGCATTGGGATTATTCAGTGCTGTGGGATTGATAAAAGCATTGCTCATCTGATGATTTATTTGCATAACAACACCATTAAAACGCAAATGATTTCGAGCACCGGTAATTTTATGCAAATAAAAAAGAATGCGGCAACACAGCCTGATGAGTTGGCTGAACCGGATGGGGACAACAATTGCCAGTAATAGCTTAATTCTTTGGCTAAAGGTGGAGGTTTTAATCGTTAGAAACCAGCTTAAATCCAATGCCGTGCACGTTGATCAGCTCCACAGTTTCATCCGCTTTCAAAAATTTGCGAAGTTTGGTGATGTAAACGTCCATGCTTCGGGCGTTGAAATAACTGTCGTCGTTCCAGATTTCCTTCAGGGCATGGCTTCTGTCGAGGACGTCGTTGAGATTCATGGCCAGCATGCGCAGCAGAGCGGCTTCTTTGGAGGTTAGCTTTTGTTCTTTGCCGTCTATTTTGAGAAGTTGGCGGTTGTAATCGAAAGTAAACTGTCCGATTCTGAAAACGTTGTTGCCGGTTTCTCCCTGACGCTCATTTGCGCGCCGGATGATAGCCTGCATGCGAACGAGCAGTTCCTCCATGCTGAATGGCTTGGTGAGATAGTCGTCGGCTCCCAGCGAAAATCCTTTCAGTTTGTCCTCCTGCATCGATTTTGCCGTGAGGAAAAGTACCGGAATGCGTTTGTTTTTCTGTCGGATTTCTTTCACCAGCGTAAAACCATCTTTTACAGGCATCATCACATCCACGATGCAGAAGTCAAAATTAGAATGCAAAAAAGCATTCAGTGCTTCCTGTCCATTCACACATAGTGTTGTTTCATAGCCTTTTATATCGAGATACGACTTCAAAACGTTGCCAAGATTCTTGTCATCCTCGGCCAGTAATACTCTAATCTTTTCAGCTCCCATAGTGATGGATATTTAATTGATTTCTGGATTATTTGAATTTGTAAAATTAACTTTTTTTTAGATAATAAGTTATTTTAAAAAAAATATCAATAAACGGTCTTTTTGTCCTTTACGATTCTATCTGTTTCATTTTGCTGCTAAAAGGAATGTAGATACAAAACTTAGAACCTTTTTTCAGCTCACTTTCCACCATTACCCGCCCGCCATGGAGTTCGATGATAGTTTTGACATAGCTTAATCCCAGTCCGAAACCCTTTACGTCGTGAAGATTGCCGGTGTGTACACGATAGAGTTTATCAAAAATCTTTTTCTGGTTTTCATCGCTGATGCCCATGCCATTATCATATACACACACTTTAACGCCTTCGTTGTAGTTCGCTGTGGTGACGCGGATGCGCGGCCGGCGCGGAGAATATTTATTGGCATTGTCAATCAGGTTGGAGATGGCATTGGTAAGATGCATTTTATCGCCTGACACTACTGGCTTTTCGGCACCTTTATCAAAAGTCAGCGAGCCATCTTTTACCTCCACCTGAATAATCAGGTTATTAATCACCGTATTGATGACGTCGTGCAGGTTAATCTTTTCGCGGTTGAACCTGAAATTTTCATTTTCGATAATCGCTGCCTGCAATATCTTTTCGGCAATGCCAGCCAGGCGATTATTTTCATCGTTGATCACCTTCAGGTAGCTATCCGTAAGCTGTTCGTTACGTTTGATGGCTTCGTCGCGCATTGCTTCGCATGCCAGTGATATGGTAGAGATAGGCGTCTTGATTTCATGTGTCATGTTATTAATAAAATCATTCTTCATCTCCGAAAGCCTTCTTTGCCAAACAACAATTTTGATGATATAGACGAAGAGCATGATAATGATGAGGATGAGCAACAGCGAAATAAGAATGATCCCGGCCATTTGCTTAAGCAAAAACCGCATTTCGTATGGGAAATAGATCATCAGATAGTCGGGCTTGTCCGAAAACTCGTACGGATAAAGCGTAAAGACGAAACCTTGCTTGAGTAGCTCCGTTTTGTACTTGTCCGAACTTTCGTAAATCATGCGGCCTTTGCCCGACGAGTAAACGCCAAAGGTATAGTCGCTGTTGATGTTGTGCATGAATAGCTCACGCCTCAGCAACGAATCGAGTAGTTCAAAATTAATATGTCGTTCAATCTGGAAAGGTTGATTTCTATCGATCATCTCTGCAATAATTTCCTGCGCCAGATTCGACTTTTGCAGCAACCGCCGCAGATCGGCATTACTCTTTATCAAATTAACATCCTCGGACAGCGCCAGACTTATGGAATCGATGGTAGAGAGATATTTGATAAAACGATTTCGGGTCTGATTACTCTCGCTGATCGCATCGTAAGTTTTGATCTTCTCGAGTTTGTAAATCACCTCTTTGGCTGACGAGTTTACCCTGTTCTCAAAATTGATCCGCTCGATGCTAATGGCATTGCGTACCCAATAAACCTGCACTGCCGTAAGACCCAGTAGCACAATGGATACTACCACAATGACTAATGTTAGCAAGTTTCGATTCATTTGGCAGAAGTAGAAATCAGCATTTATTTTTTATTTGTGGCAGCATTACTTTCAAGGATTTTTGCGCAAGCGACTACAAAAATATCCTTTCAAAGCTGCTACAAATCAATGCTTAACCATATTTAACGTTTGTTACCCTCCTTTAACCGCACAAATCACCACATGATTTTATTTTTGCTGTCCTAACATTTGCCCAAACTATCAAAGATTATTTTGATAATTATCAATGGCTTATGTTTTTAAACGAAATGATTTCTGATTCATAAATTTTGGTTTTTGGTTTAAGGTGCAGTCTCCCCGGCTGCACTTTTTATTTGATTTCCAAAAAATAAATTTCTCAGAAAATAAATCTGAAACACTAGAAAAAACTATGGAAACCTTAAAATTGGAAATTCAGGGCAACGACATCAGCAAGTCAGCTCTTGAAACAATGCAGACAGAGATGACCGAAGCGCATCGCCGATTGCTTGCCAAAACCGGTAAAGGAAATGACTTTTTGGGATGGCTGGATTTACCCGACGAAATTGATGAGAAACTTTTGCAGCGCATCGAAGCTACTGCAGCACATCATCGTGAGATTTCGGAGCTACTGCTGGTGGTGGGCATCGGCGGCTCTTACCTGGGTGCCCGTGCAATAATCGAAGCGCTAAAAAATAACTTCGACATGCTGCTTTCGCACGACCATCGCCGTAAACCTTTGGTGATTTATGTGGGCCAGAATCTTTCGGGCGACTATCTCTCTGATTTGCTCAGTCTGCTCGACCGTTACGACTATTCTGTAAATGTGATTTCCAAATCGGGTACAACCACCGAACCGGCTGTATCTTTCAGGATTTTGAGAGAACATCTCGAGAAAAAATATGGCCCCGACCAGGCACGAAAGCGCATCGTTGCCACCACCGACAAGGAGCATGGTGCACTGAAACAATTGGCCGACGAGCAGGGATATCCCACCTATGTTGTTCCGGATGATGTGGGCGGAAGATATTCGGTGCTTACTCCGGTTGGCTTGCTGCCCATTGCCATTGCCGGCTTCGACATTCGCGAGCTGGTACGGGGAGCCGTGGATATGCGACGCCAACTTACTGCCAGCGACTCTGTGATCGATAATCCGGCAGCTAAATATGCTGCTGCCCGCAACCTGCTTTATCGCCAGGGCAAAAAAGTGGAGATCATGGTGAATTATCAGCCCAAGCTCTATTATTTTACGGAATGGTGGAAGCAGCTTTATGGCGAAAGCGAAGGCAAGGAAGGCAAAGGAATATTCCCGGCCGGTGTGGTCAATACTACCGATCTGCACTCCATGGGGCAGTATATTCAGGAGGGCGAACGCATACTTTTCGAGACAGTGCTTTCGGTGAAGGAATTTGATAACAATCTTAAAGTTCCTGCTGACGAGCAAAATCTGGATCAGCTAAATTATCTGGCTGGTAAAAATGTGGATGAAATCAATCATACAGCACAAACGGCGACGATGCTCGCTCACCTTGACGGCGGAGTCCCAAACATGACCGTCACCGTCCCTAAAATAAACGAATACTATCTCGGGCAGTTAATCTATTTTTATGAATTCGCCTGCGCACTCAGCGGCTATCTGCTTGGCGTTAATCCATTCGATCAACCCGGCGTGGAGGCTTACAAAATAAATATGTTTGCATTGTTGGGGAAACCCGGCTTTGAGAAGCAGACAAAAGCTTTGCGTGAGCGACTTGAAAATAAGAAATAAGTAGTGAGTTTTGAGAAAAAGTAGGTAGTAAGTAGCCTTCAGACTGCTTGACGCGATGTTCGTCGTTCAAAATTAAAATTACTAATTATCGAAGACGGTCGCAATCTGCAACCTGACAACCCGAAAACTCCCTATTAGCCCAGCTCGGGAATCAATTGGCGGCAAGCTTTTTCGGCCGCAATTTTTTCTGCACCCTTTATCGAAAAGTCCTGGCCGCTGGCACACACATTTCCATCCACAGTTACTTCTACCAGATATTGGCGCGAATTTCCTATGCCTACTTCTGTCACCACATTGAACGACAAGTTGCGATGCTCCTTTTGCGACCATTCAATGAGCTTGCTTTTAAAATTTGCTTCGGTATTTACCAGCTCTTCCACATCAAAATGTACTTTGATAATACGATTTACGATGACGCGATGCGTAAAGTTATAGCCACGGTCGAGATACATGGCGCCAATAAATGCCTCGAAAGCATCGCCGTTCATCGAGCGAAACACATTGCGCGAATCTTGATTCGATTGGATAAACTCATCAAGTCCCAGCTTACGCGAAAGCTTATTGAGCTGGTCGCGGCTTACAATCTTGCTACGCATTTCCGTAAGGAAACCTTCGTCTTTGTATGGAAATTTTTTGAAAAGATAATCAGCTACCACCGAGCTTAGCACGGCGTCGCCCAGATATTCGAGGCGCTCGTTGCTTACCTTGTGGCCATTGGTCTGTACTGCCACGCTGCGGTGCAAGAAGGCTAGTTTATACAAAGAAACATTTCCGGGACAGAACCCGAAAATGTTTCGTATTGAAAAAATAAATTGTCGGTCAGATGAAAAGTAACCTTTAAGACGGTTATAAAGCTTCAAAGCGAAAACAGGTTTATGCTTTAAATTTTTTCACAGCAAGCGATGTGTTGTGCCCACCAAAGCCAAAGGAGTTGGAAAGCGCAAAATTGACCACTCTTTTCTGTGCCTTATGGAAGGTGAAATTCAGACGGTTGTCGATGTCTGGATCATCCGTAAAGTGATTGATGGTTGGCGGAATAATATCATTCTGGATGGAAAGTACCACAGCCACCATTTCTACAGCAGCAGCGGCACCTAACAAGTGGCCGTGCATTGACTTCGTGCTGTTGAGGTTGATGTTGTAGGCATGTTCGCCAAAAAGACTGATAATGGCTTTGGGTTCAGCAATATCGCCAACCGGTGTAGATGTACCATGGGTATTGATGTGATCAACGTCCTCTAACCGCATTCCTGCTTCTTCTACAGCCAGTTTCATGGCCAGCATAGCACCAAGTCCGTCGGGATGTGGAGCTGTGATGTGGTGAGCATCGGCAGTACTGCCTACTCCTACCAATTCAGCGTAAATTTTTGCGCCACGCTTCACGGCGTGCTCGTATTCTTCAAGAACAATTACACCAGAGCCTTCGCCCAGCACAAAACCATCACGATCCTTATCGAAAGGACGCGAAGCAGTTTTGGGGTCGTCGTTGCGGGTAGAAATGGCGTGCATGGCATTGAAACCGCCGATGCCGGCAGGATTGATGCCTGCTTCCGATCCACCCGCCAGGATAATGTCGGTCTTGCCTAATTTGATGTAATGATATGCATCAATCAGGGCATGCCCGGCCGAAGCACAGGCAGACGTAGTGGCGTAGTTGGGACCTCTGAAATTATATTTCATCGAGATATGTCCGGCAGCTATGTCACCAATAATTTTAGGAATAAAGAAAGGATTGAATCGAGGATTGTCCTCGTTGCGCCCAAATTCTGCTGCATCATACAAAAAGGTGGTAAAACCACCAATTCCTGTTGCCATAATTACACCTACGCGATTCAGATCGGTGGTTTCGAGATTGAACCCAGCATCTTTTACTGCTTCATCAGCAGCTATCAGTGCGTATTGTGCATAAGGATCGAGCTTGCGGGCTTCTTTGCGTTCGAAGTAATTCGTTGCCTCGTAGCCCTTGATCTCACAGGCAAATTGCGTTTTATATTTTGAAGCATCAAAACGGGTAATATCAGCAGCACCGCTGACTCCGCTGAGCAAACTGTTCCAAAAAGGTTCGACAGTGTTGCCTAACGGGGTAATGGCGCCCAACCCTGTTATAACTACTCGTTTTAAGTTCATAGTGGGAGAGAAGATTATTTGGTATTGTTTTCGATGTACTCAATGGCGCTGCCGACGGTTGCGATTTTTTCGGCCTGGTCATCCGGGATGGCAATGTTGAATTCCTTTTCGAATTCCATGATCAACTCAACGGTGTCGAGTGAATCAGCGCCTAAATCATTGGTGAAGCTAGCTTCGGGAGTTACTTCGTTTTCATCAACTCCAAGTTTATCAACGATAATCGTTTTTACTCTTGCTGCAATATCAGACATAATTTAAAATTTTTAGTTAAACAGGGCGCAAAGGAAATACTTTTCTAATTACTTACCAAATGAATTTTTTGTCAGACAATCCAGTGAACCTTCTAAAAATTTGATTAACACGTATTTACTAACTAAATGCGCAATCATTGGCAGGTTATGGTAAGAAAGTGAACACATCCAAAAGCCGTAAAAATGCGTTTCTTTGAAAGCTATTTCAAGCGCTAAACCTATTCATTGAATGAAAAAAATCGCAATTCTTGCTTCGGGAAGTGGTACTAATGCAGAGCGGATATCTCGTTATTTTGCAGCGCATCCTTCTATCCGGGTGGATATGATCCTGAGTAACCGCGCTGATGCTTACGTACTCAAGCGTGCAGAAGCATTGCAAATTCCCACCAAAGTTTTCACGCGCGAAGAACTTGCTGATGCCAATGGAGTAGCTGCCTTGCTGCAAAGTCGCGAAATATCATTGGTAGTGCTGGCTGGGTTTTTATGGCTTGTGCCACAGGCCTTACTGAAAGCTTTCCCCAATAAAATTATCAACATTCATCCGGCTTTGCTTCCCAGTTATAGCGGAAAAAATATGTATGGCAGCCGCGTACATCAGGCGGTGATCGATGCCGGTGAAACCGAGAGCGGCATCACCATCCATCGGGTAGATGAGCAATATGACCGGGGGGAAATACTTTTTCGGGCGCGTTGTCCGGTGCGGCCAAAAGATACGGCAGAAACCCTCGCAAAGCGCATTCATAGGCTGGAGCATTATCATTATCCATCAGTGATCGAGCAACTTTTGGATGACTAGGGTCGGTTCTTCTTGTCACACATAATGATCGTAATTGTCGCCGGATTGTTGCTGGCGTATTTTGATGTTTTCGAGCACCTGTTGCTTTTCTTCTTCAGTCATGCGCCACCAGGTGGTAGCCTCTTTTTTGGTGCGCCTGCAACCGATGCAAATATTGTCGTCGTCGTAAGTACAGACCGAAATGCAAGGGTTTTCAATTTTGGTATTCATCAGGTTTGCTTTTGTGAAAATAAAAACCGGGGCAAAGATAGATTTTATCGATAGCTCGCCGAAAGAACAATCGACGTAGCTTCACACCGAACACGCTTCATTTTTGCCGCTAAGGTTTTAATTGTATTTTTGTTTAACTTTTCATTTGATACTTGTAATGGAAGACGGGCTTGATCGTCGTCAATTCAACACATGATGCATCTATTTATTAAAACAAGAAATATCCTGACGTAATATGAATACAGTATTTGACCCGTCCACTTTCGAAGTCGATTGGAGCTATCGTACCATCCTGGTGGTGGACGATATAGAGGCCAACTACAAATTTTTGGAAAAGGCACTTCAAAAAACCAAAGCACGGATTGTTCACGCCTTTACCGGTACCGAAGCCATTAATATGTGTGCAGAAGACAACACCATAGATGTGGTGCTGATGGATGTTCATCTGCCGGGTATCAGCGGATATGATGCAACGCGTGAGATCAAAAAAATGAAAAATAGCATAACAGTCATTGCGCAAACAGCGTTTGCCATGTCTGGCGAGAGGCAAAAAGCATTTTATGTTGGTTGCGATGAGTATATCGCCAAGCCCGTGCGCAGCGATGAGCTCATTTTTAAAATTAAAAGCTGCTTGCTCAATCGCGGAAAAAAAGCCTGACGAATTACTATATTTTAAATACTGAACACCGTTTATGGGTAGCAAAACAAAGACACCGGTTTACTATAGCTTCCGGATTTATCTTGTCTCCTTTTTGATGTACATGCTTCTGGTGATGCCTTTTGCAGGATTGCTATTACTGCAAAGCCTCCCTGAAATAATCGAGAAAAGTGGCGGCTTTAATATTAATGATGGCAATGTTCGTATTAATACGCAAAGCCTGCCGGCAAATCCTGACACAGCTACGGAGCTAAAAACACAGATCATATCTCCTGTCACCGACACAACCGCGGCAGTCAGCGCGGAGGAACACACTATTACCGATCCGCAAAACGACATGATTAGCAGTTCATTTGAATTTCTATTCAAATATTCTTTAGCATTTGCAATCCTTGCAGGTTTTGCTTTCAATTATCCCTTCAAACGCTATTTCCGCCGGAAACGCAAAGGCCACGTCATCTCCGAAAGGTTATTCAAATTTTGCAAGAAATATCTGCTGCTTTCTCATTGGATCAATGCCGGAATCGTTGGCTTGGCGTTAGTGGCCTCTCTCACGTACATGCTCATTTTGGCTGTTCAGGCTACTGAGGCCACACCGATGTTTAGCCGCTTTTTTGTAATTTCCCTTTTCTCCTCGCTGCTTACCGTGCTGTTTGTCTATTTCTGGCAAAAACATCGTGTACACATCAAGTACATCGACTATCTGTTTTCGCCGGAAGAGCTTCGTCGCCGGATTTTCAAAATGAATTCCGGCAAAATCCGCAACAGTTTCTGGGTGTCGAGTGCTATGACCACGCTGCTGCCACTGTCAATTGTTATGGTTTACCTCATCATGAGCCTCTCACGTATCGATCAACTGGGGCTCTCCACACTTAACAGCGATCAGCTACAAATACTCTTTGGGCGCTACAGTCCTCTGGTCACCAAGGTTGTGGATAACCCAAACCCCTTGTCGGAATTTGGAAATTTCTTTTTTGTTAATGTAATTGATGGACTGGTGATGTTTTTTGGTATTGGCGTGGGCATCTTCGTGTCGCTGATTTACATCCTTATGTTTGTAAAATGGACTACTCTGGGAATTGTTTATCCCGTAAGAGAACTAATGTACAACATGCAGCGCACCGGGCAGGGCAAACAAACAAGCTATACTGTGGTGCGCAGCAACGATGAGATTGGTGAGCTGGCCGAGCGTTTCAACGATATGTCCGGCGAAATCGAAAGTTACATTGCCAACATCGAAAAAATGAACAAAGCCTATTACCGTTTTGTACCCCGACAGTTTCTGGATTTTCTTGGCAAAGACAACATTACCGAAGTAAAACTTGGCGACCAGGTGCAAAAGGAGATGTCGGTACTTTTTACCGATATCCGCGACTTCACCTCCCTCTCCGAAGAGTTGACGCCCAAGGCTACGTTCGATTTTCTTAATGAATATCTCAGCATAATGGAGCCGCTGATATCACGAAACAAGGGCTTTATCGACAAATACATCGGCGATTCTATTATGGCACTTTTTGTGGGAAATGTGGAGAATGCAATCGATGCAGCCATTGAAATGCGGGCTGCCCTTGCCGAATTTAACTTGCAACTCAAACTGGATGGCAAAAATCCTATCAACAGCGGAATTGGAATACATACCGGAAAACTTATGCTTGGCGTGGTAGGAGGGCATGGCCGCATGGATGGCACGGTGATATCCGACGCCGTAAATCTGGCCTCGCGCATCGAAGGGCTCACCAAAATGTACGGAACCAGCATCATCATCTCACAGGAAACGCTTATCAAAATTGAAGATCCGGGCCGTTACAATTACCGGTTTTTGGATGTTGTAAAGGTAAAAGGAAAAAAAGAGGCCGCTTATATTTTTGAAATCCTCGATGGCGAAAGCCCACCTGTGCGGAAACTCAAGATGGAGTCAAAAGACGATTTCGGCAAAGCCCTGCAGCACTATAAAGACAAACAGTTCGATCCCGCATTGGAGCTATTTACCAGTGTTCAGCAACGCAACCCGAACGATCGGGCTGCCGCGCTATATATCGCGCGATGCCGAAACATTATCGACTTTGGCCTGCCCCAGGACTGGGATGGCGTGGAAACCCTCAGAGACAAATTTTGAGCGAGAGGTTTAGAAATTAAAAATTGAATAAAGGAATCTAGAGATGCATAGCCTGTTACGACTATTCGGAGCCGTGCGTCAAGAAATTCTCTAGATTGTTTAATAATCAGAAGACGATTTCAATTAGCTGAAGGAAAGCGGCGGGTTCCTGCAATCCGGACAACCTGGCGACTTCCTCTTTTCTGCGATAATTTCTCCCTTTCATTCTAACAAAAAAAAGCCACCGCAAATTTTGCGATGGCTCATTTTTAGGTATGAATGCCGGGACTCTTCCTATGGAACATCCCAAAAGATACGTGTTGAAAGTTTATCACCACCCATGGCTGTAACAGCAAGATAATAATTGTCCTTATTAAGGGTCTGTTCGTTTACAGGATAGGTAAAACGGCGTGGAATAGCGCCATCAGCACTTTCCGGAGGCCTGGGTGGCATGTTCAGTGCCGGATAGCCCAAACGGCGCCAGGTGGTGTAGGACACCAGACCACGGAGGTAGTAACCAAGCCACGCCTGAGTGCCGAGCACTTCCTGCCAGTTTTCAGCGGGGAGCGGATGTTCAGCAATATAAGCAGCAGCACCTTCTACTTCCCAATGTTGGAAAGAAGAAGTGATGGCATTGGCATAATGCTCCTCGGCCGAACCTACACTTGCCCCACGAAGCGCAGCTTCAGCAAGGTAAAATTCGGTTTCGGTGTAATCCATCAAAGTGATGGGGAAGGTAGGCTCCTGAATACGTGGTGCAATATGCGAATATTGATTAAAAGGACAATTTTCGCCATAAGGGCCACCAATGTAAGCGTTGGTATCGGGAGCAAAGGTGAAGTATGCTTCGCGACGCGGATCATTGAGTTCGTCCATAATATCCACCAGCGTGTTGGTAATCACAAAGTCATCACGGCCACTTTGCACCAGATCCTGATAAAGCGGGTTGCTGTTGCTGCCGCCCAAATACTGGAGTTGAGCTAATTCGCCCATAGCAAACAGTGGTCCGGCGTTGTAAGCACTTTCAATTGCTTCTTTGGCTACAACCCAATCTACTTTGGAAAGAGTAATGCCCAGTTTGATGAGCAATGTATTACCAAATTTCTTCCACATGGTTACGTCACCATCAAAGTAGATGTCGTAGTTGCTAAAGCTACCAGCAGAAGCATCAAGAGTGTAAACAGCATTTTTGGTGCGCTTCATCAAATCATTATAAATGAAAGCAGCATCGTCATAAGCCGGCGTGATGTCGTCGATATTGAGGGCTTCGGTGTATGGAATATTACCAAAAGTATCCAACAAGCGATTGTACGAATATGCTGTCATCAATTCAATAATCATGAGCTGATTATTTTTTATTATTCCCTCCTCGGCAGTGACAGTTTCGGTGGCTTCGATAAGAATACGCGCTTGGTTCAGATCCTCCAAAACATCGCGGTAGTATGTGCGAAATGCCAACTGAGCAATGTTACGATTGATGATGTCATAGTTGGCTTCGTCGGTGTAGGTGGTTTCTGTCCAGTATTGAACCATGAGCTTCCATATATTGGTATTCACGTTGGTGCTGGCCACCTGATCGGCAAGGCTCTTTTGCGCATTGGCAAACAACATTTCCGGCGGCACTTCGGTAGGTCGCTTTGTGTCGATGTTGTACTCGTCGAAGTCCTTGGTGCAGGATGTCGAAAATCCGATTAGAACAATAAGTGCTAAAATTATTTTTTTCATATCTGTATCGTATTAGAATTGTAAATTAACAGTTAAACCAACATTGCGGGTAGTGGGCATAACGCCTGACTGCCAACCCTGTACGTTACCCGATGATTGTGATGCTTCGGGATCGGCATGGAGGAGGTCTTTGCTGATGATCCACAGGTTGCTGCCTACCAGACTAAAGCTTACACCCTGAAATGGGGTTTTGGCAAGTGTGGTTTTGGGCAATGCGTAGGTAATCACAGCTTCGCGCAGTTTGATGTAAGTAGCATCATAAACATAACGTCCATTGGGAGAGGTAGCATAACCAAAAGCTGTATAATTATTACCTGCAACACGGCGTGTATTGGGGATATAGTTAGGAGCGTCTTCGGTTCCGATGTTTACAACACCTTCATTGATGAAACCACCGCTGGAAGCATCATAGCTCCAGGTACCGTCATCATTATGCACAGCGCCCACAACAGGATCACGTGAAGGGTTGCCCAGGTCGTTGGTAAATGCTGTTTCCTCGTAGAGGCCAGTAGCCATTCCATACCATAGGTCCGTAGAGAATATGCTTCCACCTTGTTGCATTTCGATCAGGAAACTAAAGGACCAGCCTTTGTATGTGAAGTTGTTATTGAAACCTGCAGTCCAATCAGGGCTGATGTTACCGATGATTTTATCGGAAGTCGCTGATTTACGATAGTGACCATTAGCACCAACTACCTTTTCACCATTATCGGCGTAAACAAAGTCGGTACCCTGAATAGTTCCATAAGGCTCGCCAACACGCGCATTGATGGTAACACCACCTTGTAATGCAGCAATCTGAAGGTTTTCAAGGCCTTCGTCAAGCGAAATAACTTCACTGCGGTTGCGGGCATAATTAAGCGTTGCATCCCAACGGAAATTGCTGGTAACAACCGGAGCACCACGCAAGGTCAACTCTACTCCTTTATTTTGTAAATCGCCTGCATTCACATATTTTCCCGAATAACCTGAGGCATAAGAAACTGAAACGGGCATGATCAGGTCAACAGAATTATTTTTATATATTGAGAGGTCAAAACCCAGTCGGTTCTGTAAGAAGATCATTTCAAGACCTCCTT
This sequence comes from uncultured Lentimicrobiaceae bacterium, assembly GCA_964612515.1. Taxonomy (GTDB): domain Bacteria; phylum Bacteroidota; class Bacteroidia; order Bacteroidales; family 4484-276; genus SABY01. The sequence goes on along the minus strand of CAZTCX010000023.1, from coordinate 2,887 downwards.
CAAGGCTCGTGGTACGCTCGGGTTTCAGATCAGCATTGTTTTTCGTGCTGGGAACTGAGAACAAAGCGGTGGTTCCAAACAAGCTGTAGAGGCCTACGTTGGTATAGGTGTCGAGGGTACTTCCCCAGGGAGCATCATTACCTATCTGAGCATATCCTAAACGAAGTTTACCAAGCTGGAGCCAGGTAGCATTTTCAAGGAGGTTGCCGAACAAGAAACTTCCAGAAACAGCAGGATAGTAATAATCACGGCTGTCCGCAGGAAGTGTGGACGATTCATCACGACGGATGGTAGCATCCAAATAAACCAAATCTGCATAACCCAGCGAAACACCAGCAAAAATGCCATTAACACCAACTTTCTCATAACGTTCTTCGGGTGGAAGCATAGGGTTGGCGCTGTTAGAAAGTGCATATAAATCAGGAATAACAAGGCCGCCGTCTGTCGAAGCGAATACCTGATCGACGGTAGTGCGGCGAATGTTGGTACCCAACAGTGCATTCAGACTCAGGTCGTCGGTAAGATATTTATTGAAGTTGGCAATCAGATCGAAGTTGGTTTCACGGAATTTGCGGCTGAAGCGCGAATAACCTGAGGTAGATTCAGTACGCCCTACACCTATCTCACCAGATACTGATCCCATAGCTTTGCGCTCTTCCTGCAGCTCATCGTACGTATCTATAGAGCCACGTCCCATGATGCTCAGATAATCGGTAATTTTCCAGTCGATCTGGGAATAAGCGATCAAACGGTCACGGTTATCCTGTTCGTAGTTTTGATAACGCACCCAGTATGGGTTATCCCAATAGGCAGGCTGCAAATTGTCTTCGCTCTTTGGGTTCCATGAAATGTTTTTGCCAGTAGCATCATATAGCTCTTTTAGCAATCCCATATCTGCGTTTACCTGATACCATTGGCGAAATGACGAAAGAATGTTATCGCTATAACCAGTAGAGTTACGACCTTTGCCTTTGGTATTGACGTAGTTGGCGCTGGCAGTTACTTTCACATTATCCAGCACATCGTAGGTGCCGTTAAACAAGAAGTTGTTTTTCTTGAGTGAACTATTGGGCATTATACCGTTTTGGTCGGTATTGGTGTACGACAAGCGGAAGGTTGAAACGTCACCACCACCGGTAATGTCGATGTTGTTGTTGAATGACCAGGGTGTCTCGAAGAAATCAATTGGCCCATTACCTCCACCACCGTACACCCACGGAGTCTTTTGTTTATAGAAAGGGCTTTCCGGGTAAAACGATTCAAACTGATACACCATCAGGTTTGGATCAAACTTTTCGCCCATCGAAGCATCTTCATAAGTAGGAACTACCAGTGAATTGGGCTCGCCAAAAACAGTACGTTGCTCCAGGCCGGGATAATCGCCATCACTGTACAAAGGACCATATCCACCACCATAGCCTTTCTGGTAAGCCGGAAAAGTACTTTTGTCGATAAAGCCGGTGGTAACGTTGGAACTGATGGATACGCCAAGGATACGCGCAGTACCGGATGCTTTCTGACCTTTTTTGGTGGTGATCATAATAACGCCGTTAGCAGCACGTGAACCATAAAGAGCAGTAGCAGCAGCACCTTTTAGCACGTTCATCGATTCGATGTTGTTCGGGTCGATGTCAGCAGCAGCATTGCCATAGTCATAACCAGCACGCCCTGATATCTGACCCGAGTTATTGGTGTTGGCATTGTTAATTGGGATACCGTCCACAACGATCAACGCCTGGTTGTTACCGGTGATAGAGGCATTACCACGGATAATGACGTTCGTTGAGCCACCCAGGTTGTTGTTGGTTTTTACCTGAACACCAGCAGCTTTTCCTGAAAGGTTACTCAGGAAGTCGTTGCGTTTTACCTGGTTCAGCTCGTCGCCACTTAGTTCCTGTGTAGCATAACCCAGCGATTTCTTTTCGCGGGAGATACCCAAAGCAGTTACCACCACCCCTTCGATAGCTGTAGCGGTAGGTTCCATGCTTACGTTTAAAACAGTAATCCCGGCGATGTTTCTTTCTACGGCGTTCATGCCGATAAAAGAGAACCTCAGTGCCAGGGCATCAGGCGGTACATTCAAGCTATACTTACCATGAAGGTCGGTGGTTGTTCCAAAGGTTGTCCCTTTCACAACTACCGAAACTCCCGGGATGGTACTGCCATCATCGGCATTTGTCACAGTACCGGTTATGGTTCTGGTTTGTGCCTGTATTACTTGCATCCCAATGAAGAACATCAGGGCAAGGAAGAGTGTAAATTTTCTCATAATAGATGTTTTGGTTAATAATTAAAAAATAGACCCTAATTAACTATGTAGAAAAATGGTGGTCTGCAGATACTTTTGGCCTCATCCAATCTGCCTTTCTTGCCTTTCTTACAAAGTCATACAAATTAACGCATAATTAATTTTCAATTCACAATAAAAAATAAAATATTTTTTATTTTATTAACCTATCCTCCTTAATGACAGTCAATAAGGGTGTTTATTTTTTTTGGTTTTTGAAACTTTTTTTTTAAAAATTGATCGGAAATCTGCTTTTTGGTTACGAAACCTGTCAATCAGCACAATATTTTTTGAGGCCAAATCAAAAAAATCCTTGCGGATTAGGCAAGGCTTTCCTTTTTTTAAATCTAAATGAGATATTAGCGGTTACCGACGGGCCACAATACATTTTACTATAGACTAACGCTCCCTAGGTTTTAGCGTATTCAGCACTTAGACGCTATAGTTGATATACCGACCTGAAGCAAAAAAAAGAGGCTGTCTCGCATTTGAGACAGCCTCTTTTATTTATTCCAAAGTGTGAATCCTTACAACTTAGTAAATGTAAAGGCATTGGTTCCAAATGATCCTTCATCAACAGTGATCGTGAAAGTCATTTCA
>CAZTCX010000022.1:0-31862 GCA_964612515.1 uncultured Lentimicrobiaceae bacterium | reverse complement strand
GCCCTGGTAAAACCGTTGATGATTTTGGCTATTCCTCTACCCCATGCTTCGATGAATCCTGCTTTAAAGAAAATATCTGCTACATTTTTGTTAAAAGGTCTTGATGGATGTTTCACGAGCAAGGTCTCAACAGTAAAGCCATCAGGAAGACGGCCTTCGTTCCATAGGATCAATTTATTGTTGTACACACTTAATTGTATGGATGCACCTGTGTAGTCTTTGTGGATAATTGCATTAAAAATTGCTTCACGCAGGGCTTCCTCAGGAACTTCTAGTTCTTCTATTCGCTGCAATCCTTGATACTTAATGGGCGAGATAAGATATTTAGACTTTAGCACCTCCATCACTTTATCGGCCATCTGTAAAATATTACCTTCAACTACATCTTGAAAACGCAAATCATCATCTCCATTGATGAAACGACCAATCTTGAATGATACCGCCGGAAAAAAGCGGGAAGGATGTTTTCCGAATAAGAGCAAAGCAGCATTTTTTAATTTACCTTGGTCTGAAAGTAAATCAAGATTTTTGAGTGTTGTTTCTAAATCATCATTTCCTGCATCAATAGAAATCCTCTTACTTAATGCGGCCTTTTGAAAGAAATAGCTAATAGCATCGGTATCAATATCATTCATGGTTGCATTTTCGCAGGGCAAGTCATCCCAAGTGCGCCCAAGTCTCTTCAAAAGAAACTGATGTAAAGCGGCTCCTTTTAGCTCTTGCTTGGTACTTCCTGATCGATAATGATATGATCCCCTGAAGGAAATTGGCACACTTGAAGGGAAAACAATTATCTCGATGTATTTTTTGGTGTTCTTTTCTAAAAGGTTTACCTGAGCAACAATTCCCAAATAATTAACAATCTTATTAGGAATGTCTTCTAGCATTCTTTGTGCATCCGATATTCCAATTACATCGCCATCATCGTCAATACCAATATATATTTTACCCCCTGAGGCATTGGCGAAACCCGAAATCCATTTCAGGTACTCATCTCGCCACTGCCGCTTAAATTCTATGTTTTGATTTTCGTACATTGATACTGAGTGAAAGAGTTAAAAAAACTCTGTTGTTCCCTACAACTATGCTTTCCGTAGGTTCGGGATTGTTCTCTCTTTGTCGGTTACCATTCTAATATCCAGCCGCTAACTTCTTCTACTTACCTCTTTCTCACCTCTAACCTCTCGCCCTACTGCTTTTGCCGTACTTGTCCGCGATCCACCTCCGCCACTACGGATATGCCCATCTGCTCGATTTGCAATACCAGCTTGCTTTTGCCTACCCGCAACACTTTGCCAAATATGCCTTCAAAAGGCCCGCCGGCTATCTCTACATCCTGTCCGGCCTGCACCTTGATGCGGTAACCCTGACTTTTGTTGAGAAACCGTTCGATGGCTTCTATCTCTTTTTGACGAACTACGGCAGGTTTACCCAGATAAAACAAAAACCTTACGACTCCCTGAACCTGCAGAACTTCGTGACGTTCCTGCTCTGTCACCTTTAGAAATAAGTAGGAGTTGAACAGCGGCACCTCCACCTTTTTGCGGCGGTCTTTCCACTGACGCAATGTAGTGTAAAGTGGCAGGTAGCTATGGATTCCAGCATCACAAAGCCGCTCATGCACCTTCTTCTCAGCGCGTGGCGTGGTGTAAATCACAAGCCACTGAGCTACCGGTTTTTGGGTCGGCTTGGTGATTTTTATGATTCTATTTTCGATTCTTGGGGCTTCCATGCTGCTACTTTAAAACTTCATCAGGATTGTCTTATCCTATTCGTTTTATACTTTCTTTTTTGGTATTAAATATTAGCTCTGCTCAAAGCTGCGGTGTTTGGGTCTGAAGCCCACAAAGTTTTTGTATCCTTCAATCCCCATCCAATAGGCGGGGGCTGGTGATCAGCAGGCTGCAAAATAGTTTCACAGCCTCCCTGATTGACACAGCTTCGCCAGGTCAGTTACATTATTATTATGTAATGAATTGATAATCCGCTATATAAAAAAATCACTTTACAACCTCAAAGAAAGCCATAAAGTGAGTAACAAAACTACTCAAATAATTGAATAGTCATTTTTATTGGGTGAAATCAAACAATTGCCTGACGGATCTTGTGCACGATGTTGATGCTGTTGCGCGCAGCTTCCAATCCATAGCCTTCGCCGGCCAGAATTTTCTCGTACGCCACCGTGTGCAAATCGGTAAAACCATCGCTAAATTCGATCTCCTCCCCTTCCACGGTGATGCTGCGATAAGTGCGCTTGCCGAGCTGAAGTATTTCGGCAGGAATGTCGTTTACATCCAGGCTGAGCTGCCATTTCACACGTGCCCGTTCCAGCTCCAGAAAACCACTCACCTTGTCGGGCTGCGAGTTGGTGACGTGCACGTCGATCACTTTTCCAAAAATCCACGAAAGCATGTCGAAAAAGTGTACGCCAATGTTGGTTGCCACGCCACCCGACTTGGCAATATCTCCTTTCCAGGAGATGAAATACCAGCGACCACGACTGGTGAAATAGGTAAGGTCAACGTTGTAAATCTTATCCTGCGGACCCTCTTCCACTCTCTTTTTGAGTGCCATGATGGCTGCATGATGGCGCAACTGAAGAATAGTATAAATCTTCTTTCCGCTCTCCTTTTCGATTTCCTGCAACGCGTCCACATTCCAGGGGTTGAGCACGATGGGTTTCTCACAGATGGCATGCGCCTGATTGCGCAAAGCCAGGCGGATGTGGGCATCGTGCAGATAGTTGGGCGAGCAAATACTTACATAGTCGATTTTTTTGCCTTCGTTCATGCGGCGCAGCTTATCGAGGTGCCGGTCGAAACGCTCGGGTTCGGTAAAAAAATCGGAGTCCGGGAAGAAGCTGTCCATTTTGCCCATCGAATCAAAAGGATCGAGGGCGGCTACGATGCGGTTTCCGGTGTCGGCAATGGCTTTCATGTGACGCGGGGCAATGTATCCCGCTGAGCCGATCAAGGCAAAGTTGAGTATCTTTTTATCCATATTTTAATGCTTGTTGCTTTTTATGCTGTTCGCTTGCTGTAGCGATCAGATCGATAATATGCATGGTTTTTAATTTCAAATTATGTTGGTCGATGTATGCTTGCAGGTGCATCAGACAAGATGAGTCGGTGGAGATGATGTATTCGGCGCCGGTTTTGAGCGCATGTTCTATTTTTTGTTCGGCCATGGCTGTAGAGATGGCTTCGTGTCTGATGGCAAAAGAGCCACCAAAGCCACAACATTCGTCCGTATTTTCCATCTCGACAAGCTGCAAGCCTTCAATGCCGCGCAGGAGAAGACGCGGCACGTCGGAATCGAGATGATATTCGCGCAAAGCGGCGCAGGAATCATGATACGTGACAACAGCTTCAAAGATACCGGGGATTTCTTCCACCTTTAATACATTAACAATAAAATCGGTGATTTCGAAAATGTTGCTTTTGATCTTTTTGTAATCGAGGTGCCAGGGGGAGTTGTAAAAGAGCTTTTCGTAGTAGTTGCGGATAAAACCGATGCAGGAAGCGCTGGCACCCACAATAGGTCGTTCGCCGTTGAAGTCGCTCAGGAACTTAACCCCTAGCGCACGTGCCTCTTCGCGGTATCCACCGTTGAATGCCATTTGCCCGCAACAGGTCTGGTTGGCGTTGTAATGCACCACTACATTCAACTGTTCGAGCACCTTTACCATATTAAAGGCCGTAGAGGGATAAAGCTGATCGAGGTAGCAGGGAACAAAGATGTCCACTTCCATAATATCACTTTTTTCTTAAAGCGGACAAAAGTACAGCTTATCGCTTAATTGTCCGGTTTTTTAAAATTTCTCTTATGCTGAAGCAGGGTCAGCTGTTAAATATTCTTAATTAAACAGATGACATGTCTGCGCCAAGCCATATTCTTGCTTGTTTTGTATGAGAATTTTTTTGTAAGAAAATGATTAACCAACGGAATTAATTTTACATTTGCCAATTGCGGACTCACTAACATTTGCGTATGAAAAAAATGCTACTATCCATTCAAAAACTTAAACAAATTCAGCGTCCACCGCTATGTCCTATGGATTGGCGGTGTACGCCATTTCATTTTGCCTAACGTACTTCAAGAAAATTTTTAACCATCAAGTTTCTTTATTTATTCATTTAAACCTAACGTTTATGAAAAGAGTTACAAGTTTACTAATGATGATGCTACTGCTAATGTTCACCCTTGTGGTGAGGGCGCAGATCAGCACCTACACCTTCGAAAGTTCCTCCGGGACTTACACGGAAATAACCGGGGGCACCGTTTTGGCTGCTGCTGGTTGGGATGATCAAACCATTGCTAACGATCCGCTGGGATTTACGTTCAACTTCAATGGAGTTGACTACACCCAGGTTACCGTGAATGCCAATGGTTATGTAATTATTGGAGGTACCTCTTCGATGAGTTACACTCCCATTTCTTCAACCGTAGTAGCTGCGGGCTCTGTAGCCGCATTTGGCCGCGACTTGCAAAGTATTGCTGTTACTGGTGAAATCCGAAGTGAAACTACCGGAACTGCCGGTGATTACGTTTACACTGTGCAGTGGAAAAACGCCAAAAGGTATGGAGCAAGTTATGTCGATGAGGTTTTGAACTTCCAAATCAAACTTTACCAAAATGGCAACAAAGCACAGATTGTTTATGGCCCGATTACCGGAAGCGCTTATGCATCACCTGTGCACCCACAGGTAGGCATGAGAGGTGCTACCAATACGGATTACACCAACCGTACCACTACAACCGACTGGGCAGCCACTACTGCCGGAGCTATTAACACAGCTACCTGTTCACTTACCAACCTTGTGTTCCCTGCTAATGGACTAACCTATACATTTTCGCCTCCAGTAGCCGGAACACCATTTCCTCCCACCAATCCTATCCCTGCTGATAATGCATCGGGAGTTGCATTGGCAGGTTCGTTAAACTGGACATTTGGTGCCAATACCACAACGTATGATCTATGGTTTGGGCCAGCCAATGCTATGGTTCAAGTAGTTACCGGAGGTGCCGCTGGCGCAACCGGCACTTATGCCTATTCAGGTCTCTCGTCAAATCAAGACTATCAATGGAAGGTAGTTGAGTACAATGGCGCTTTAACTACTCAAGGTCCAGTTTGGGCATTCCATACTGCATGTGCTACTTTCGAGCTGCCTTACACCGAAAACTTTAATGGTGCTATTGCCGGAGCTTTCCCAAATTGCTGGAGTAAATCAGGATTGGCTACCACCAACTGGGCTATTTCAGCCACTGCAAATGCGCTGGGCACTGCCCCTGAATTGAAATTTGGTTACTCGCCTTCTTTTACCGGTGAGGCTTATGCAATTTCCCCCATGATTAATACTACAGGAAAAACCTCTATTGCAATTGAATTTAAGCACTTTTTCGACTACTACGCTGTTCCTTTCACTTTTGGAATGAAGACAACTTCAAATGGTGGAGCCACCTGGAATACCGTATGGGAGGTGATAGATCCAACCGCCAACGTAGGTCCTGAAACTGTGTTGCTTAGTGTAGCAAACGGTGATGTTGGATCTCCAACTTTCCAATTTGCATTTTTTGTAAATGGATATACCTTTAATATGGACAACTGGTACATGGACGACATCAGTGTTTTTGTGCCTTCATTTGGCAACCTTTCAGGTACCGTTACAGAAGCTACCCGTGGTCCGGTAGTAGGTGCATTGATTACTGCCGGCGATTACCAGGCAACTACAAATGCCAGCGGCTATTATAACATCGCGAATATGATGTCCGGCCCCTATGATGTTACCTGCGAAGCCGACGGCTATTTCCCGGTAACAGTGGAAGGTGTTGTAATTGCAGCTAACCAAACAACAACCCAGAACTTTTCACTTGGCTATGCCACCATTTCGGTTGCTCCCGCAAGCCTGACGCAAACTTTGATGCCAGGCGAAACAGCTACGCAAAATTTCACTATTTCCAATACAGGAGGTACCGGTTCACTGACGTGGAGCGCCCAAATTGAAATGATGGAATCAGCAAAATCCAGCTTCCTGAACACAAAACAGGAAAAGCAAAACCACGATGCAAGTGCCTATGAAAGAGACCCCAATCCTACACATGGCAATCCAGTTCAAACGGATGCAATGTATGATGTTTTGGGATCGTTCCCTATATTTGATGTTGGCGGAACTTACTCTGTAGTAACCGACGGAAACTTTATTTACACCGGCAGATGGAACCTCAACCAGTATGATAAATATGACCTAAGTGGTAACCACATCGAATCCTTCTCCATTCCCGGAGCCGGATCAACCAGAGACCTGACTTATGATGGTCAGTATTTCTATGGTTCGCCGAATAGTGCCTTAATTTATCAAATGGACTTTAACACCAAAACCCTTGTAAGTACTATTACAGCTACAGGCAGTCAGGTTCGTGGCATTGCATACGATTCTGATAATGACGCTTTCTGGGTAACAGGTGCAAGCTTCGGAGGTCCACTCAGACTTATAAGTCGCGCAGGCGCTGTTTTGCAAACTGTAACCACTGCAGCCACTGGCATGTCAGGCCTCACTTATGATAATGTTTCTTCAGGTGGACCCTATTTGTGGGCGTACACACCAGCCTTAGAAGGTCAACAAGTTTTAACTAAAATTAGCCTTACTAACGGAAGTGTGCTTGAAAGCTTCGATCTAACCACGACAAGCCTTTCATTTTCAGCCACAAGTACAAGCGGCGGCATTTGCCTCACCAATCAGGTAATCCCCGGAAAATGGGCTTTTATGGGTGCTGCTCAAAATGAGATCGTTTGGATTGTCGAACTCACTGACTATGCAACATGGATTTCAATGGACATCACGGGTGGTGTAATTGCTCCCGGCGCATCGCAGGAGATTACTGTTACCTTTGATGCTACCGGTCTTGTGGATAGCACCTATCTGGCTAACATAAAGATTAATCACAACGGTCAGGAACTCACCGACGGTACTGTAGTTGTTCCGGCAACCCTGATCATAGAATCTGTGGATCCGCCGCTGGCGCCAACTCTGGTATCTCCGGTAAACCTGGCAACCCTTGTCCCGCTACAGCCCGAATTTGAATGGATCAATGGTGCTGGTACCGCTCAAGTGAAGTTTTCTCTTAATAAAGGGAACCCCCCATTCGCACAACTCATCCATTCAACACCATGGGAGGTTGCTAATTCATTTAATCTGGCTGATGTGGGGAAAACCCTGGATCCCAAAACGACCTACAATTGGATCGTACAGGCCAAAAACGCTGCAGGTTCTGTAACCAGCGCAAAGTGGACTTTCACAACCATTGGCGCAGGTACCATCTCAGGTGTTGTTACCGATGCATACAGCGCATTACCACTTGAAGGAGCTACAATTACTGTAGAACCAGGTGGATATACAGCCACCACAGGAGCTGCCGGTACTTATTCAATTCTCAAGGTTTTGGAAGGCACCCATACCGTAACTGCTGCAAAGAATGGTTATGGTTCAGGATCAATGCAAGTTGTGGTAGCCCACAACCAAACCGTAACAGCGAGCTTTGCGCTGAACCAGTTCCTCGATCCTCCATTTGGCTTGCATGCTAATGTTGTAGATGTTAACGATGTTCATCTTGACTGGCAATCACCAGGCGCTGGTTTCGTTCCTGAATGGCTTACCTATTCCGGCGAAACCATTACCAACTCTGTCGGCACTGGTGCCGCTGCTAATTTTGATGTGGCTGCCCGTTTCACACCTGATATGCTCAGCGCATTCCCTGGTGGCTCAATCACTAAAATTCAATTTGTTCCCGGTGAACCGGATATTACCTGTACCTATACCTTAAAAGTTTGGGAAGGCGTTTCGCCTCCTACACTTATTTATTCTCAGGTGCTGCCTGGCATTAATGCCGATGTCTGGAATGAAGTAGTGCTTACCACACCTGTGCCTTTTGATAACACCAAGGAACTGTGGTTTGGATTTAATGTCAATACCACTGGCGGATATCCCGCTGGATGCGATGACGGCCCACAGGTAGAGGGATTTGGTAATATGATGTATTTTGGAGGCGAGTGGACAACACTTACCCAACTTGCCGCGACGCTTACCTACAACTGGGCAATAAAAGGCTATGTGGAATCAGCCAAAGGTGGCGCTGTGCTTGAGCCAATAAAAGAGGCAAGTATAGCTTCTACCAATCAAGGCACTCTGAGCCTCAATCCCGTTGCTATGAAGCCTACTGTTTCTGTAACTACCGATAACAGCCGGGCACTTGAGGGATTCAACATTTATCGCAATGGTACACTCCTGGCAACTACCGGAGTAGGTGTTACCGAATATAATGATATGAACCTTGCAGCCGGCACCTATGCTTACACCGTGAAAGCTCAATACACACAAGGCGAATCACCAGCCGCGGGACCAAAAACAGTGGCTATTCTACCTACACCGACACTGATTTCGGCAGAACCTGATTTTAATGGTGTGGATCTGACCTGGGTAGATGGGACGAATTATCCTACGGATGGAATGTCTGGTACCTATTCGGCATCTAATATTAAACCTGTCGAAAAGCATGCTTCCGCAACACTACCTATCAAGGAATACGATGGTTGTGTTCTGGAAATGCCCGCCGGCGCTATTGCCGAAGGTGAACCCTGCATAGAAAACGAAGGTGAAGATGTTACCAATGGTGGTTGTAACATGGATGAACCCATGTTTACATCGATCAACTGCGGTGATGTGATCTGGGGAACGACAAGCACCTATACTGTCGGCGGCGGCAGCAGCAGAGATACCGACTGGTATGAACTGGTACTTACAGAACCAAAAGTAGTTACCTTTACCGTTACTGCCGAATTCCCGGTTGCTGCCGGTTTTATTCAACAGATCGTTCCGGGAGTACCTGGCTGTGATAACATTACAGGAAACATTTCTCCATTTGCTACTGCAAACCCATGCGATCCAGCTACAACGTCTAAAACACTTAGTCCGGGTACGTATTATTTCTTTGTAGGAGCGTCTGTATTCGAAGGATACCCCTGTGGTACCTCCAATGCTTACATTGCGGAATTGACCTGTGAAGATACATTTGTTCCTTATTACAATGTGTACCGTAATGGCGTGGACATCGCTGATGCCTACGGCACTACCTACCGTGACGACGTGAACATCACCAATGGTGAAACCTATTGCTATACTGTTTCTGAAGTACCAGCACCAGGCTTTGAAACCGCAATGTCAAATCAGCTTTGCGCTACCATCCCGATGATTCCTGTAATTGCAGTTGATCCTGTTTCACTCACCGAAACGCACATAATACCACCTGCACAAGTTACCACACAAACCGTAACCCTTACCAACGATGGCCTGGGTCCGCTGGATTGGACGCTACAAGTTAACACTTCAGCGCCTGCAGATCTTGAATATTGCACCGCTTCAGTTACCTACGAGGATGAGTATATTGCAAATGTACTTTGTGGTACTATCAACAACTCCAGCGGTTGGCAGGGTGGTGTAGCTGATTACACAGCTCTCTCAACTGTTATCCTTGCCGGAGGCTCCGAGCCGATCACCATTACCAATGGCACTCCCTGGGCTGCTGACAAGGTAACCATCTGGGTTGACTGGAACAAGGACTTTACCTTTGATGTTGCTACTAACGAAGAGTTCAAACTTCTTAATGTTGGAGGACTCGGTGCATCCTTTACAGGTGCTATTGCAGTACCTGAAGGAACACCTGCCGGTGATTACCGCATGCGCGTGCGCATGAATTATTCTACTGATCCGGTACCTTGTGGCGTGATGAGTTATGGTGAAGTCGAAGATTACACCATTACAGTAGGTGCTTCTTGGGTGTCAGCTGATATCCTTGAAGGAACACTTGCAGCAGGCGCATCCACCGACATTACCGTTACTTTCGACTCTGAAGGTCTGCAAGCCGGCGTTTACAACGGTGCGCTCAAATTTATGAGCAACGACCCTGTAACTCCTGTGCTCTCAGTTCCCGTTACATTAAATGTTGAATCAGCAGCTACCGGAACCATTGCAGGTTATACTACCGACGCCACCACCCGTGGACCTGTGGGTTATGTTCTCATCACTGCCGACGAACTTCGCTATTCCACTACCACCGACGAAAATGGTTATTACGAACTGGATGTTCTGCCTGGCAACTATCTGATCACGGCAGCCAAAGCGGGTTACATTACACAAACAGCCGAAGTTACTGCCGTTGTTAATGAAGTCACTATGCAAAACTTCCTGCTTGAGTTTGCTGCTCCAGTATTGCTTTACGCAAATGGTGGCGTTGGCGAGATCACCCTGGGATGGACAGGCAACCCTGCTGTGGATGGTGACAATGCTGTTCGTTATTCTACTTCCAATGTGGAAATGAATGCGGAAAGAATGCATGGCCCAACCGCTAAGCTGCCCGTTGAATCAGGAAGAGCTGTTGGCGACGACTGCTCCAACCCGATCGTTATTGGCGCATTGCCATACACTGACGTGAACACAAACTGTGGACGTGGTAATACTTACCAGGAAACTTGCCTAGGCAGCTATGATGGCGGCGAAGACATCGTTTATCAGCTTGTGCTTACTGAAGCCAAGAATATAGAAATCAATCTGGCAACTACCGGTACCTGGACAGGCGTTTTAATAACGACTGAATGTCCGATAGGAATGAACTGCGTGAATTTTATCACTGGTTCGTCAGGACCGAAAACCTTGGTGACTGATTTGGTAGCAGGTACCTATTATATCATGATTGATACATGGCCAACACCAAACTGCATCGACTTTACACTTACAGTTAAGGAAAATGTACCTTGTATTCTTGAGATGCCCGCCGGCGCAATTGCCGAAGGCGAACCCTGCATCGGAAACGATGGCGCAGATGTTACCAACGGTGGCTGTAACATGGCAACACCTATGTTTACATCTATAAACTGTGGTGATGTAATCTGGGGCTCTGCCAGCACTTATCTCGTAGGAACTGCTAAAAACAGAGATACCGACTGGTACGAACTGGTAATTACTGAACCGAAAACCGTGACCTTTAGCGTTACTGCTGAATTCCCATCTGTTGCCGGTCTTATCGAACAAATCGTTCCGGGAGTAGCTGGTTGTGAAAATATCACTGGAAATATTCTTCCTGCTGCATTAGCTAATCCATGCGAGGCAGCTACTGTAACTGCTACACTCACACCGGGTACCTACTACTTCTTTGTAGGTATGTCAGTATTCGAAGGATTCCCATGTGGCACTTCCAACGATTACATTGCTACGCTGACCTGTGAAGATGCATTTGTTACTTACTACAATGTAATCCGTGACGGTGATGTGATTGCTCAAACCTATCAGGAAACCTATACTGACAGCAATGTGTTGCCTGATGTAGAATATTGCTACGCAGTTAGTCAGGTAATCGAACCAGCATTGGTTACTCCGCAATCCAACGTGCTCTGCGCTTCCATGCTATGTGCTGCCGGTTGTGATTACACCATGATTCTCACCGATGATTATGGTGACGGATGGAATGGCGCAAGCTTTACCATTAAGCAGGGTGGTGCTGAAATTGGTACTTATACCCTTTCATCGGGTGCAATGGGAACTTTGGTAGTTAATCTCTGTGATGCTACCGAAACCACTTTCACCTGGAACAATGGCATGTTCGATGAAGAACCTGGCTTCGAGTTGTTCGATCCGGAAGGTAATTCACTTTACGCTTTTGTGGCTGGCGAAGCTCCACTCAACGGAGTTGTATTCTTCACCTTCACCACCGCATGTCCTGCTGGTCTGAGCCAGGAAATCATTCTGCCATTAGGCTGGAGCGCATGGTCATCATATCTTGCACCTGCTGCTACCGTATCCGATGTGATGGCTCCTGTAGTTGCCGACATGGTGATTACACAGCATTTCAACGAGTTGTTCTATCCTGCTTTTGGTATCAATACCATGGGCACATTTAGCAACAACCACGGCTACATTACCAAAATGGCTGCTGCGGCTACACTCACCATCACTGGTGAAATGGCTAATCCTACCATCCAACTGCACACTGGCTGGAATCTGATTTCTGTTCTGCAGGAATGCTCCATCCCGGCTGCTGACGTATTTGGCGGCATAGCAGGCTTTGTAATCGCATGGGAACCCACCGGAAACGGTATCTATTACCCTGCATACAGCATCTACACACTTACCAACCTGATGCCGGGCAAAGCTTACTACGTGAAAGTTACGCAAGCTGGCACATTCACCTATCCTGGCTGCGACAAATCTTCGGGCAATATGTTCAGCGCTCCTCTGAGAGCTGCCAACACCACCTCGTGGAACGACGTAACCTATACTGGTGTTAACCATGTAGTAGTATTCGATTCCAAAGCTACCAACAGCCTGCGCATTGGTGACAAGATCGGTGCTTTTGCTAACGGATCAGTTTGTGCTGGTCTGGTGGAATACACCGGTGCTAATCTTGGCTTCACACTCTTTGGCGACGACATGACCACCATGGCCAACGAAGGCTTCGTGGAAGGTGATGTAATGACCTACAAAGTGTTCCGTGCCGAAACTGGCGAAGAGTTTACCATGGATGTAGTTTACAGCCTGGATGCTCCCAACAGCAGCACCTTTGCTATCAACGGTCTGTCGGTAATTACTGATCTTAAACTTGCTCCTGTCTCCATTGGCGAAAGCATGCTGAAAAACCTGTCGATCTATCCCAATCCTTCGACAGGAATCTTCAACATCGCAGTAAGCGGACTGGATACACAAATCGACTACGTTGTGATGAATGCCCAGGGGCAGGAAATTTACAACGGTAACCTGATGGAATCGCAGCAGCTCGACCTGAGCAACGAAGCCAAAGGCGTTTACTTTATTAAGTTTATCGGCCAAAGCGTTCTCAGAGTAGAGAAGCTGGTTGTGAAATAGGCTTAACTGAAATTCTGTTAAAAAAACCTCTGCCTGACGGCAGGGGTTTTTTTTTGCTCCCGTTACAAACGCATGTGGAAAATTGAAGGCTTTTCATTGCTATTCAATATTTTATAATTTAAAGCTGTGTTTCAGTCTTGTCAAAGATTTAGGTTAACCCTCCTGAAAAAAACTTAAAAGACTCTTTCTAACTGCTGCCCTCTTGGTTTTTCTAAAAGATAAGTGTAGTTTTGCAACACTTACAACATAAAAACAAACATGATACATCGCGATACCTTTCTCACCCCTCAGGTGGTGTTAAAACTCAACAATCCACTTATAAAGATTATAAAAATCCCACGCCTACTGTCCTTGTCTGCCAGTGGGTGAAACGCGATCTTTCGATCTTCCAGAGGGATTTCAAGAGCTTTTTATTACACTAATTTTCTTAATTATTAATTAAAAAACACTTTTATGAAAATTACTAGTTTACTAATGGTTTTGCTCTTTTCTATAGGGAGCATCTGGGCACAGGTACCAGGCCCAAACCTCAACGAAGGTTTTGAGGACGGGGTGATCCCCGACAACTGGACCATTGTTAATGCCGACGGAGGCACGAAAGTCTGGAACGCCCAGACCACCAATCCTCACACCGGCTTGTACTCCGCCAGGGTGCAATATGAAACATCAAGTCTGTCGAATGACGACTGGCTGATTACACCTCCGCTGTATGTTACCTCAGCCACTACTGATGAAATCAGTTTCTGGATGAGAACCTACAACGCAACGAGCTCTGACCCGTGGGAGGTGTTGGTTTCGACTACCAACACAAGCCCCTCCTCATTCACTATGATTGATAGTGGTGACGGTATGTTGGGCGAATATGTTCAGAAAACCTATTCATTGGATGAATATGGTGATGCAGTGGTTTATGTGGCCATACGCTCCATAGGTTCATACGACTGGTATGTGTATGTTGACGACTTTACGGGTCCTCCGATGATGGTGCCGACATGCCCGAAACCTACCGGACTGACTGCTGCTAATCCTACCGTAAGCAGTATTGAGCTTGGCTGGACGCCTGGCAACACAGAGACCATGTGGGACGTACTCTACGGAGCTGCAGGTTTCGATCCCTATACAGAAGGAACCCTTGTCGAGGGAATTGAATCGAATCCTTACGTGCTCGAAAATCTGATCTCCTCCTCAGTTTATCAATATTATGTGAGAGCCGTTTGTGGCGAAGATGAAGTGAGCCAGTGGGCTGGCCCAAAACTCTTTAATACCGCGTGCGCTTCTGTTAGCCTGCCTTTGATAGAACAATTCACTTTCGTGACTACACCCGCGCTCCCATTGTGTTGGAGCTTTATCATTGCGAACACAACCAGCACGCTCCCAAATGTTCAAACAAGCACACTATACCCGGTTTCACCTCCTAACTCTGTTAAACTTTACAACTCCAGCGCAGACACTGCAGAAATATTGCTGATCACTCCGATGATTGCTGATCCGCTGGCAGGCAACCGCGTAATGTTCTCAGCAAGAGGTGGCACAAACTACAGCTTGTTGGTTGGTACAATTGCCGACCCTACTGATCCGGCTACTTTTACCCTGCTGGCCGAAGTCTTCCCCCCAGGCACACACGCACCCTTCCAGGTGAGCCTCGCCGACTATACAGGCACCGACCATTACATTGCCTTTAAACACGGTAATATGGGAAAAACGCAAACCATCTACATTGATGATATTGTAATTGAAGAATTGCCCGATTGTATCGAACCCATCGAACTGACTGTTTCAAATATTACCAACAACACAGCTCTTCTGGGCTGGACTTCTCAGGGTGATGAAACAACATGGGATATTGTTTATGGCGCCCCGGGCTTTGATCCGGAAACCGGAGGAACAACAGTTGCCGGCGTCACTACAAATCCATACACCTTAGCCGGACTTACCCCTGCAACTACTTACGAATTTTATGTAAGAGCCGATTGCGGTTCCAATGCCGTTAGTACCTGGAGCGGTCCTACTATTTTCACCATGCTTTGTGATGCGTTCGAACTGCCATTCATCGAAAACTTCGATGGCGCTACTACGGGTTCGTACCCACTTTGCTGGAGCAAAGCAGGACTGATTGCCACCAACTGGACGATTTCAAACACCACCAATGCACTGGGTACAGCACCTGAATTCAGGTTCGGGTACTCGCCCTCTTTTACCGGTGAAGCCTTGGCAGTTTCTCCGGTTATCAATACCACAGGTGAAACTTCACTTGCTATTGAATTTAAACAATACTACGACGATTACGCAGTACCTTTTACCTTTGGTATGAAAACTACCTCTGACGGAATAACATGGAACACTGTTTATGAAGTCGTTGACCCGGTGGGTAACATAGGCCCCGAAACGGTTTTGATAAGTGTAGAAAATGAAGACGTAGGTTCATCTACTTTCCAGTTTGCGTTTTTTGTAAACGGCTACACCTTCAACATGAACAACTGGTACATGGACGACATCCATGTTTTTGTTCCGCAGGTTGGCAGCCTTGAAGGCACTGTGACGGAAGCTACCCGTGGTCCGATAGAAGGCGCGCTGATAACAGCAGGCGACTATCAAACCTACACCGATGCAAGTGGTTATTATCTGCTCGAAAACATGATGACCGGCACCTACGATGTTACCTGTACTGCCGCAGGCTTTTTCCCTGTTACAGTAGAAGATGTTGAGATCTTAGCTAACCAAACTATTACACAAGACTTTACACTGGGATTCTCTACCATTTCGGTTACACCGGAAAGCTTAACGCAAAACATTTTTCCCGGTGAAACAGCAACGCAAACCCTCACCATTTCCAACTTAGAGGGTACCGAACCGCTGACATGGAGCGCCCAGATTGAATTGCTGGAACCATCCAAATTCAGCTTCCTGAATACAAAACAGGAAAAGATGAAACCCAATGCAAGCGTTGACGAAACTGATCCCAAACCTGCTCATGGCAACCCGGTTCAAACGGATGCAATGTATGATCTTTTGGGTTCGTTCCCTGTGTTTGATGTGGGCGGAACCTACTCTGTAGCAACCGATGGAAACTTTATCTACACCGGCAGATGGAACCTCAACCAGTATGATAAATATGACTTGGCTGGTAATCATATCGAGTCGTTCTCCATTCCCGGAGCGGGGTTAACCAGAGACCTGACCTATGATGGTCAGTATTTCTATGGTTCACCCAACAGTGATCTAATTTATCAGATGGACTTCGAATCAAAAACCCTTGTGAGTACAATTGTAGCATCAGGCAACTCGATTCGGGGTATTACTTATGATGCCGATAACGATGCTTTCTGGGTAACAGGAGCAAGCTTCGCTGGGCCATTAAGACTGATAAGCCGCACAGGAACAGTTTTACAAACGGTAACCACAACATTTACAGGTATGAGCGGACTGACCTATGATAATGTGTCTCCCGACGGTCCCTATCTTTGGGCATATACTCCTGCTGATGGCACCGGTACACATATCATCAACAAGATTAGTATTGCATCAGGAAGCACTGTTGAATCTTTCAACCTTAGCGGTCTGGGTCTTCCATTTTTAACTACTGGCTCAGGCGGCGGCCTTTGCCTCACCAACCAGGTAGTTCCCGGAAAATGGGCGTTTATGGGCGTTGCACAAAACGAGCTTGTTTGGATTCTCGAACTTGCTAATTCACAGACATGGCTATCGATGGATATTACAAATGGCACGGTCAATCCAGGCGAATCAACAGATGTTACCATGACTTTTGATGCCGGCGATCTGCCTCTGGGCACTTACCTTGCCAACATCAACATTAATCACAATGGCCAGGAACTCACTGATGGCACCGTTACCGTACCGGTGACGATGATCGTCTCCGAGCCGGGCGCACCGTTGCCTCCTTACAATCCAGTACCTGCCGACGGCGCTACCATGGTTTCATTGCAGCCCATCCTAAGCTGGACAAATGGCGCTGGGACTGCAGAAGTGCAGGTTGAAATACGCACAGCCGCAGGGCCTTTTGGAACTACTCTCTATAAATCAAATTGGTTTACAGGTTCGTCGCTTAATTTGGCTGATGTACCACTGACGCTGCAGCCCGAACAACAGTATAGCTGGCAAGTAACTGTACGAAATAGTATTGCTACCGTTCGTGGACCCAGATGGACTTTCACTACCGGAAGCGATACACCACCAGTACTCGATCCTCCAACCAACCTGCAGGCTGTTGTTGAAGACTTTACCAATGTACACCTTACCTGGGATGCTCCTACAGGTGGAAGTGGTGGTGAACTATTCGAATTATCGTATCACCTGAATACCCCTGAAAACGCCTATATTCAACTTTGGGATTACGTTTACGGCGTTGTTTATGACGTAAGTGGTTTTACCAATGTTACCATCGAAAAAGCGGATTACTACCATGCTTCGTGGGGTATCTACGGAACATGGGATTTCAAATTGCATGTGGTGGATTGGAATACACACACCTTGATTTATTCAACACCTGTTCTGCAAACTACCGGTGATGATAAATGGGAAGTTAACATTCCGCTGGGATCAATTCCTGAAAGCGGACTGGTTGGTATATTCCTGCAGCCAATGGGCAATGCAGCTAATGATGCCTTCCCCGATCTTTCGTCGGATGACAATGCTACCACCACCAGCTCCTTCTTTGGACCGATTGGCGATTTTTCAAATTTAAACCCCGGTACAATTGGCAACTTCCTGATGGATCTCTGGATTATGGCCGAACCACTGGATGGCGGCGAACGCGTACTTGTTCAGGCTCCGATCATCGAAGGCGCAGCAACTACATCTCATCAAAGCAAGGCTGCTCACGGAAATATTAATACTCCCATTGCACCCTTCGAATACATTGGTGCAAACCGCGCCCTGACTGGCTATAACGTTTACCGCGATGGTGCATTACTTGCAAGCACCGACGCTTCGACCACTGAATATGACGATCTCAACCTGGAGGCCGGCACCTATTCTTATACCGTAACTGCTGTTTACACAGAAGGCGAATCAGAAGCTGCCGACCCTGTAACAGTGGAAATCCAATCTTCTTATGGAATCATTTCCGGGCATGCCAGCGATGAACTGTCACGTGGCCCTGTAGCGGGAGCAACGATTACTGCTGAACCAGGAGATTACACTGCTACCACCAACGTAAACGGCTTCTATGAATTAGAAGTTCCGGCTGGCAATTATTTGGTTACTGCTGCCAAAACTGGCTATATCACACAAACGGCCGACGTTGTTGTTGTTGCTAACCAAACTACCACCCATGACTTCCAGCTCGAGTTTGCTGGTCCTATTTTGCTTTACGCAGATGGTGGTATTGGCGAAATCAAACTGGGATGGACTGGCAACCCTGCGGCTCCTGATGGCAACGCCGCGCGCTATTCGGTTACTAATATGGAATACAAAAACAATGTTGCCCTAATTGATAAAGAAGAGCAAGCACACGGAACAACCAGCGAAGTGCCCAAAGCAACTTCCGGACGCGAAGTTGGTGACCATTGTGATAATCCCATCGTTCTTGACGTGACTTCTTTCCCGGTTGTTGATACCAATACAACCTGTGGACGCGGTAATACTTATTCAGAAACCTGCTTAGGAAATTATGATGGCGGTGAAGACATCGTTTATCAATTCACCCTCACCGAAGCCAAGACTTTGAAGCTTACGCTAACAACGGCTACAACCTGGACAGGCATGCTGATAACGCAGGAATGTCCTATTTCTACCAACTGTGTAACATTCATTACAGGCTCTACCGGCAACAAAGTTATTACTACCGCACTGGAAGCCGGAACCTATTATGTAATGATGGATACCTGGCCAACACCAAACTGCATTGACGAGCTTGTATTCACAATTGATGAATTCATCCCCGAGCCAGGCGAAATCTGCGCCACTGCGTTAGATTATGGCAACGTAAATGATGACCCCGAATTAGGCGCCATCGTGCCTTCAGGAGCTGTATGGTACAGTTTTACCGCCGATCAAAATTACGGCTCTGTAGATGTATCGCTTTGCGGCTCAAGCTTCGACACCAAACTGGAAGTATGGTATAACTGCGGCGATGCTGCTTATGCTTATTACAATGATGATAGTCCTGCTTGTAACACCAAAGCAGCGCAGTCGTTTATCACCACTGGACCTATGCAGGCCGGACAAACCTGGTATGCTAAGGTTTATGGATACAGCACCAATGCCGGTGACTACATTTTGGAAATCACAGGAACAGAAGCATGCAATCTCGAAATGCCCGCCGGCGCTATTGCCGAAGGCGAACCATGTATCGAAAACGAAGGTGATGACGTTACCAATGGTGGCTGTAACATGGACGAACCCTTGTTTACAACCATCAACTGTGGTGATGTTATCTGGGGATCTTCCAGCACCTACCTCGTGGGAACTTCCAAACGCAGAGATACCGACTGGTACCAGCTTGAAATTACTGAACCAAAAACAGTAACATTCTCAGTTACTGCTGAATTCCCATCTGTTGCCGGCATCATCGAGCAAACAGTTCCGGGAGTTGCCGGTTGTGAAAACATCACCGGAAGTATCTTCCCCGCAGCAACTGCTGATCCATGTGAAGAAGCCTCGGTTACTGCTACGCTCATTCCAGGAACTTACTATTTCTTCGTTGGCATCTCTGTTTTTGAAGGATATCCATGTGGAATGTCCAACAACTACATTGCAGAGCTTACCTGCGAGGATGCTTTTGTTACTTATTATGACGTATTCCGTGACGATGCGTTCCTTGCTCAAACCTATCTGGAGACATACACGGATACAGACGTGCAGCCCGATGTGGAATATTGCTATACCGTCAGACAGTTCATCGAGCCAGGTGTAGTTACTCCGCAATCTAATGAACTTTGTGCTTCTGTCCTTTGCGGCGAAGGCTGCGACTATACCATGACGCTCACTGACAGCTATGGAGACGGATGGAACGGCGCAAGCTTCACCATCATGCAGGGTGAAACTGAAATTGGAACCTATACCCTCGCCTCTG
Organism: uncultured Lentimicrobiaceae bacterium; assembly: GCA_964612515.1. GTDB lineage: Bacteria > Bacteroidota > Bacteroidia > Bacteroidales > 4484-276 > SABY01. Next base: position 11,921 of record CAZTCX010000022.1, on the reverse strand, counting down.
GCTCAACAGCTGACGTTGTTGTTACGCTTTGTGATAATATGGGAACCTCTTTCATCTGGAATGCCGGCCCATACGATAATGAAGCTGGTTTCGAGCTTTTCGACCCGGAAGGCAATTCACTTTACGCTTTTGTGGCCGGCGAAGCTCCACTTAACGGAGTTGTTTACTTTATCTTCTTCACCGAATGTCCTTCTCCATTATCACAGGATATCGTTCTGTCGCAAGGCTGGAACGCCTGGTCGTCGTATCTGACACCTGCTCCACCTGCTGATATTTCGGATGTGATGGCATCGGTTGTAGATGATATGTTGTTGACGCAACATTTCGGAGAACTCTATTATCCTGAATATGGTGTAAATACCATTGGTGCGTTCAGCAATAACCACGGCTACCTTACCAAAATGACGGCTGAGGCTACCCTTACCATCACCGGCGACATGGCCGATCCTACCATCCAACTCAACGCCGGCTGGAATCTGATTTCTGTTCTGCAGGAATGTTCCATACTGGCTGAAGGCGTGTTTAGCAATATGGATGGTTTTGAAATCGCATGGGAACCCACCGGTAATGGTATCTACTATCCTGAAGAAGACCTCTATACACTTACCAACCTGATACCGGGCAAAGCTTATTACGTGAAAGTTACGCAAGCTGGCTCATTCACTTATCCTGGCTGCGACAAATCTACGGGCAACGTGTTCAGCGCTCCTCTGAGAACTGCCAACACCACCTCTTGGAATGACGTAACCTACACTGGCGTTAACCATGTGGTAGTATTTGACTCCAAAGCTACCAACAACCTGCGCATTGGTGACATGATTGGTGCTTTTGCCAACGGATCGCTTTGTGCCGGTCTGGTAGAATACACGGGTGCTAATCTTGGTTTCACACTCTTTGGTGACGACATGACCACCATGGCCAACGAAGGCTTCACGGATGGCGACGTCATCACTTACAAAGTGTTCCGTGCCGAAACCGGCGAAGAGTTTACCATGGATGTAGTTTACAGCATGGATGCTCCCAACAGCAGCACCTTTGTTACCCACGGCCTGTCGGTAATCACTGACCTGAAACTTGCTCCGCTCTCCATTGGTGAAAGCATGCTGAGAAACCTGTCGATCTATCCCAATCCTTCGACAGGCATCTTCAACATCGCCGTGAGCGGACTGGATACGCAAATAAACTACGTTGTAATGAATGCCCAGGGGCAGGAAGTTTACAACGGTAACCTTCTGGAATCGCAACAGCTCGACCTGAGCAACGAAGCCAAAGGCATCTACTTCATCAAGTTTATCAGCGAAAGCGTTCTCAGAGTAGAGAAGCTTGTAGTGAAATAGATTTGTTAAATTTTTGTTAAAAAACCTCTGCCATTCGGTGGGGGTTTTTTTTATTGTTCCCTTCGATGTTAATTGTTATCCGTTATTTGTTAATCGTAAATCTCAAGTCGTCATTCCCTTCGACTACGCTGGCTTCGACAGGCTCAGCCACCAAACCACAGGCGTCAATCGTCCTTCGTCATTCCTCCTTTGTAAATCGTCTTTATTAATACCTTCGCGGGAAAATATTTTTGATATGAAAAAATGTTTTCTTCTTCTTTTCATCAGCACCATGCTCCTGGCTTGCAGTAGCCCCGAAAACAAATCCACGGAAGTGATAAAATCCACACTTCAAAGTGATTGGCAATTCCGTCAGTCCGACAGCAGCAAGTGGTTTCCAGCCACTGTTCCGGGAACGGCACATACCGATTTGCTGGCCAACCAACTTATAGATGACCCGTTTTACCGCCTCAATGAAAAGCAGCAGCAGTGGATCGACAAGGTGGATTGGGAATACCAAACCAGTTTTACGCTCACCGAAGATATCTTGCGAAAGCAACACATCGAGCTGGTTTTTGAAGGGCTCGACACCTATGCAGATGTTTTCCTCAACGATCAACTGATTCTTACTGCCGACAACATGTTCCGCACCTGGCGTGTCGATTGCAAACCTTTTCTAAAAACAGAAAACAAGCTGCATATCCTCCTGAAATCTCCCATCAAAATCGGACTTGAAAAACTAAATGCGCTCGGCTATCAACTGCCTGCCGACAACGACCAATCGGAAAATGGCGGGCTGGAGAAGCAACGGGTGAGCATTTTTACACGCAAGGCGGGTTATCATTTTGGCTGGGACTGGGGACCGCGGCTGGTTACCTCCGGCATCTGGCGCCCCATCAGCGTCGAAGCCTGGAACCTGGCACGGATTGATGATGTTCAGATTATCCAAAATCAGCTTGACAACGAAACTGCAAATCTGACGATGGTGACTGAAATTCAGGCTGACGCTGCGTTTCCGGCTTCGCTGGAAGTATGGTACCAGGATAGCCAGATTGCTACCGAAGAGGTGCAGTTGCAGGCGGGGTTGCATTTTTATGAGATAAATTTTGATATTAAAAATCCAAATCTATGGTGGCCAAACGGATTGGGTGAAGCGTTTTTGTATCCAATTAATCTAAAATTAATAACCAATAAAACGCTGACAGATACCGCGCACATCGACGTGGGTCTTCGCACTTTGCGGCTGGTGCGGGAGCCTGACAGCATTGGTGAGAGTTTTTATTTTGAAGTGAACGGCAGGCCTGTTTTTGCTAAAGGCGCCAATTACATCCCAAACGATATTTTCTTGCCGCGGGTAACGCCTCAGCATTATGAGCGGGTGGTGCAGGCTGCCGCCGACGCCAACATGAACATGCTGCGCGTATGGGGTGGCGGCATTTATGAAAACGATCTTTTTTATGATCTCTGTGACCAACACGGCATTATGATTTGGCAGGACTTTATGTTTGCCTGCGCCATGTACCCCGGCGACAGTGCGTTTCTGGAGAACGTCCGTCAGGAAGCTATCGACAATGTGAAGCGGCTTCGCAATCATCCCTCACTGGCGCTTTGGTGTGGCAACAATGAGATAGAAAACGCCTGGGGACCTTATGACGAAAACCGTGGCTGGGGCTGGAAACAACGCCATTCCGCCGCTGAGCGTGCCGCGATTTGGCAGGCTTACGATACGCTTTTTCATCATATCCTGCCCGAAGTGGTGCAGCAGTTTGATGCAAAAACGCCTTACTGGCACTCTTCGCCTTCGGCAGGAATGGGCAAGCTTGCTGGTGAAAACACACCCTCAGGAGATGTTCACTATTGGGGCGTTTGGCACGGCCAACATCCTTTTTCTGATTTTAAAAAATACAAAGCCCGCTTCATGAGCGAATATGGCTTTCAGTCATTTCCAACAATGGCATCCGTGGCCAGATACACCGAACCAGAGGATTGGGATTTAGATTCGGATGTGATGACGGCGCACCAGCGATCGGGCATTGGCAATCAACGCATCCGTGCTTATATGGAGCAAGACTACGTGGTGCCGCAGGATTTCGAACAACTGCTTTACGTGAGCCAGCTTCTGCAGGCCGAAGCCATACGCACTGCAATAGAAGCGCATCGCGACGCCATGCCTTATTGTATGGGATCACTTTATTGGCAACTCAACGATGTTTGGCCGGTGGCTTCATGGTCGGGAATTGATTCCTACGGCCGGTGGAAAGCGTTGCATTATACCGCCCGGGAAGCATTCAAAAATATAGTTGTTAATGTTGATCAAGCGGATAGTCTGCTGCGATTTATCGTGGTTTCGGATTTTATGAAAGAGCAAAACGCTCTTTTACAATTGGAGATTCTGACTTTCGATGGGGACACCTTATTTAATAAAAGCATCCCAATCACCATCCCGGAAAACCAGGCACAGGAAGTTTTTGCGATAAGCGTAAAAGAAATTTTGGCAAAAGCTAATTCACAGAAAGTGCTGCTAAGTGTGCGTCTCATGGAGAATGGCCAAATGATCGACAGAGCGCTGCATTATTTCGTCAGCCCAAAGGAGTTGCTATTGCCCGATCCGGAAATTACGGTTGACGTTACCAAAACCAAAGGAGGGTTGCTGATTGATATTAAAACAGATAAGTTGGTGAAAAACCTCTTTTTGATAAATGATTCAATCGAGCGTCATTTTTCCGACAACTTCTTTGATTTGCCAGCAGGCGAAAGAAAGGAAGTTTTTGTTGCCACAAATAGAGGTGCTGAAGATTTCCTGAAAGGCTTGCGCATCATGCATCTGAAAGAGACTTTGAAGGCCGCAGGCGGCAGTTCTCAGTAGGCAGGAATAATTGATTAATTTGCCTCAATCTCAATAATCAAATTTCAATTCCCAAACCGCTCCAGAGTTTGAGTTTTGGGATTTGAGATTTATTTAGAATTTGGAATTTATTTTACACCTGGGTTTCGCATCAACGATCGATTTTCATCAGTTGCCGACGCAGCTTTTCTTCCACGTTTTTTAGCAGCTCCATCCAGTTGCCACCCGAATCGGAAGCATAAGCGTCGTTGCCAGGGATGCCAAAGCGAATACCCACATTTTTGGCATCTGTTGATTTTTCACTTTTATCGGTAAAATAAACATCTACAAAATTCACCTTGGAGACGTGCCTTTTCAACCTGCCAATCACGTTTCTTATCTCTTGCTGCAACTCATCGCTAACGTCAATATCAGCTGCCTGTACGTCTAACTTTATGCCTTCAAAATTTTCTGTGTAGTTCATGATTATAATTTTTTAGATTTCGCCTCAAAGATAGATCTTTATTTAATTGCCGGTTAATTTTGATTTGTTGATGTGAGGATGTGAGGATGTGAGGATGTGCTGATGTGGAATCTGAGGTTTGGAAATTAACACTTGCATGCAATTTTCTCTCGCAATGTAATAGCTCCATAGGAGCGAAATTATGGTAGAATGAACCGCAACAATACAATCCAAAGCTCCGTAGGAGCGACACCAGGAATTATTAAATTTCTTCGTCGGCTTTGACTTTCACGCTTCTTTTTTAAACATTTCGTATCTACAGGCAAAGTCGGTAAGAATAAAGGTGGCCGAGGTGCAACCTCGTCCAAACCCAAAGATTTGGAATTTGGAACTTGGTATCTATTTGGGATTTTGAACTTGGAACTTGGAACTTGGCATTTATTTGGAACTTGGACTTTGTGATTTGGAGTTTCACCAAACATTTCCGCAAAGGCTTTGTTATTGCCATCATTAATCAAAAACTAAAAACCTATGCGACCTTACATTACAAACTTACTTTACGCCCTATTGCTCATCGTGCTTAGCCTGTGGGGCTACCTTGCCAGTCCTTCGCCATCGTTCACCACTTTTATCCCAACTGTCTTTGGCGTTTTGTTTCTGGCAATGACGCCGATAATGAAACGCGAAAACAAAACCATATCACACATCGTGGTGGTGCTCACGCTTCTTCTGGTGATAGCACTCGTAAAACCACTCACCGCTGCCATTGGCCGCAGCGACACAGCAGCCACGGTTCGTGTAGCCATCATGCTGGCGGGAGGTATCGTGGCGATGATCATCTACATCAAAAGCTTTGTCGATGCTCGCCGCAGCAGAAACACTTCTATCTAAAGCGCAATGGTAGCGCCTGCCAGAAAGTTTATAGTTGCCTGCGGGAAATAGCCGTTGTCCATGTATTCATTGCCTTCAGAATAGTAGCGATAAACCCATGCATTTGATGAATATTTGGCGCTGAAGATGTTGCCAACATTAGCAAACAACTCCACCTTGCTGAATAATTTAGTTTCGAAAGCATAGCTGATGTTGATGTCGTTCACAAAATAAGCGTCGATCATCCGCTTGTCGCTCGAGGTGTTGTCGATGTATTGGCGTCCCACATATTTCGATACAAATCCAACCGACAGGGTTTCGACAGGAATAAACTGAATGGTGCCGCCAGCCACCACATCCGGCGAGAAGGAGAGGTCGGTATCGGTGAGTTCATTTTCGAGCTGCCCATAGGGGGGGCTCCAGTTGTCCACAAACGCTACGTATTGTTTTATCCGATTTCTGCTTAGCGCGGCATTGGCTTCCAAATGCAGCCAATTGGTTACATTTATCCCCGCCACAAGCTCCAGACCCGCGCGATAACTGTCGGGCACATTGGTGAAAATGGGCGCGCCCGTTTTATTGATTTCGCCGGTGAGCACCAGTTGGTCTTTGTAATCCATATAAAACAGATTCATATTCAGGCGAACCTTGCCAGCGCTGTAGTTGTAGCCCAGCTCATAGTCGGTAAGTTTTTCGGCCTGCGGCTCATGGTTTTCGTCGGCATCACGAAAATCGCTGCGCGTAGGCTCACGGTTGGCGATGGCAAACGAAAAATAAAGCTGGTGATGGTTATTGGGCTGATACATACCGCCAAACTTCGGGTTAAAAAACAAAAAGTCGTGCTCCTGCGTAATGTTGCTCAAATCGTCGTGCGTACCGTCAATTTGGTAATGTATTCCCCGCATCTGCAAGTCAACAAAAGCATTCAGCGAACTGGAAACCTGGTAATTGATTTTCCCATAAACATTGAATTGTCTTTTTAAACCCTCATTTTCGTACCACCGTTTGTCGAGATTATTGGCATCCGAATATTTGCTCCAGATTACCTTTCCATAATGATTACCGTCGTAATAATTCCAGCCTCCGCCCACAGAAGCCGTTATTTTATCAAAACTATTGTAGTTCCCTGAAAAGGTAAAACCATAGAAATCGTTGTCGAGATATTTGCGTGTGATCAAATCCGAAGCGCGTATGGTGTCACCACCCATCACCACATTATCCAAACCATATTTGGCAAATTTCCCTTTGGATTTATAGCTTTCATAATACCCGTAGCCACGCACGTAAAAGGCCGCTGCGTTGATGTTGATTTTGCGACTGACCATCTGCGAAAGCAGCAACTGATAATGATCCTGCTGGTAATTGTCGGTTTGGTTGTCGTAATAGGCCAGCTTGCCTTGATCATCAATATATTCGCCAGCAGGGTTGTAGGTACGATTGGTCGTCAGACTATCGGAAGGAATTCCGTACCACGCCTGGTAGGTTTTTTCTTTGCCCGACATCACATTGAGTCGCACAATGGTTTTTGCACCATAATATCCACCGCTGAGATAAAAACTTTTAAGATCAGAAAAAGCCCTGTCGATATAACCATCGGAGGTGATCTTCGACAAACGGCCATCGAGCGCAAAACGTCCATTTAGCAATCCTGAGCCAAAAGAGACAGTATTTTTAAAAGTCCGGTAACTTCCTGCCGAACTGCTGATGCGCGCATAAGGGTCAGCCTGGAGCTTTTGTGTTTGCATGTTGATGCTTGCGCCAAAAGCTGCAGCCCCGTTGGTGCTGGTACCTACGCCTCGTTGTATTTGTATATTATCGACAGAGCTGGCAAGATCGGGCATATTTACCCAGAAAAGCCCTTGCGACTCGGGGTCGTTCATCGGTATCCCGTTCACGGTAACGTTGATGCGTGTGATGTCGGTGCCGCGTATGCGGATGCCGCTGTAGCCAATGCCGGCGCCGGCGTCGGAGGTAACAACAGTTGCCGGTGTGGATCGCAGCAGCATGGGCAGGTCCTTGCCCAGGTTTTGTGTTTTAATTTCTTGCTGACTCACCTCCTGCCACGTGCCAGGCGTTTTCTGGTTCAGGCGGGTAGAGGTAATCACCACTTCGTCTTCGAGAATGGTGCGCGGTTGCAACGCAAACTCCATCTGGGTATCGTGCGACAAATCCAATGTTGTTATTTTTTTCTGGTAGCCCAAATAGGTTACTTCCACCTGCCAGGTGCCGGAAGTCAGATTTTTCATTACAAAATGACCCTGATAATCGGTCACCGCGTTGTGGTAGGAATTATCAATAACCACATGTGCGCCAGGCAACGACTGTCCGCTTTGTGCGTCGCGTACATTGCCCGAAAAAGTGAATTGTGCCCAGAGAAATCCTGGCAATGACAATGCCGCCAGCAGCATAAAAAAGTTTTTCGTCATTTTCGATTGATTTTTAATTCAACACATTCAGAAATAAAAATCAATAGAGGAAATAAGGTCAAATGAAAGCCATCTTTTCCCTTCGCCGGCATTACCCGGAGCAGGTTCAATGAGTATGATCTCAGCCCGTAATATTAGGGCACCCCTAGTTGATTCGGCGGCAAAGATAGATGTTTTATGAATAATGTCGGCTTCCTTGCCCGATGTTCGGAAAAGTTAGCCGATGACATTTCGATTTTTTATTGACGCTTCGATGTCTCGGAAAGATAAAGGCGATCTACCTTTTTTGACGTTTCGAGGTTTCGATGTTCTATGGATGCTCGAAAGTTTTTTAACCATTTTGACGTTTCGAGGTCCTTCGGACGCTCGAAAGTCGGAGGGCAAGCCGTAACTTTCTATCGTCCGACAAAGGAGGACATAGAAACGTTAAATTGATTCCAGAAAAATTCTATTCATCATCTACTTTGCGTAAAGCGGATAAAACTACAGCTTTCGCTGAAAGGATTATTTTTGTCCCAAAAGAACGCTTCATGAAAATCCTAATCCTCAACGGACCCAACCTCAACCTGCTGGGATCGCGCCAGACCGAAATCTACGGAAGTGAAAATTTCGATACTTTTCTGCAAAAGATCAAAATGAAATATCCGGAAATTGATTTTGAATACCGCCAGTCCAACGTCGAAGGCGAGCTTATCGATCACCTGCATGGCACGCGTGGAAAATACGACGGCATCGTCCTCAACGCGGGCGCTTACACACACACCTCGGTGGCCATCGCCGACGCTGTGGCAGCCATCGCTGTACCGGTAGTCGAAGTGCATATTTCGAATATCTTCAGGAGGGAGGATTTCCGGCAAGTCTCATTCATAGCTCCGGTGGCGCGCGGTACCATATCTGGGTTTGGCCTTAAAAGCTATCTTTTAGCTATTGAGAGTTTTAGGATGGAATGATGCTTTTTAAAGCTAGTTCTGGGTAAGATCCGTTGATTTCTAATTTCAATATTCAAAAAAGGAATTTGGCAAGGTCATTCCCTCTCCCTTCTTCTCCCTTTTCCCTACCATCCACCGCTAAACTTCTCCGCATCAAGCTCTCCGAATGTTTTGACGCCTTTCAGGTAATGATCAAGCACAATGTTGCCCTGGTAAATCATGCTCACCTGGCGCTGATTTATCATCCTGCGTTTCCTTCTGCTAATTTTATATTTGTAATAAAATCCCAGATGCGCCCTTGTTACAGCAAGAAAGTGCTTGAAGCCGCCGTCAAAGAGAAATTTGAATGCCGCTGCCAGATCAAGGAAGAAACGCATGAAAAAAACCTGATACAACTGGCTTGCCGGGAGGTTTTTGTATAGCATGATGTTGTTATTGCGGATGTTGAGATAGGTCTTTCGTGGCGAGGATTTGTCGAGTGAGCCGCCGCCAATATGATACACCTCAGACTGGCCGCAATACATTATTTTATAGCCGAGCTGCTTGAGGCGCCAGCAGATGTCTATTTCTTCCATGTGGGCAAAGAAATCCTTGTCGAGGCCGCCCACCTGATGATACAGGCTTGCGCGGATAAACATGCAGGCGCCCGTAGCCCAGAAAACTTCGCAAGTGTCGTCGTATTGCCCCTCGTCGGTTTCGATAGATTGAAAAATACGTCCGCGGCAAAAAGGATAGCCGTATCGGTCGATAAATCCGCCACCAGCACCTGCATACTCAAAAACACTGCGGTTGTGGAATGAAAGAATTTTTGGCTGACAGGCTGCAATGTTTTCGTCACTATCCATCAGCGCAATTACTGGCTGCAGCCAATTTTGAGGGACTTCAATATCGCTGTTGAGCAAAACGTAATACTCTGTATCAATCTGCTTCAGCGCGGCATTGTAGCCTTCAGCAAAACCAAAGTTTTCGGAGTTTATGATGAGTCGCACCTGGGGAAAGTGCGCGCGGAGAAATTCCACAGAATTATCTGCAGAGTCATTGTCAGCCACAATTACCTCAGCTACATGGCGGCAGCTATCGATAACACCGGGCAGAAACTGCTCCAGAAAATGGCGACCATTCCAGTTAAGTATTACAACGGCTATTCTCATCGGGGGCTAAAAGTAATAATATCGCCACTACCGCGACAACCATTGACAAAATTTTGGGAAATTATCTTGGATTATTATACAAATCGCCCGACTTGCCGCCGTATTTGTCGTTGTCAGGCATGATGCCCCCCTGCTGAAAACGGTTGTGCATTTCGGCCTGCCAATTTTCGTTGCTTATCTCGCCCGGCATATTGCTATGGATGAGTTTGTAATTATTAAGAGCGAGGTGAATATTAGCAAACACAAACTTGCGGTTGCGCTGGTTGTCGATGGTGTAATAATGCCAAATCTGATAAGGTACAGAGCCAGCATCGTAACCTGGCTCACCACCGTCGTTGATAGTCAAGCCGCTGGTGCTTGCTGCATACGGCTGGTCGCTGATGGTATTGGGCGGACCATATTTCAGGAAGATGCGCCCCATATCGGTTTGATAACCTTTCTGGCCCTTGGTACCGGGCGCGCCAAACTGATCATTGACCACCTCAATGGCGCTCAGGTATTTTCGCCATGCATATTCGGGGTCAGCTTCGCTGCGATCGAGCCAAAAGTTCAGAAAGAAGCTTTGCATCGTCTGTAGGCTGGCATCACCTTTTTGTATTTGGTAGGTTATAAATTTAAGTTCAATATCGGTAGCAACGGGAATCAGATAATCGATGTACTGCCTGAGCGTATCTTTACTTGTGATGCGCGCCACGAAAGAGTTTTGTGTGGATGCGGCGGCATAGTCAGAAAAATCGATGGCCACATCGGGATTGCTGCGCTGGAAAAACAATTTATTTGTGGCAATCACTTCGTTGTCGCGGTTGCGCACCTCTACCACTAGATTGTAGTTGCCGGAAGCAAGCTGTGCGATGTTAAAATTTGCAAACAAGATATTTACAGGCTTGGCTGATTCGCGCTTGAAACGGGCTAACTTATTGAGTTTCTTTCCTGACTCGTACGACTCCACAAAATAATTGATCAAAAAGGGTTCGCCCTCCCCAAACTTCTTTGAGGCGTTATAAATTTCGGTGTAAAAAGTAAGTGTGCTTACCTTGCCCGGGAGAAAATTGTAAACGTAAGGCACCAGATCGTAGCCGCTTTTGCTCAGGATATTTTCTTTGGTAGTAGGCTCGTACGACTCCACCAACTGTATTCCCGAAACAGATACCTCATCGGGTGGGAAGTTTATCTCGATGGTTTGGGTTGTGGAATATGGAGGCTTATCACTGCCCTGATCGTTGATGGTAATCTCAAAATCATAAACTCCATTGGGAATACTAAAACGCTGCTGATCCAGGAAGTTAAAATTGATGTTGGAAGTATCATCCACGACCGGACTTAACAACTCATATTTATCAAAATTTGCCACAGCGCCATCTTTGGTAAAGATCATCGACACCGCTATTTTACCCTGAAAGCCTCCTTCGGGCAGCGGCTGGTAATTAACGGTATTGCCTACCACCGACAGATATGTTTCCAGATAAGGACCATCGACAGGTGAATAAAATTTAGCATAAAAAAGCTGTGCCAGGACATATTTGCCATCCTGAGCCATCGTAAAATGAGTGGCCAAACTAAAAATGGCAAGCAGTATTACAAATCTTTTTATCATAGTATGGATTTTTGAAACATCGAATCCAAAAGTATTTTAATGATTTCTTTTTACAGGAAATAAATAAGTATTTGGCTCTTAATGTTCAGTTTACGGCAGAAAGTGAAGAAGTTTTAAGTTACAAGGTTGTCAGGTTTTCAAGTTGTTGGATAGATGCGGTTGACAACCCGACAGCAGCAAAACGGACAATCTGAGAGCCTCTTCCTTTAACTTCTTTATTTTATTTTCATTGTAAAGATCAAAAAAGATATACTTTTGCCGCGGAGAGTTGGCAGAGTGGTCGATCGCGGCGGTCTTGAAAACCGTTGGCCCTCACGGGTCCGGGGGTTCGAATCCCTCACTCTCCGC